>DGYN01000145.1:513-14013 GCA_002398405.1 Caulobacteraceae bacterium UBA5005
ATGTCGTCGAACAGGATGCAGCGGCGGCCCGCGACATCGCCGATGATGTTCATCACCTCGCTCTCGCCTGGCCCCGAGCGGCGCTTGTCGACAATGGCCAGGTCCGCATCCAGCCGCTTGGCAAGGGCCCGGGCCCGCACCACCCCGCCGACGTCCGGCGAGACGATCATCAGCTCGCGGGATTTCGGATAGTGCCGCTTGATGTCGTCGGCCAGCACCGGCGTCGCCAAAAGGTTATCGGTGGGGATGTCGAAAAACCCCTGAATCTGCCCGGCGTGCAGGTCCATGGTCAGGACCCGGTCGGCGCCCGCGCGGGTAATGATATTGGCCACCAGCTTGGCGGAAATCGGCGTCCTGCCGCCGGTCTTCCGGTCCTGCCGGGCGTAGCCGAAATAGGGCATTACCGCCGTGATCCGTTTCGCCGACGCGCGCTTCAGCGCATCGATACAGATCAACAGCTCCATCAGATTGTCGTTGGCCGGGTACGAGGTCGACTGGATGACGAACACATCCTCGCCGCGCACGTTCTCCTCGACGACCACGAAGACCTCGTTGTCGGCGAAACGGCGGACCTGGGCCTGGGTCAGGGGAAGATCGAGATAGTCGCCGATCGCCTGGGCCAGGGTGCGGTTTGAGTTGCCGGCGAGCAGCTTCATCGATTCTTGGGTCCCACGTCGTTGGGCGAGCTTCTAGCAGCGACTCGGCGGGTGCGAAACCTTATCGGCGCTGAACCTGGTTAGGGGAGCTCGTTACGCGCCTTCTCTGCGCGCCGGGCCTCTTCAACAGCAATCTCCGCGTCATTTTCGGCGACGCTCTTTGGAGCATCCTCGGGCCCCCTCGGCACGTCGCACCTCCCGACTCTTACCCTGAATTGGAGCCTGCGGTCGGGATTAGGTTTCGAGAAATCGCCCGTCTCGAACTGGTCGAAAAGTATGGATCCCCGCAAGGTTTCTCCCGGCTCGATCCGATAGCCACAACGTTGCGAGCAATGACTGCCGTCGATCCATAAGGGCTCGTAGACCTTGTCTCCCTCAATGATCTTCGGATCCCATTCCGCTCCGTTGCCGTCGGCTGAGATATAACCCTCGTCGAACGGCCAATGGTCCTGCGACACACAGACAGGCTTGGGACCACGGTTGGCAAGGGCGAGCCGAAAGCGTTGTCCCGGGAAATCCTGCTCAATCGACAGGGCTGTTTGGCGCTGTAGCCGGTCGCGAGGACTCAAACATCCTACGAGAAGGAGCGTCACGACGACGATCACGCCCTGTGAAGGCCTCACTTCCTTAGTCCCCTGGCCTTTTCGATAGCGTAGGCGGTGTGGTGCTCCGGGCTGTCGCGTGTTGCCTGAGACGAGCGCCGGATCAAATCAAAGTATGCCTGATTGTTCTCGGGTTTGCCTGCGTATTTGTAGGCCCCGACCAACTTGCGCTCATCGCTGAGGCCCTGTGCGTCGCGAAGAGCGATCAGCTGGGAATGGAAGGGCTCATGGGCCACCCCCCATAGCAGCTTGTCGTCCTTGCCGAAGTCAGCAGCATCAAGGTTGACGCGCATCTGGGTTCGATCCCTTGGGTCGACTGACATGAAGCTGTCTGGACCGGTCCGATCGAGTGCATCGTAGGCCTTCGCGTCATAGCCGTGGGCCACGTGATTGGTGTCTTCGGCCAGCACCCGCCGCGCCTTGCCGAACCGATCCGCCGCGATGCTCATATGTTCAGCGGTCGCGCTATTGCGTCCAAAGACCGCCTTGAAGTCCTCGACCGTTTTCTTCTCGTAGTCATTCAGAGGGTGGCCCTCGGCCATAGCCTTGCTGGCGAAGCCCAGACGCAGCGCGGCTCCGAGATGCGCCATGGCGGCCTGCTTTTGCGCGGCGTCGAACCGATCCCATTGCGTGTTCGAGAAACCGTTCCCCCTGGCGTAGTCATTGACCGCAGGATTTCGGATATTGGCGTCCATCACGCCTCTAAGTCCCGGAACGACAGCGCCCTCCACGGAACCCGATAGGAGTTCTTTTTTCAAAGTTTGGGGATCGACGCCGGCCAGTAGGCCCCGAACTGAATTTGGTGCAGCCATTTTGCTTCCTGTACAAAGAGCCATGCGCCATAGGGCGCACCTGACTATTGTCACCGGAAAAGCACTTCGCGCCACCGCGGCGATGTGGCAAAACTCTTTTTGCCACAACATTTTAGCTCCTTTAGCCCGGCGTCAGCCGCGTGAACTTCGTCGTCTTCTCGCGCAGCCAGGCGACGATGCCCAGCATGGCGTAGACGTCGATCCGGCCGGTCTTCACCAGCCGCAGCAGCATCCCCGCGTCCACCTTTACCGTCCCGATCTGGACGGCTGCTTCCTGCCACGACAGGTCCTTGGCGCGCCGCTTCTTGTCCACCGCCTCGAACAGGGCCTTGGTGTCGAACCGCAGGACCCGCCCGGTGGACCGCCAGTCCTCGGGATGGGGCCCCGGCATAGGGTCCTTGCCCTCGCCGATGAAGCTTTCGATGTTGAGGCCCAGCCACCGCGTCATCTGCAGGATGTCGTCGGTCTCAAGCCCGCCCTTTTCCTCCAGCGCCTCGATCGCTTCCAATTCGATGTGGAGATCGCTCGCGACCTGCTCCCAGGTCATGTGGCGCGCCGTGCGGTGCGCGTCGAGGGCCTTGTGGAGGGTCTTGGGCTCGAACCTCATACCAGCATGATCCCCGACAGGAGCCGCCCATAGTCCGGCTCCCCCCGGTGCAGGGCGCGGCGGTTGGAGAAGAACTGCTCGTCAGCGCAGGTGTCGTGCCCGGTCCACTCGGCCTGCGGCACCCCGGCCGCCTCCAGGCGGGAAAGCACATAGGCGGGCAGGTCGAACATCCGCTTGCCGGCAAAGGCTCCCGGCCGGAAAAACCGGTCGTTCTCCGGATCGGCGGCAATGAAGCGGTCCAGGTACTCCAGGCCCACCTCATAGGAATTGGGTCCGATGCAGGGTCCGATGGCCGCCGCCATCCGCCGGGGCTGGGCGCCCAGCTTGATCATGGCGGTCACCGCCGCCTCCACCACGCCCCCCAGGGCGCCGCCCCAGCCGGCGTGCGCCGAGGCGATTACCCGCGCCTCCGGGTCGGCGATCAGAACCGGCGCGCAATCCGCGGCCAACGCTCCGCAGATCAGGCCGGGAACGCCGGTCACCACCGCGTCCCCCTGTGGCCGCTCTCCATCGACGGGGCGGTTCACCGTGTGGGCGATGGCCGAATGAATCTGGTAGCAGGTGATCAGGCTCTGCGGGCCTACCGCGAACTCCGCCGCGCAGCGGGCGCGGTTTTCCAGCACATCGCCCTCATCGTCCTTTGATCCCAGCCCGGCGTTGAGGCTCGAATAGATCCCCCGCGACACCCCGCCGTGCCGGGTGAAGAAGGCGTGGCGAACCCCCTTCAGCTCCGACAGCAAGGGCGAGGTGATGATCTTCATTCCAGATCCTCGAATCCGGGGGGAACCGGATTGCCAGGATAATAGATGCAGGCGGCCTTGAAGAGCTCGCCCATCTGATCGGGCGCGATCAGCCGTTTCAGCTGCCGCTCGAGGATCTCGCCCCGCTCGGGCTTGGCCCGCGCCAGGGCGGCCGCCCGGTATTCGATGCCCAGCCGCAACAGGAAAAGCCCCTGCGGCGCGATCGCCACCGCGCAGCCCTGCGCCTCCGCCGCCGCCAGCACGGCAGGGAAGTCCGCATGGACCGTCAGGTCAGCCTCGCCCGGCGCCGCCAGGGGATCGACCTTGGCGTGGTGGGACAGGGCCTGGAAGGTGTCGCCGAACCCGGGTTCGGACCGGCCATAATCGATCAGCAGGGCCGCGCCCGTCTCTCCCGCGATGATCTGCGCAAGCTCGGTCGCGAAGGCTTCCTGGGCGGCGGAAACCTCCAGGACGACGCCGCCCTCGGCCTCCGGATCGGTCAGCTGGAAGGCGAGATGGCCCGCCCCATCCAGGCCGACCATCCGCTCGGCCCAGCCCTCGCCGCTTTGCACGAACTGGCGGGCCGGCATGCAGTCCAACAGCTCGTTGGCGATCAGGATCACCGGCGCCCCGGCCTCCACATCGCCGATCGACGGCGCCCAGCGGGGGGTCAGCGGAGCTGTCGCCAGCGTGCCCATCTGCCGGTGGATCAGGGGCTCGGAAAGCTCGATCAGCCAAAGATCCGCGGCCTCGATGAACTCCGGGACCAGGCGCGCGGCCCGCAGGATATCACTCATCAGCGTCCCGTCCCCCGGGCCCGCTTCGACCAGGCGGAAGGGGGAGGGCGATCCGAGGCTGCGCCAGGTCTCCACCGCCCAGAGCCCGATCAACTCGCCGAACATCTGCGAGATCAGCGGCGCGGTGATGAAGTCGCCCTTTTCCCCAAGGTCCGGGCGCGTCGCGTAATAGCCCTCCTCGGGATCAAGCAGGCAGGCGTGCATATAGTCCGCGACGCTGATGGGGCCTTCAGCCGCAATACGCGCGGCGAGCCGATCCTTGAGACTCATTCCACCAGCTTCGATTTCGGCTTGGCCTTACCCGCCTTTGCCGCGGGCTTCTTGGCGGGTGTTTCCACCGCCATAGCCAGGCCGCCTTCGTCGCCGGCCAGGGCGACCGCCTCGGCCTGACCCTTGGGCGCTTCGGTGAGCGGCCGGCGTTCCGCCTCGGCCTCGCCCTTGGGGCCGCGCGAACGGATCAGCAGATAGATGCCGCCGAGGAGCATGGGCAAGGACAGCACCATCCCCATGGTCAGGCCGAAGGGCCACCCCGCGAGGTTCTGGTCCGGCTCGCGCACGGTCTCGATCAGCATCCGGAAGAGGCCATAGCCGGCCAGGAAAAGTCCCGCCGCCGCGCCCCGCCGCTTCAGGATGCCGAACTGATAGACCGCCACCCAAAGGACGGCGAGCAGCACGATCCCCTCCAGCCCCGCCTCATAAAGCTGGCTTGGGTGGCGCATCCCTTCCCCCGCCGGGCAGATGCCGCCGGAGTTCTCGCGGATGGTGTCGTTGCAGAACACCACGCCCCAGGGGGCATAGGTCTCGCGGCCCCACAGCTCGGCGTTCACGAAATTGGCCAGGCGGCCGAAGAACAGGCCGATCGGAATGGCCGGCGCCGCCAGATCGGCGATCTTCAGCAAATCGATCTTGTGCAGTTTGGCGACCAGCAGATAGGCGAGGATCACCCCGATCAGCCCGCCGTGGAAACTCATCCCGCCCTTCCAGATCTTGATGATCTCGAAGGGCCGCTCCCAGATCGCCGCGGTGTCGTAGAAGATCATGTAGCCGAGCCGCCCGCCGACGATGATCCCGAAGGTCACCCACAGCACCAGGTCCTCGACCTGATCCTTGGTCGCCACCGGGAACCGCTTTCCCCACAGGGCTTCGTTGCGCGAAAGCCGCATGGCGTACCACCAGCCCAGCGCGATGCCGGCGACATAGGCCAGCGCGTACCAGCGGATGGCGACGGGGCCGATCTGGAAGATGATGGGATCGAAATCAGGAAAGATCATGACCGGTTGATAGCAGGCGTTTTCGCCGCTGCGAAGCTCCGCTGGCCCACCCCTCTCGCCAAGCCGTGCGGGATATGGAACAGTCGTTTGAACGCCAGAGGCGGCCTGCCTTTAAACAAGGCTGCCCGGCGCAGTGGGGAAACAAGAGTCATGGCTACCGCCACAGGAACAGCCGCGGCCGGCACGGCCGCCGCGCAGCAACCCAAGGTCACCGGCTACAGCTGGTTCGTGCTGTTCATGCTGTGCTTCGTCTACATCTTCAATTTCATGGACCGGCAGCTGATGAGCGTGCTGGGCGAGCAGATCAAGGCCGACCTGAAGCTCAGCGACACCCAGCTTGGTCTGATGACGGGCCTGTTCTTCGCCCTCTTCTACACCATCCTTGGCGTCGCCGCCGGATGGCTGGCGGACCGGACGATTCGGGTGCGCATTCTCGCGGCGGGCTGTTTCCTCTGGAGCCTCTTCACCCTCCTGTGCGGCAAGGCCAATTCCTTCCCGATGATGGCGGTCGCGCGGATGGGCGTCGGGGTCGGCGAGGCGGCCGGCGCGCCGCCCTCCTATTCCATCGTCTCGGACTATTTCCCCGCCCACATGCGCGGCGCGGCCCTCGCCATCTTCTCCCTGGGCGTCCCCTTCGGCATGGCGTTGGGCGCCTTCTTCGGCCCCACCATCGCCGAGGCCTATGACTGGCGCATGGCCTTCATCGTCATCGGCGTCGCCGGGATGGCCGCCTCGATCGCGCTCGTGCTCACCGTGCGCGAGCCCAAGCGCGGCGCCATGGATCAGAAAATCGACATTCACATGGAGGAAGCCCCCAGCCTGCCGCTGGCGAAGGAATCCTTCAGCGCCACTATCAACCAGTTCTTCGGCCGGCCGGTGCTGCTGACCACCGCGCTTGGCTGCGGCCTCGCCGCCTTCGTCGGCTATGCGGTGCTCAACTGGACCTCTCCCTTCCTGCAGCGGGTCAAGGGCGCCGACCTTGGCGAGATCCGCATCTACTATTCCCTGATGCTGGCGGTCTCCATGGGCCTGGGCACCTGGCTCTCCGGCGTCCTGGTCGACAAGCTCTCCCGCCGCAGCAAGGTGTGGTTCGCCCTCGTCCCCGGGGCCGCCCTGGCCCTCTCCATCCCCGGCCACTGGCTGTTCGTCTGGATGGAAGGCTGGGCCGGATCGATGGCGGCGCTCGCCATCCCTACCTTCCTCAACATCTTCTACCTCGCCCCCGCCCTGGCGGTGGTTCAGAACTCGGTCCGGCCCGGACAGCGGACCATGGCCGGCGCCCTGCTGTTGCTCGTCCTCAACCTCATAGGCCTGGGCGGCGGGCCGACCATGATCGGCATCCTGTCCGACAACTTCGCGACCGGAGCTCTGGCGAACGCCAACCTTACCCTGGAGGCCTGCCGCGCGGCGGGCGCCTCGGCGGCCGAGGCCTGCAAGCCGGCCATCGCCGGCGGTCTGCAACAGGCCCTCTACTGGCTGATCCCCTTCTACGTCGCCAGCGTCGCCGCCCTGTCGGTCGAAGCCTGGGCCCTCAAGCGCGAAGAAAAGAACGGCGCCCCGAACGAGGCCGCCGTCGCCCGCAACGCCATGGTGGTCAAGCTGCTGGTCGGCTTCGGCGCCATCGCGGTCATCCTGCTGGCCGAGGCCCTCCTGTTCGGCGAGCCCCTGACCCGCGATATTGCTGGCGTCGGCGCGGTCCTCACCGGCGAGACCCTGGTCCCAAAGACCCTCAACGGACTGATCCGCAGCATCCTCCTGCTGCTGTTCTCCATCGTGGCCGTCGCCGGTCTCTTCGATGTGGCGCGGCGCGGCAAGCGCGCGGCCTAGGCAAGGAAAAATCATGGCGACGCAAACGGCCAAGGCCGATCAGAAAAGCATGCGCAAGGTGGCGCTGACCGCGCTCGCCGGCTCCAGCATCGAGTGGTACGACTTCTTCCTCTACGGCACCGCCGCGGCCCTGGTCTTTCCGACAGCCTTCTTCCCCAAGGACCTGCCGCCGGTCGTCGCCCTCATCGCCTCCTTCAGCACCTTCGCGGTGGGCTTCCTCGCCCGACCCCTCGGCGGCCTGATCTTCGGCCACTTCGGCGATAAGCACGGGCGCAAGAAGGCGCTGGTCGTCGCCCTTCTGATGATGGGCGTCGGCACCACCCTGATCGGCCTGTTGCCCACCTACGGCGCCATCGGCGCGGCGGCGCCCATCATGCTGATCGTCCTGCGCTTTGTTCAGGGCCTGGCCATAGGCGGCCAGTGGGGCGGGGCGACCCTCCTGGTCACCGAAAACGCACCGCCGGAAAAGCGCGGCTTCTACGGCGCCTTCGCCCAATCCGGAGCGCCGGTCGGGGTGATCCTCGCCAACCTCGCCTTCTTAGGCGTCAGCCAGGCCCTGCCGGACGACCAGTTCATGAGCTGGGGCTGGCGCCTGCCGTTCCTGGCCAGCGCGGTCCTCATCCTGATCAGCATCTACGTCCAGCTCCACCTCGAAGACACCCCGGCCTTCAAGGCCCTCGAAGCCGCCAAGAAAGCCAAGGCCGCAGCGGGCGAACCTGTCGCGCCGCAACGCTCCCCCATCCTTGAGGTCATCCGCCTCTATCCCACCCGCATCCTCCTGGCGGCGGGGGCCTTCCTCTCCATCCAGGTCTCCTTCTACATCCTGGTGGCCTTCATCATCGCCTATGGGACCAGTCCGGACGGCCTGGGCCTGACCCGCAACACCATGCTGATCGCCATCCTGGTCGGCTCGGTGATCCAGATCCCGGCCCAGTTCTGGGCCTCGTCCTTCTCGGACCGCCACGGCCGGCGGGGGATCTTCATGGCCGGCGCGGTGCTCACGGGCGTGTGGGCCTTCATCATGTTCCCCCTGCTGCAGACCAAGAGCCTGCCGCTCATCATCTTGGGGGTGACCGGCGGCCTGGTGACGCTCGGCCTGCAGTACGGCCCGCAGGCGGCCTTCTTCACCGAACTTTTCCGCACCAAGGTCCGCTATTCCGGCGCCTCGCTCGGCTACCAGGTCGGCGCCATCCTCGGCGGCGCCTTCGCCCCGCTGGTCGCGGTCAAGCTGTGGACCGACTTTGGCATCATCTGGGTGTCGGTCTATATCGCCGCCGCCTCGGTCCTGACCCTGATCTCCGTCTGGCTGTTGCTCGAGACCAAGGACTCCGACATCCACAAGGTGCATGACGACGACTAGTGAATCCCGCCGCCTTCCCCATATAAAGACCCATGCACACCAAAGCCCCCCTGATGGACGAACTGGCCAAGATCACCACGGCCGCCATGGGCCTTGCCCAGGCCGCGGGCGAAGAGGCCAAGACCGCCTTCCGCGCCCAGGGCGACCGGCTCGTCGCCGAGTTCGATCTGGTCCGGCGCGATGAACTCGACGCGCTCAAGGCCGAAATCGCCGCCCTTCGCGCCGAGGTCGCGGCCCTCAAGCCCGCTTCAGCCAAACCCGCCGCAGCGCCCAAAAACAAGGCGGCCCCCGGCAAGGGCGCCAAACGCGCGAGTTAATTTCGCTCAGCGCAAGAAAGGCGTTGTGACGAACCCCGCGAAGCAGCTTAGGGTTAGCGCATGGTTAGCGACTCCGACGGGGCCGTCGCGACCATCAAGGGGCCGCAACATGGATTTCCCGCTCGCGGAAGACGAAGGCCTTCTCGCAGCCAATCCTCTGGATGTCGTCGAACACGTCCTGGCCGCCGAAAACCTGCCCTTTGACCGGACCGACGACGAGGGCCTCGCCTTCTCCCTGACCGGCGACTGGAAAGAATACGAGCTGTGGTTCTCCTGGCGCGAAGAGGCGGCCTGCCTGCAGCTCTGCCTGGCGCTCGACCTGCCCCTGGAACTGAAGACCCAGCCCGCGATCCATGAGCTCCTCAGCCTGGTCAACCAGCGCGTCTGGATGGGCCATTTCGAGGTCTGGGCCGAGGACAGCGAACTGATCTTCCGCCACGCCCTTCCCCTGCCGGAGGGCGACCGGCCCACCCCCGCCCAGACCGCCGCCATGATCGACGCCGCCATGGAAGCCGCCGACCGCTTCTACCCGGCCTTCAGCTTCCTGGTCACCGGCGGCAAGTCCCCCAAGGACGCCATGGCCGCCTGCCTTTTCGAGACGGTGGGTCAGGCCTAGAAGCGTCACCCCTCCCGTCACCCCCGGACTTGTTCCGGGGGCCGGACGGTCCGCCGCTCAGATCGAGATACAGGGCCACCGCACAGCCTGGGCCATCCTCCGGCCCCCGGAACAAGTCCGGGGGTGACGGTAAGCGTGCTGGACCTTTGCGAAATTTCCGCTCATGAGCGAACCCATGACCACCCCCATCCTCCTCCTCGGCGCGGGCCGCATGGGCGGCGCCCTGGTCAAGGGCTGGCTGGACGCACGCGCCTTCGCGGCCGCCGACCTGATGGCCCGCGACCCCAACCCCTCCGAGGAAGCCAGGGCCGTCGGCGCCCTGAACCCCCCGGACAGCGCGCTCGCCGCCGCCAACACCGTGCTCCTCGGCGTCAAACCCCAGGTCTGGCGCGAGGCCTTCGCGGCTATCGAACCCCTGCTGGCCCCCCGCGCGACCATCGTCTCCATCGCCGCGGGCGTGCGCCTCTCCGACATCGCCGCCGCCGCCAAGGGCCGGCCCGTCGTCCGCGTCATGCCCACCACCGGGGTCGCGATAGGCAAGGGCGTCGCCTCCATCTACGCCGATGACGACGCCGCCCGCGCCGTCGCCCACGCCCTCTTCGACCCCGTCGCCGCCACCGTCGACCTGCCGAGCGAAGACCTGATGGACGCCGCCACCGCCGTCTCCGGCTCAGCCCCCGCCTACCTCTACGCCTTTATCGAGGCCCTGGAGGCCGCCGCCGCCGCCGCGGGCCTCTCCCCCGCCGCCGCCCAGACCCTGGCCCGCAAAACCATCACCTCCGCCGCCGCCCTGATGGAGCAGAGCGGCGAGGACCCCGCCGAACTCCGCCGCCAGGTCACTTCCCCCGGCGGCACCACCGCCGCGGCGCTCGCCGTCCTCATGGGCGATGAGGGCTTTCCCAAACTCCTCCCACAGGCCGTCGCCGCCGCCATCAACCGCGCCAAGGAACTGGGCTAGGGGCGGGGACACGTACCTTCGGTACGTGTCCCCTCACTCAGCCAGGGCCGAGGCATAGACCGGTCTCTCGGCCAAGACCGTCTGGGGACACGCACCTTTGGTACATGTCCCCCGCTTCACACATCCCCACTCCCGGTCCAAAGTGCCCGCGCAACAACAAGGCGCAATCAATGCGCCCATGGGGGAAACACATATGACCATCCAGTTCGACCGCCGCGGCCTGATCCTCGGCTCCGGCGCCGCCGCCTTCGCCATGCCCGCCTTCGCCCAGCGCGAACCGCCGCCGCCGCCGCCCGCCGCGCCCATGCCGATGGTCCGCGGCCTTCCCGCCGCCCCGCCGCCCAGCGTTGATGTCGCCTCCGACATCGACGGCCGCATCGACAAGTTCATCAAGCGCCAGATCGACACCAACCGCCTCACCGGCGCCGTCACCGCCGTCGCCCGCAGGAACAAGCTCGTCCACTTCCAGGCCCACGGCCTCTTCGACCGCGAGGCGGGCACAAAAATGCCCACCGACGCCCTGATGGTCATGATGTCCTCGACCAAGCCGGTGTGCGGCGTCGCCCTCCTGCAGCAGATCGAAGAGGGCAAGGTCTCCCTCGACGACAAGATCTCCAAGTTCATCCCCGAACTGAAAACCCTCCAGGTCCGAAAAGCCGGCGCCCCGCGCCCCGCCCGCGGCCAGGTCGACCCCGCCTCCAACCTCGAGCCCCAGGCGCGCGAGATCACCATCAAGGACCTCGCCACCCACACCTCGGGCCTCAATACAGCGCCGACCCGCCCCGACGGCGTCCCCAACACGCTCGAAGCCGTCATCCCCCTCTGCAAGAACGTCGTCCTCGACTTCCAGCCCGGAACCCGCTGGGCCTACTCGGCCTCCATCGGTCCCGACATCCTCGCCCGCGTGGTCGAGATCACCTCGGGCGTGCCCTTCGACCGCTACATCAAGGAGCGCATCTTCGAGCCCTGCGGCATGATCGACACCGGCCACAACCTCACCGACGCCCAACGCGCCCGCGTCGTCCCCCGCTATGAGCGGACCAACAACGCCTGGGTTCGCGCCCGCACCGCCCCCGGCAACCCCAAGACCACCTACATGGCCGGCGGCTTTGGCCTGCAGTCCACCGCCCACGACTATCTGATGTTCGAGACCATGCTGCTCAACGAGGGGACCATCCACGGCAAGCGGGTCCTAAAGCCCCGCACCGTCCGCCTCATGCGCTCCAACCTGGTGGGCGATCTTTACAAGGGCATCGGCGGCACGACGGAAGGCACCGGCTTCGGCGTCCAGGTCCGCACCGTCCTGGACCCCGACCTCTGCGGCTGCGGCCGCGATGTCGGCGGCTTCGGCTGGGGCGGCGCCTACGGCACCATGACCTGGTCCGACCCCAGAAACGACCTCGTCGGCGTCTACTTCGTCCAGCAACCCCACGACGACCTTCGCCAGGAGTTCGAATACGTCGTCAAAAGCACCCTCGGCTACCAGCGGCGCTAAACGTCACCCCCGGACTTGTTCCGGGGGGCCTCCGCTCAGATCGCAAGGAGAGCCCCCGTGACCCTTTCCGCACTGATCCGCCAAGCCCACCGCTGGATCTCCATGGCCTTCACCGCCACGGTCGTCGCCAACTTCGTCTGGATGATCTTCCAAGCACCCCCCGCCTGGGTCACCTATTCCCCCCTGCCGCCCCTCTTCCTCCTGCTGTTCAGCGGCCTCTACCTCTTCGTCCTGCCCTACGCCGCCAAGTCGCGGGCGAAGAAGGCTGGCTAACGCCTTGGCGGGCGCCGCGCTCTCATCCCCTCCCTAAGGGAGGGGGTAGGGGGGTGAGGAGCGGCCGCTGCGAAGCGGCGGCGTGGAATGGCCAACGATTTGGCCATTCCCGCGACGAACGCCGAAGCCTCCGGGTGAGGCAGGGGGTTTACGGCTGCTTGGGGGTTCGAGCCCTGAATCCTTTCGCGGGCACGCGCGTTGAGAATGGACCAGGAGGCCACCCCATGACCCCAGCCGCCAATCCCGCCCGCCGCTTCAGCGTCCACACCCGCGACGACGCCGCCCACACCCGCATCGTCGAGGAAGGCTCCTTCGAAGCCGCCGCGCTTGCCTATATCGAAGACGCCCACCCCCCGGCGGACGCCGAAAACGAAGTCAGCCTCGTCGTCCGCGACCTCGAAGGCGGCCGCGAACACTGCCTGCGCATCGGCCTCGACAGCGGCCAGATCGCCCCCTGCGGCTAGAGCGTTTTCCGGTGAAATGGACGCCGGTTCGCGGCAAAAGGCGCTTCAGGCCTCGCGGTCACCCCGCCGCCGCCCTTGCGAACGCCGCGTCCGCCGCCGTCCAGCGGGTCGTCGCCATGAAGGCGTCCACATAGCGCGCCGCCGCCGACCCATAGTCGATGGCGTAGGCGTGCTCATACATGTCCAGCGCCAGGATCGGCGTGCCGCCCGCCAGGGTCATGGTGTGGTCGGCGGCCCACTGGTTGACCAGCCGGCCGTCGCGCGGGCTCCACGTCAGCAGCACCCAGCCCGAACCCCCGCCCAGCGCCTTGCCCATGCCGGAGAACTCGGCGCGCCAGCGCGCATCGCTGCCGAAATCCCGTTCGATGGCCCTCGCCAGCGCCGCGCCGGGGCGGTTGGGGGCGCCGATGCTGGAGAAATAGATCTCGTGCAGGATCATCGAATTCCAGGCGATCAGTTCCTCGCGCTTCAGGCCGTTGACGGTGAAGCCGGGCGCCGCCGCCGGATCGATCGCCGCGAACTGGGCCGAGATCGCCTTCAGCCGGTTGACCGCCCCGGCGTAGTTGTTGCCGTGGTGGCTGACCAGCATGCGCTCCGAAAGCCCCGCGATGGCCTTCGGATCAAACGGCAGAGGCCGCGCCTCGGGCGACACCGCCCTGCCGCCCGTAGCGCTTGGCGCCCCGGGCGCCTGGGCGCCGGCCGGCC
>DGYN01000054.1 GCA_002398405.1 Caulobacteraceae bacterium UBA5005
ACCTGAACATGGTTGCTCCACCATCCTTCGCAAGAGCTTCGGATGGTCCCCCTCCCGCCGTCGCGTCGCGACGGGGGAGGTAGGTTCCCGCCTAGTTCGTACCCCGGCCGCGTCCCGCCGCCGGAGCGGCCGGAGCGGCAGCGCCGCGGCCGGCGGAGGCCGGCGGGGCGATGAAGGCGCTCTGGATGTTGCGCTTGACGGTCAGCGGCGAGCCGATGTCGAGGTAGGCGTTGTTGGTCTCGGTGTACTTCGGCCAGGTGACAAGGCCCGGGACGCTGGGATCGCCCGTCTTGGCGAACTGGGCCCAGACCTTGGAGGCCTGGTCGGCGACCTTCATGTCCACCTCGTCGTGAGCGGGGGTGCGGGCGGTGCAGCCGCCGCCGCGGGCCAGGGAAAGGGTGGTCGGCGAGGTGAGGCTGACCGGGATCGCGCCGAACACATAGGCCAGTTCCAGGCCGTGGAAGGCGACGCAGCCCGGCTCCTTGCGCCAGCCGGCGGCCAGCTGGGAGAAGTTGTAGACGTAGGTCGCGTTGCCCGCCTTGCTGTGCAGGTTGGCCATGTCCGGCACCGAGGTCTGCAGGGACGCCTCGCCGGTGTTGGCGCCGACCACCAGCGGGACCTTGGCCTGCTTGCCTTGCTCGAAGAGCTCGCGGACCGGGGCGGGGATGACGCGGCCGTCGACCGCGACGCTGGCGGCGAAGTTGGACTTGGTCCCGGCGGCCAGGACGTCTTCCCACTTGGCGGCGCGCATGGCGGCGAGGTCGGCGGCGCCCAGCGCGGTCTGCAGCGCGGTTCCCCGGGTCTGAGAGGCCTGAAGGGTGACGTGGTTGCGGGAGGTGGCGAGCGCCGAGCCGCTTTCGACCATGGCCCGGTGGAAGAGGCCGTGGCTCATGGGCGAGGCCATCTGGGAAATGACTTTGGTGCCGCCGCCGGACTCGCCCATGATGGTGACGTTGGCGGGATCGCCGCCGAAGGCCGCGATATTGTCGCGGATCCAGATCAGCGACTGGCGGATATCCAGCGTGCCCTGGTTGCCTTGGCCCAGCTCATTGCCGAGCGCCGGGTGGGCGAAATAGCCGAAGGGGCCAAGGCGGCTGTTCACGGTGACCACCACGACGCCCTGATTGGGCAGCTTGGGGTGGTTGTAGGTGGTCGAGCTGGAGGTGCCGCTGGTCAGGCCGCCGCCGTGATAGAAGACGAAGACCGGGCGCTTTTCGTTGGCGTTCTTGGCCGCCGTGACGACGTTGAGATAGAGGCAGTCCTCGCTGATCGGCGCGCCGGTGCCCATGCTGCTGGCGCCTTGCGGACAGCGGTTGGGCCATTTGGTGGCGTCTCGCACGCCCGTCCACGAGGCGGCCGGTTGCGGCCCGCGCCAGCGGTTCGCGCCGGTGGGCGGAGCGGCGTAGGGAATGCCGCGATAGATATTGGCGGTGGCGCCGACCTCGGTGATGGACTCGCCGCGGACCTGGCCGAGCTTGGTCTGGACAACCGATCCGATGGCTCCGGATTGGGCGGCGGCGGATCCCGCGATCAGAAGAGCGGCGCCCAAAAGGGGCAGCGTGACTTTGGACATGGCGTTTCCTCTTGGTTTGGCTTTTTGCCTTTTTGAGACCGCCACCCTAAGCCCATGGCCGGCCCGCGGCCAAGTTTTTAGTCAGGGCAGACTACGTCCCGCCGTTGCATCTGGGTGCATGAAATGCATCGCGATGCGCCGGAGAACGCCGTTCGCTCAACGGCTTGCGGCGGCGGCGGGCATGGTTAGGGTCGGCGGCATGAAAAACCTGATCCCAGCCCTGTTGATCGCCGCCGCCCTCGCCGCCTGCGGCAAGTCGGACACCTCTAAGACCCAGACCACCGGGAACCCGGCGGTCGCGCCACTGGCCCCGAGCGCCGCGCCGGAAGCGGCCGCCATCGCGGGGCCCGTGGTTGCGGGCTTCGATCCGGCCAAGACCCCGATCGCCAACGCGACCCTGGGCGCCTGGCCCTACTTCGGGCTGATCGACGGCTACACCCGGATGACCAAGGCCAACAGCGCCGGGGACGCGGGGACCGTCGACTATCTGAAGGAGGCCAATTTCGACCGCTATGAATTCTACGACGGGGTGAAGCTGATCCCGGTGGAGGGGCGGCTGGTCAGCTTCAAGGCCAAGGGCAAGGACGCCGCCTTCTTCGAGGTGCAGAAGACCTATGAGCGGCTGGTGAAGGACCTGGGCGGGGTGACCGTCTTCGAGGGCAAGGGCCAGTCCCTGACCGACAACAAGCTGAAGTTCTCCGACGGCCGCCACCGGGCGCGCTACTGGCTCGAAAAGGACGAGATGGGGGTCTATATGGTCCGCCTTCCCGACCGGGAGATCTGGGTCGAGGCCTATCACCCCTATCCGGTGGACAATAACGACTACTGGCTGACGGTGGTCGAGAAGAAGACGCTGGATCCGCGCGCCAAGCTGTTGGGCGCCGAGGAGATGAAGACCGCGCTGGATACGGCCGGCCACATCGCCCTCTACATCAACTTCGACACCGACAAGACCTCGATCAAGCCGGACGCCGCGCCCGCCATCGCCGAGATCGTCAAGCTGATGAATTCCAATCCGGGGCTGAAGATCACCGTGGAGGGCCATACCGACAATGTCGGAGCCCCGGCCCGCAACCAGACCCTGTCGGAGGGCCGAGCCGCCGCGGTGGTGGGGTCCCTCATGGCCCAGGGCGTCGCCATGGACCGCATGACGCCCAAGGGCTTTGGCCAGACCAAGCCGATCGCGGACAATGGGACCGAGGACGGGCGGGCGAAGAACCGGCGAGTCGAGCTGGTGAAGCGTTAGGTCACCAGCTTGGCGATGGCCTTCAAATATTCGGCGAAGGCGCGCAGGCCTGCTGCGGTGATGCGGGCGCGGGTCAGCGGCTTTCGGCCCAGGAAGCTTTTTTCGATGGTGATGTAGCCGGCGTCCTCCAGCTTGCGCAGCTGGATGGAGAGGTTGCCCTGGGTCGCTTCCAGGACCGTCTTGAGCTCGGTGAAATCGGCGACTTCGTTATCGGCGAGATAGGCCATCACCCCCAGGCGCAGCCGCCCGTGGATCACCTCGTCCAGCTTGCCGATGTCGAAGGCGGCCATGAGTCCCTTACCGCGCCTTGCGGATCATGTAGAGGCCGGGCGCCACCATCAGCAGGAGCATGGCGGCGGTCACCACCGGGATGAACACGCTGATCTGGTTCATGGTGGCGGCCGAGGCGATGGCGGCGATGTACCAGCCGGCGGAAACCAGACCTATCCAACCTACCCTTCGCAGGGCCCAGACCGCGTACCAGGCCGCGCCTTGGAAGGCGAAGACCACCGCCGCGTGGATCATCATGATGCGGTTGTCCTCGAACAGCTTCGACGCAAAGATGAGACCGATCAGCACCGCAAGGTTGGCCCAGCCGACCCCGCCGAAGATGGCGTTCGCCGACTTGGCCGCTGAGCCGACGGCGGGTCCCGTTCCCTTGGTCCAGAAGTAGGTAAGCGGCAGGAGGATGAGGGTGACAACCAAGGCGGCGAAGGGCCAGAACAGGCTGGGCAAGGTGATGAACCCGACCGCGCGCGCGCACTCAAAGAGCAGCGGAATGGCGAAACCCCCGCCCCACAAGGCGTAGACTTTCCCGAAGGTTCTCTGCCAGGCCCCGGTGGGATCCGGCGACAGGATGCTCTTGAGGAAGGCGACGTCTTCCTGGGCCGTGGCTTTGTCCGGGGTCACGATCAGGCCTCCTTGAGGATGGCGGGTTTGGCGCGGCGCGCAAAGCGGCGGCCGTTTAGAATCGCTCCGATCCAACTATAGCGGACCAGGAGCTCGTAGGTCCCGAGCATGATCGGGAAGGCGATGGCGAGGATCAGGGGGTATTCGATCCACCAGGGCCAATCGACGGCGCCGGCGAGGGCCTGGAGCACGACCACCAGCGGCAGGTGGACGAGGTAGATCCAGTAGGAGGCATCGGCGACGTAGCGGCGCGCCGGGCTCTCATCCGACAGGAAGCGCATGGCCGCGCCGATGAGGCCGAAGGCCCAGGTCCAGGTGGCCAGGGTGAAGCTGACGGCGAAGAGGTAGGTTTTGGCCTCGTGCTTGGCCGGAGCGAGGACGGGCTTGGCGCCGGCGAGGTACAGGCAGACGCCGGTGAGGAGGATCGCGGCGGCGAGATAGAGGGGCCAGCGGCGTTGGAAAACCTGCAACAGGTCCATCTGGCGCTGCAGGAGCCAGCCGAAGCTGAAGGCGGTTCCGTAGGCGGCCAGCGCCGGGGTGTTGACGATCAGGCTTTGGTCGGGGGTCGGGATGCCGAACCAGGCCATCCATACAGGCGCGAACCAGACCGCCGTGAGGAAGGGCGCGATCAGGGCGATGAGGCCCAGCGGGTTCTTCACCAGGAAGGCGACGACGCCGTCGGCGATACCGCGCAGGCGGCCAGACTTGTCGATCGCGGCGATGAGGGACCGGACCGCCAAGGTCAGGACATAGAACCACAGCAGCGCATAGAGGAACCACAGGTGGGTCAGGGGAAAGCCCAGGGGCTGGGCCGGTGTTGGCGGCGGCGGGGGCGGCGCGACACCCGGATTGGCGATCACCCAGGCTAGGATGGAGCCGGCGATGATGCCGGCCATGGAGACCGGCCAGAAGGCGATCAACGGTATGGCGATGCGCTTGAGGCGGTCCTTGATGAACCCGCCCGCGCCCCGGCGGTGGAACATCATGCGGCCGAAGAAGCCGGCGACGATGAAGAACAGGGTCATGCGGAAGATGTGCAGGGTGAAGAAGGTCCCGGACAGGAAGAGGCTTTCCGACGGATCCTTGACCAGCCAGATCTGCGGGCCGGGGAGGTAGCTCATGGTGGCGTGGAACAGGACGCCCAGGATCAGGGCCCCTCCCCGGACCGCGTCCAGGGCATGCAGTCGGTCTGTTTCGGCGGCGGACATAGGGCCCCTCCCATCATCGATGGATTGAGCAGTATGTGAACGTGTTTATTTTGTAAACTTGTTTTGTTGCGCAGTCAGACGGGCCAGGTCTCCTGGCTCAGGGCCAGAACGTCGCCGGCGAAATGCAGGCCGCCGCAGATCAGGACATGGGGTGAGGCGCCGTGGGCGACGGCGGCTTTGACGGCTATTTCCACATCGGCGGCCTCGCTGACGACAAGGCCCGCCTCGCGGGCGGCCTCCGCGATCTCGGACGGCGCCAGCGCATTGTCGGAGGCGAAGGTAGTGGCGATCACCTTGGGCTGGAGGTGGGCGAAGGCGTCGAGGAAGCCCTTGGGGTCTTTGCGGCTGAGCATGCCGACGATGAGGACGAGGTCCCGCGGATCGCGGGTCAGCAGGCGGTCGCAGGCTTCAGCAAGGGCGCGGCCGGCATGGGGATTGTGGCCGCCGTCCAGCCACAGGGTCGCGCCGGTCCTGGCGGCGAGCTTGGCGAGCGGCCCGGCGGCGAGCCGCTGGAAGCGGGCGGGCCAGACCGCCCTGGCGACACCGTCGCAGTCGAAGGCGACCTGCGGGACCGCCAGGGCCGCGGCGACGGCCAGCCCCGCATTGGCGATCTGATGGCGGCCAAAGAGGCTGGGGAGCGGCAAGTCGAGGAGCCGGTCCTGGGCCTGGACGACGAGGCGGCCGCGTTCTTCCCAGGCGTCGAAGTCCTCGCCCATGACGGCCAGGGGAGCGCCGGTCTTTCGCGCCTCCTGATCGATAACGAAGCGGGCTTCCTCGGCCTGGCGGGCGACGATACCGGGGACGCCGCGCCTCAGAATGCCGGCCTTTTCCCAGGCGATCTTGGAAAGGTCGGACCCCAGCATCTCCAGGTGGTCGTAGTCGACCTCGCAGATCACTGTGGCGGCGGGCTTTTCGAAGACATTGGAGGCGTCGAACCGGCCGCCCAGGCCCACCTCGATAATGGCGACATCGGCGGGGGTTTCGGCGAAGGCGGTCAAGGCGATGGCGGTCGTCAGTTCGAAGAAGCTGATCGGGGCGCCGGCATTGGCGGCCTCGACCCGGTCGATGAGACCGGTCATCTGATCGTCCGTGATCAGCGTCCCCGCGATGCGGATGCGTTCGGCGAAGCGGACCAGGTGCGGCGAGGTCAGCACATGGGCCTTGAGCCCCCCCGCCTCAGCCATGGCGCGCAGATAGGCGCACACCGAGCCCTTGCCGTTGGTGCCGGCCACATGGATCACCGGCGGCAGGCGGTCCTGGGGGCGGCCGAGCGCCTCGAGCAGGCGCAGGATGCGGCCGGTGGTCAGGTCGATGAGGTCCGGATGCCGGGCCCGCAGTCTGGCCACCACCTCGTCCGAGGCGCGGACGGCGTCATAGCGGGTGGGGGGCGAGGTCATGGGAGGGGTTTAGGCGGTGGGGCGGCTAACCTCAACGACCCTAAGCCCTCCCCCTACCCCCTCCCTCTGTTTGGACCGGAGACATCCG
>DGYN01000111.1 GCA_002398405.1 Caulobacteraceae bacterium UBA5005
GGTCCGCCTGGACCACGGCCCATGCCGCCGCCGCCCTGTCCTTGCGGCCGGATCTGGCCGTCGGGGCCCTTGAAGTCGCCGGGTTTCATGCCCGCGGGGCAGGGGCCGACGTAGGTCCCGCTGGCTGAGGTATTGCGCGTGCCGTTCATGTCTTCCTGCGGACCGCCCGACGTCGTCTGCGTACCCTTGACCTGGTAGCGGCTGTTGAGATCGCCGGTCAAAGTCTGGCTCTGGGCGATCTTCATGCTCATTTCGCCAAAGTCGCGGGTGCAGGAGACGGTGGATGTCCAGCCCGTCGCGGTCTTGGTGATCTTGGGATCGCATCCCGGACCGCCGCGCCCGCCGCCGGCGGCGAAAATGCCCCGCCGAAGCTCGCTCTGCTCGTCGACGCAGAGCTGCCCGGTCTGGGCAGGGCCCCGGCCATTGTTGGTGGTGGTCTGCCAAAGGCCGGCCTTGCGCACGGGAACCGTACCCGGGGCCGCGGCAGGCCTAGGCGCCGCCGGAGCGCCGGCCGGAAAAGCGTTGGGGCCGCCACTCGGCGCGCCGGCAGAGCCGGTGGGCCCGGTGACCGGGCCCTGGCTGGCGCCCTCGTCGACTCCAGCCAGCAGGGGCGGGGCCTTCTGCCAATTGGTCAGGCCCTGCTGCTCCTCAGCCGCCTTGTTGCAGCCCGCCAAAGCGGCCGCGCCGATCAGGGTGGCGATGAGGGCGTAACGCATGGAACCTCGAATCCCGTTCAAGTCTTTGATTGTGGCGGGTGTTAGCAGATCGGATATTGCCTGTGATGTGGAAAATGAGGCGCGATTGTGTTCACGGATAACGTCGATGAGGGCCGTTTCGAGTGGGCTGAGCAGGGCATGGTTACCTTTGCCGACTACTATTCCCGCGGCGAGGCGCTGGTCATTCCCCATGTCGAGGCGCCCCTCGCGCTTCGGGGTACGGGCGCCGCTGACCGCCTGATGAAGGCCCTGGCCAACCATGCTCGCGAAAACGGCCTGAAACTTCAGCCCACCTGTAGCTACGCGGTCGCCTGGTTCCGGCGGCATCGCGACAGTCAGGATGTCCTTGCCTAGAGCGGGCTGAGGAAAAGTGCGAGGCGGTTTTCCGCCCGCAACCCGCTCCAAATGTCAGAAATCGATCACGTGATTTGGCTTTGGATTGCTTCAATCCAAAGCCAACGTGATCTAGGAGCCGCCACCCCGGACGGGTTCCGGGGGGCTAGAGCTTCGGTTCGGGAATGCGTTCCATCAGCGCCTGCAGGGTCTGCACCTTGGCGGGAAGGTCTTCGTTGATGCGGCTGGCGAGCTCGCGCACGCCGGCAGGATAGGCGTCGCCGCCGCCGGCGATTTCCTCGGCGAGGGTCGCGGCGTGCATCAGGGCGCGTTCCAGGACCTGAATCTGTTCGCGGGCCAGCATGCGCGCTTCGGCCTGCAGCCGGCGCACCCGTTCGTTGGTGGTCTCCGGCTTGCGGTCGAGGCGGTAGATTTCTTCGTTTACGAGCGAAAGTCTGGGTTTGTCAGCGGTCACGGTTGATACCCTCCATCGGGAGTATCAACAGCTAAGTCCGAGTCGCGTTCCGTCTTATTTCCATGCTCAAGCCTGGGTGTGACGAAAAGGCCGCAGACGCCTATTTCTGAGGCTTCATTCCCGACGGATCGATGATCATTCCGCCGGTCTCGCGAACCCCCGGATTCATGCCTGGAGGGCAGGGGCCGAGAAGCTTTGAGTCCATCACGATCTTCTGGGTGGCGGCCTCTTTAGGGATGTTGGGGCCAGTGACGGAGGTGGTCATCTCCATCCGGTAGGCGCTCGTCATATTGCCGGTGATCACGCCCTTGGTGCTGGCGGTGACTCCCTCTCCAACCTCGCAGGTGCTCTCGATCGAGAACCCGCCGGTAGGCAGTTTGGCGCGCTTGACGTTGGTGCACTTGGCCGCCTGGGAGGCGTTGCCCTTCTCGATGGCCTCCTTGGCCATGGCGTCGTCCAGGCAGATCTTCATGCTCATCGCCTGCATGCCGCCCACCGACATGGTCTGCTCCCACAGACCGGCCTTGGGCATGGGATCGCCCAGGTTGGGCCCACTGGCGGACGCTCCCTTGGCGGCGGTATCGCCGGACGCTTCCCCGTCCTTCTGCCCGCAGGCGGCAAGCGCGAGCGCGCTGGTGGCGAGTACGGCGGCGATGGCAAAGCTGCGCATGATCTTTCCTCCCTCTTAGGCGTCGAAGGAATACGGCAAGCCTCGCCGGAACGGTAGAGCGATGTTTCGCGCGGCGAAGGCCGGTTTAATTCTCGCGCCACTTCGCTCTAAGCTTAAACCGCGAGCGAGGAGGGATATCCCCATGGTCAAATTCACCGGCGGCTGCCTGTGCGGCGATGTACGTTACGAGATCGGCGCCGACCCGGTCTTCGCAGGGTTCTGTCATTGTCGCGATTGTCAAAGGGCCGGCGGCGGCGGCCACTCGGTCATCGGCGCCTTCCCCGCCGCCGCGGTCAAGGTTGTGAAGGGCGCCACCACAGACTTCTCGTCGGCGGGCGGTTCCGGCGGAACGGTGACGCGCAGGTTCTGCGGCCGCTGCGGCTCGCGGCTGTTCAGCAGCTCTCAGACCGCCGGTCCGCTCCTGATGGTCGCGGTCGGATCCCTCGACGATCCCAATCTCCTGTCTCCCGCCCTGCACATCTACGGCCGCGACAGGTCCGCCTGGGACCACGTCCACGCCGAGCACATGGTCTTCGAAACCACTCCGCCCGGCCCGCCGCCCTCGTCCTGAGGGGACCGTGATGATCCGTTCCGCCACCGCTGCCCTTGCCGCTCTTCTCTTCGCCGCCCTGCCAGCGGCCGCCGCTGACTACGCCAAGCCGGGCCCCTTCGAGATCGACAACTGGGACGCCGGCCCCTGCACCATCTTCGCGCCGCTGCAGCTGGGGGAGGGTGGCCGCAAGCATCCGGTCATCCTCTGGGGAAACGGCACGGGCGCCCAGCCGGTCAGCTATGTGGCCATCCTGCGCCACTGGGCGAGCCACGGCTTCACCGTCATCGCCGCCAAGACCGGCCAGGCTGGTTCCGGCCGCGAGATGCTCGACTGTTTGAACAGGGCGCAGGCAGCAGCGAAGACTGCTGAGGCCCGCACCGCCTACGCCCAGCGGGCCGACTTTTCCAAGGTCGGCGCCAGCGGCCACAGCCAGGGCGCCTGGGGCGCCCTACGCACCCTGACCGACCCGCGCATCGCCGCGACCGCGCCCATCCAGCCGGGCGGCTCGTCCATGGCGAGGGCCGATCCCAATGCCAAACCGTCGCCGATGTTCCTGATTTCCGGCAGCGCCGACAATGTCGCCCCGCCTAGAACCCAGAGTCTGATCTTCGGGGTCACCGACGCGCCGGCGTTCTGGGGGACGCTCGAGGGCGCCGGCCATTTCAGCCCCATCCAGGACCCCCGCCGTTTTCTCGAGCCCACCACTGCCTGGTTCGCCTGGAAGCTGCAGGGCGACCAGGAGGCGGGCAAGATGTTCGTCGGCGAAGCTTGCGGACTTTGCCGCGCCCGCGAGTGGCGCATCGAGCGCAGGAACGGCGGCTAGACCCTTACCGAAGAGCGTCCGCGAGCAAGGCCGCCAGCCTGACCCCCGCCATCTGAAGCCGCTGAGCCGCCTTGCCGCCCGCCTGGTTTTCATAGTCGGGACCGAGCGGATAGCAGTCCCGTTCCGCCGGGGGCGCGTCTCGTTGCGTGACCAGGCATTTGCGGGTGGTCGCGGGCAAGGCTCCGTAGGTGCTTTGATTGGCGGTCGCGAAGGACTCCAACGCCCAATTCAGCGCGCGGTCCTTGGGAGCGCCCAGAGTCCAAGACTTGATCTCCGCCTCGGAAATTCCGTCAATGAGCACCTTGGCGAGGTACTCGGGCGGCCCGCCAAACCGCGCGAGCACGCCGGTGTCCCAATAGCTGTGCAGCGATGTCCCGTTGGGGTTGTCGCCGATCACCACCGTGACCGCGTTGCCGCCCGCGTCGCCGTTCCGCTCGGCGGCGTGCAGCGGCTGATGGATGTCGCCGACGAAGTGCAGCAGGAACAGCAGGGCGAGCTTGCGCTCTTCGGCCGGTAGAGATGGGTCCCTCAGTTCCGCCATGAACTGGTTGATCTTGCCGACGATACAGTCCTCGCGCGGCCCTTCGCTGGCCAGCACCCCCGGCGGCAGGGCCGGATTGTTGAAGCAGGCCGCGGCCGGATCGCCCTTCACCGTATCGATGTCGATGTAGTGCCACATCTCGCTCTTGCGGCCCCGCGCCTCGCTCGAGGCCCGGTAGCGGTCCGCCCACGTTCCGTATTCGGCAAAGCCCGGGATCTGCAGGGCGGGATCGGTAGGGCCGGCCAGCAGGGCGTCGATCTTCCCGGCCAGCACCGGATCCTTGTCGATGTAATGCCGCGCGATCAGAGCGATTATGCGATGGCCGTCGTTGCCCCAGGCCAGCGCGGGGCTTGAGCTGAGGCAGGCCGCCGCCAGGGCCAGCGGCGCCAGCAGTCTTAAGCAGAAACTCATCCTCGTCTCCGTTGCCCGCCCCCTGGTTCTAGGCCCAATAACCAGGGCTGACCAATTCCGGATTCACGGTGTATGCTCCAAAGAAAAAACGGGAGAGAAGGCCTATGAAGATCGCTTCCTTTTTCTGCGCGTCCCTGATCGTGACGGGGCTGGCGGCTACCGCCGCGGCTCAGGAAATCCCCAAACCCAAGGTCCAGGCGGGTTATAAGGTCCCGCGTCTGTCCGACGGCCGGCCCGACCTTGGCGGGGTCTGGTCCAACGCCACCACGACCCGCATGGAGCGGGCGGCGACCTTCGGCGACCGGCTGGTCATGACCCCTCAGGAGCTGGCTGAAAACGAGCAGGCCACCGCCGAGCGCAACGCCCGCCAGAACAAGGTTACCACCGCCGAGCAGTTCGCCGATTGGAAGAACGAGGCGCTCAAGCCTGACAGTTCCGACGAATGCCGTTCCGGCTCCCGTGGCACGGCCTGCGGCTACAACGCCGGCTGGACCGATCCCGGCGACCTGGTCATGCGGGTCGGTGGCGAGCCGCGCACCTCCTTCATTACCTTCCCGCTGAACGGCCGCATGCCGGCGCGGGTGGCGAATTCGGGCCGCCAGACCGCCGAGATCGGCGAGGGCGGGGCGGCGGGCAACGCCCGCGCCAACGACAATCCCGAGACCCGCGGCCTTGCCGAGCGCTGCATCCTGATGTCGGCGAGGCCCGTGGCCTCGCCCGGCCTCTACAACAACAACTACCACATCGTGCAGTCCCGCGACGCCGTCGCCATGGTCGTTGAGATGATCAATGACGTGCGGCTGGTGCGGCTTGGCGAAAAGCACCGCACCGACGGCGTTCGGCCCTACATGGGCGATTCCATCGGCCGCTATGAGGGCGACACCCTGGTGGTCGAAACGACCAACTACCATCCCGGTCAGAACTTCAACGGCGCCTCGGCGGAACTGAAGGTCACCGAGCGCTTCACCCGCGTCTCCCCGACCCGCCTGCACTACGGCTTCAAGGTCGAGGACCCCAAGACCTGGGTCTCTCCCTGGGTTGGCGAATACGAGTTCGTCTCCGCGCCCGGCATCTACGAATACGCCTGCCATGAGGGCAACTATGGCTTGGAGAACATCCTGGCCGGGGCCCGGGACGAGGACCGTCAGGCCGCCCGCGGCGCCGGACAGAACGCCGCGCGGTAGCTTGTACGCCGGGCTCCAAGGCGCCACGCTCGCACCCGCAGTGAGGTGAGGGCGTTATTCGATGTTCGGCGGCGGCAGGGATCTCGATCTATCGTCAAAACGGGCCAAGGACTGGAAGTCCACAACCATCGACACCCCCCGGCCCAAGGAGGTCATGGGCAAGGAGCGGCAGCACCTCACCGCCACCCTGCCTTACTCGGCGACGGTCCACACACCGACAGCCCATACCCCGACGCCCTATTCAGCGTCGCCCCGCGCCTCGATCCAGGCGGCGGACGGCGATGTCCTGGCGCGCCTCAGCCCCTTCGGTGTGGGCCAGCTGGTCGTCTATCTGGTGGCGGTGCTCTTTGTTTTGGGCATCGCCATGTCCTGGAGCGACAGCGCCGACGGGCCGGTCGGCCTGGTCATTCTGGTGGTGGGAGGCATCTTCCTCTGGCGCGCGGTGATCGGGTCGCTGATGGCGGCGGCGAACCTGCTCAGGGCCGGCGGGCGGATGATCTATGTCGAGGGTGACACCCTGACCGCCATCGATCCGTTTCACGGGGTCCACCGCATCCGGCTGCAGGACCTGACCGGGGTGCACTATGACGCGCACTTCAAATTCAACAGCAAGTCCACAAGCAAGGCGATCGTCTTCGTCGCGGCGGGGGGCAAGCACAAGGCGATCGGCGTGGCGCACCTGACAGGATCGCCGGAGGGCATCGTCCAGGCGATCCAAGCCCAGCGGCAGGCGCGCGGCTCGCAAGTTTCCGTAGCGTAACTCCTGCGCTATGGTCTAAACCGAACACCGCCCGAGGAGTGAACCATGACCGCGAAACGCGTCCTGACCGTCGCCCTTGTCGCTGCTGTCGCGGCCGGCGGCGCGGTCTCTGTGACCCTGGCGCAGCCGGCGAAAGCGCCCCTGCTCAACAGTCTCGGCCAGCCGGATCTCAGCGGCAGCTGGACCAACGCCACCCTCACGCCCCTGACGCGCGCCGCCAACGTGAGGGGCCGCCTCTACAGCAAGGAAGAGATCGCGGACCTCGAAGGCCAGTACGTCGCCGGGGTCGAGAAGGGCAGCCAGCCGACCCTCGACGCCAAGGCGCCCGCCGTTGGGGGTATCATCCAGGCGCGGGGCGGCGCCAATATCGACGGCAACTACAATCGCAGCTGGTTCGACCCGGGCAGTCAGGTGATGCGGGTGGGCGGCGAGCCGCGCAGTTCGATCCTGACCACCGAAAACGGCCAGGTCCCGGCCCGCAAGGCCGGCGCGACGCCGGCCTTCGCCGGCCGTGGCGGCGGCGGGGGCGGATCTGGCCGCGACAACCCCGAGACCATGAGCAACGGCGACCGGTGCCTCATCTCCTTCGGCCGCAATGGCGGTCCGCCGATGCTGTCCAACGGCTTCTACAACAACAACTATCAGATCGTTCAGAGCCGCGACGCGGTCGCCATCGTGGTGGAGATGGTGCACGACACCCGCATCGTGCGCTTGAACGGCGCGCATCGCACCGACGGCGTTCGCCCCTGGTTTGGCGATTCCATCGGCCGCTATGAGGGCAAGACCCTGGTGGTCGAGACCACCAACATCCCGGAGCGCCAGGCCTACAACGGCTCGTGGCGCAACCTGAAGGTGACGGAGCGGTTCACGCGGGTCGCCCAGGACCGCCTGCTCTACCAGTTCACCATCGAAGACCCCGACACCTGGGCCGCGCCCTGGGGCGGCGAGTACGAGTTCGGGGCCCAGCCGGCCGGCCTCTTCGAATACGCCTGCCATGAGGGCAACTACGCCATGGAAGGCATCCTGGCCGGAGCCCGCGCCGAGGAACGCGCCGCCGCCGCCCTCGCGCCCAGGGCTGGGCGCTAAATCCGGAGGGCAATGTCTTCGGGGTCGGCGGCTGAGATCCCCACAATCTCGCCGCGATTGCTGGCGATAACCCCATTCGAGTCGGGGCCTTCGAAGACGAAAGGTCACCCATGGGACGGACGGCGTTATTGATTCTGGCCTGCGCGGCGGCCTCGGGTTGCGCCGCCAATGAGGGCGCCAGTCAGGCGGCCTTCAAGCCCCTGCGCGGCGTGGTCGTCGGCAAGGACTGGACGCCGCTTAAGGAAGACGCCGCCCGCCAGGTGTTCATCCAGCTCGACAAGGTCCCCGAGGGCCAGCCCCAGATCGCCCACCTGCGCTATGAGGAACGCCAGAACCAGGGCACCCCCACCGAGCCCATGCTCTCGGCCAAGACCGCCTTTGAGTTCAACTGCTACACCGGAAAGTTCCGCAGCCACGCCACCACCTTCTACGCCCGCCCCAATCTCCAGGATCCCTATCCCTTCTTCGGCGGCGGCGGCCCGCGCAACTGGGTCAAGCCGCAGGCCAATTCGATTGCGTCCGCCGCCTACGAGGTCGCCTGCGCAACGGAAGTTGCGGAGAAGTAGCTAGGCGCTGAACGCCCGCCAGAGCAGCTGCGCCCCGACCGCGATCATCAGCCCATAGATCACCGTGTAGAACCGCGCCGCCGGGACGCGCCGCACCAGCCACACCCCCGCGAAGGTGCTGGCGATCGCCACCGGCAGCAGGACGGCCGCGGTCATCAGATTCTCCGCCGTGAACTGCCCCAACGCCGCATAGGCCGGGACCTTCAGCCAGTTGACCGCGAAGAAGAACACCGCCGTTGTCCCCGCCAGGCTGGCGGGCGAAAGCCCCTTGGGCAGGACCCACATCTGGAACGGCGGCTGGCCGGCGTGGGCGATCTGCGAGGTAAAGCCCGAGACCACGCCCAGCGCGACGCCGAGGCTTAGATCCGCGGCCCGCGATGCCGGTTTGGCTGGCGCCGCCGCGCGGGGGCGGCTCAGCCACAACCGCCAAAGGCCGAACACCAGGGTGATCCCGCCCAGCACCCCCAGCACCACCACCGCCGAGACCCGCGCCGCCAGCAGCCAGCCCAGCACGATCCCCACGATCGCCGCCGGCAGCATCACCGCCACGATGCTCCGGTCCCAGTTCCTGCGGAACGCCCACACCCCGACCACGTCCTGGACGATGAGGATCGGCAGCAGGATCGCCGCCGCCTGCACGGGCGAGACCGCCATGGCGATCACCGGCATGGCCAGGGCCCCGGCGCCCGCGAACCCGCCCTTCGACAGCCCAACGGTGATCACCGCGGGAATGGCCAGGGCGTAGAAGACCGGATCGGTGATCATCCCGCCGGACTAGCAGGCGGCGTTACACAACTTCAACCAGTCAGGGGATCGCTGGCGCGATGTTTCACGTGAAACTCACAACTTAAGGAATTTCAACACATTGCGCGGGCTTGACGGGGAGGGGTGTTTAGTTTCCACGCAAACGGTCAGACGGTTCCTAACGGGCGGCGAGGTTCTTGGCCTTGATGGTCGGCCAGACCGCGGGGTCGCACTGGGCGCAGCCCTTGCTGGTCAGGGTGGCCAGGGCCGCGCGGTCCTTGTCGAGGATGGCCTTGAACCAGAGAAGGCCGATCTGGGCCGCGTCGACGTGGACCACCGGGCTGTTGGACACCAGGATGTGGTCGCCGCTCGCCCGCTCGATGACCATGGCGGGCACGCCCGCGGGCATGGCCTCATAGTCCATGTTGGCGGCGGGGCGGGCGATGTCCTCGGGCCCGCCCACGATCCAGATCGTCGGGATGGTGATCTTGCCCATCAGGGCCTCGACCTCGGCCTTTTCGGCGCGGGGCCCGATGCTCGAGCCGGTCAGCACATAGATGGCGTCGGGCCGCTTGTCCTTGGCCGACAGGTTGATCGAGCTGATGCCGCCGCAGCTGTTGCCGCCGACCACCAGGCGGTTCATGTCCAGCTTGCCGCCGAAGGGGCCGGCCCGGTTGGCGGTTTCCTTTTCCACCCAGTCGATGGCCTTGACCTGCCTATCGACCGTCCCCTGCGCGTTCATGCCCGCCGGAAGCCCGCCGCGTCCCGCGCCTGGAGGTCCGCCGGGAGGGCCGCCGGGAGGGCCGGCTCTACCCGCGCCGGGCGCTCCCGCTCCGGGCGGGGGACCTCCCCGGCCGCCGCCGGGCCCGGTCGCGCCGGGCTCAGAGATCGACAGGACCACATAGCCCTGCGAGGCCCACGTCTCGAACATTCCGATATAGGGCCGGTCGCTAAGGGAGCAGGCGCCGTTGGCCCAGACGATGACCGGGACCGGGCCCCGGCGCGCCGCCAGGTCGGCCGGGCGGTGGATGTTGAAGCCAGGGAGGCCGGCGTTGGTTTCCTTGACGAAGGCCGGCGCCTGGCCCAGGGCGGCCGCGCCCGGCAGGGCGGCGCCGAGGACGGCCGCCAGAACGATAGCGCCGCGCACGGGCGTCTTGATCTTACGTTGCATTATGTTCCGCTCCCACGTTTGCGCGAGGCTAACAGGGGGCGGGGGCGGGCGCGAATTCCGCTGCTGAATTGCGCGCATTCGGGGCCGGAATTGAAGCGGCGAGGGTGCGACGCCGTGCGGACGTCTCACCCTCGCCCGTGGCCGCCTTGATCAGGGAAGGATCGGATAGCGGACGCCGCAGTCGGCGTTGGGATAGTGGCCCTGCTCGAACAGGTTCCTGAAGTACCCGCCGAACAGCGGCAGGTTGACCAATTCGGCCGTCGTCCAGTACCAGCCGCTGACCTGCGGATTGGCCGGGCGGGGGTGAGGCGTGGCCGAGTCGTCGTGGCCCAGGTGCGCGTCCACCGCGTTTTCATTGACCTCGATCAGACGGCCGAACAGCCAGAGGTTCGACGGAATAAAGGTCCCGACCGGCGGGGTGACGACGCTGTCGTTGGCGTTGCCGGTAATGTGGCAGATCAGCACCTTGGCCGGCGCGGCCTGAACGGCCGCCGGAACCAGCGCGGCAAGAGCCAGGCACGCGGCGCCGGCGACAGAACTGAATTTGGAAAACATGGGAGCCCCCTGAGTTTGAACGTCTCGATCGTTCACTATGAACGACCCGGGGTCAAATCCCCACGCAATACACGGCGTAGGCGAATTGGATGATGGTTTGGTGACGGCGGCTGGCCGGGAGCCAGGTATAGGTCCCCCCGAATTCATTTACTCCCCGCAGGCCAGGTCGAGCGAGGCGGTCCGGCGCTGGTCTCCAAACCTCGCTTCGATCGTGACCGGTCCGGCGCAACCGGCATCACGCAAATACAAACCCTTCGAGATTCGCCCGCCTTTTGAGGTGAGGATGCCCGTGAAGGTCCGTTCAGCCAGGACGCGGCCCCGTCCCCGCACCGTGATCCTGAGCGGCGTGGCGAGGTTGCGCTGGCCGTTCGACGCCAGCTCCACCGAGACGAAGAGATCATTGGCGATCTCTTCGGCCGAACCTTCGCCGATGATGGTGTTCCAAAGGGCGAAGTCCTTCGCGGTCAGGATGTCCGGCGAAAGGCGTCCCGTGCCCTCATAATAGAGCTGCGCCTTGATCTGACCGAGCCGCTCACCGCTCTGCTGGGCGCCGGAGGGCGGCGGAAGACTTAGAGCGGCGGCAAGGGTGAGGGCCGCTCCGGTCAACCATTGGCGCGTCGATCGGGCTTTCATCGTGGGGCCCCCGGTGGATACGAAGGCACTATACGCAACGGCCGGCATCATCACGGCGTAATTTTCTACAGCGTCGCGGTGACCCAGCCTTGAAAGTGGGGACACACACCACTTCTGTAGATCGGCTGGAAAAGTGGAGTGTGTCCTCACTTCCGGCGCCAGGTGTCGACGTATTCGCCGCAGGCCAGCCTACCGGTAGGGCCCGCACCGCGCCTGGCTGGCGATGGTGAACCAGCCGTCGGTCAGGTCGCGGCCGGCGACGCCGACCATGTGGCCGCTCTGGAAGGTGACATTGCCGTTCGAGACGGAAAAGGTCCCCCGCCGGCTTCCATCGAGATCGGTATAGCTGTTGCCGCCGGTGACCTTGAACCCCATGCCGATCATCATCCGGCCGCCCGATCCGGTGCAGGCGTACTCGCCCACGGGAAGGCTCGTCGAATTGCCCCGGCCGGCCTTGGGCGCGGCCGGAGGCGGGGCAGGGGCCCTGGCGTTGGAGGCGAGGGTCAATTCACCGACGATGTAGTTGCCGGCGACCCAATGCTTGAACGCATTGCACCGGGCCCGCAGCGAGTCGCCCGGGTTGTTCTCGCTGATCACGCAGGTCTGGGTGTCCTCGCGCAGCCCCGACAGGCTGATGGCGATCGGTTCTCCGACCTTGCGGTTCCGGCGCCAGGCGTCGACGGGCGACCAGGCGCCGGCGGCAGGCCCGGCCGCGACAGCCGGGGCGGCGGCCATCTTGGAGAT
>DGYN01000116.1:0-187 GCA_002398405.1 Caulobacteraceae bacterium UBA5005
CGGCGTCTCCCGCTTCGCCTTCGTCCTCGGCCGGCGCGTTGGCCGCCCGGCCTCGCGCGCCACTAAGGACCGCGGGCACCCGGCCATTGGCGGGGAAGGGGATGTAGCTTGTGCGCGGCTCGCCATTGACCCGGGCGAGGCGGTCGCCCGGCGAGGTCCAGCCTGCGTTGTAGCCGCAGGCCGTGCC
>DGYN01000116.1:420-885 GCA_002398405.1 Caulobacteraceae bacterium UBA5005
CGAACCGGACTGGCATTCGTCGGCGGTGTCGGCCCCGGTCCGGTTGGCCCAGGTCGCGATCAGTTTCGGGTCGGTCGGGGCGTCAAGACGGGCGTTGCGCTCGTCGGTGGACTTCTCGATCGCGGCGGCCTCTTCGGGAGTATAGGCCCGGCGCTCGCCGAATTTGGCCTCGCGCTCCAGCTTGGTCAGGGACTCGTTGGTCCAGAAACCGGAAATGTCGGCCTTTCCGAACGAGGTCCGGGGCGCCTTGTAGGCGGCGTTCTGGGCGGCAACGACGGCGGGCAGGGCGCCGAGCGCCGCTACGGTGGCCAGGATAAAGGTAATGCGACGCACGGTATCCACTCCCTGAGCTTTTCTTATTTGTGCTGACTATTATGCCAAGTTGACGCTAGGGCAAAGCGGCGCCGCGCGGATTAGCTACAGCGCCTGGCCGGCGCACCAGCCGCTGGCCCAGGCCCACTGGAA
>DGYN01000116.1:1106-31538 GCA_002398405.1 Caulobacteraceae bacterium UBA5005
GCCCACTGGAAGTTGTAGCCGCCGAGCCAGCCGGTGACGTCGACCGCCTCGCCGATGAAATAGAGGCCGGGGACGGCCTTGGCCTCCATGGTCCGGCTGTTGAGCCCATCGGTGTCGATACCGCCGAGCGTCACCTCGGCGGTGCGATAACCTTCCGAGCCCACCGGCTTCACCCGCCAGGCGTTGATGGCGTCGGCGACCCGGCGAAGGGTCTTGTCGGAAAGGTCCGCGAGGTTTCCCTCCACGCCCTCCTGCTCGGCAATGAGCTGAGCGAGGCTGCGGGGCAGAAGGTCGGAGAGAAAGGTATGCAGCGCCTGGCGCGCATGCGTTTTGCGTTTGGCGCGCAGGATTTCGAAGAGGTCGCGGCGGGGGGCCATGTCGACCAGGATTTCGCCACCCTCGCGCCAGTAGGAGGAGATCTGCAGGATCGCCGGGCCGCTGATGCCCCGGTGGGTGAACAGCATGGCCTCGTCGAAGCGGGCCTTGCCGCTGGAAACCCGCACATCCACCGCCACCCCGGCCAGGGGCTTCAGCCGTTCAAGCATGCCAACTTCAAAGGTCAGCGGTACGAGGGCAGGGCGGGTCTCTGTCACCGCCAGGCCGAACTGGCGGGCGATGTCATAGGCAAACCCCGTCGCTCCCATCTTGGGGATCGACTTGCCGCCGGTGGCGATGACCAGCGCCTTGGCGCGGACTGTTCCCATGGTCCCGGCAAGGACAAAGCCGCCGTCTTCGCGCTCGATGGTCTCAACGGTGGTCTGCAGGCGAAGTTCGACGCCCGCTGCCTTCATTTCGGTCAGCAGCATGGCGATGATCTGCCGGGCGCTGTCGTCACAGAACAGCTGGCCCAGGGTCTTCTCATGCCAGGCGATGCCGTAGCGCTCGACCAGGGTGATGAAGTCGGCGGGTGTGTACCGCTTGAGAGCGGATATGCAGAAGCTCGGGTTCTGCGATAGGAAGTTCGCGGCCGAGGCATGGATGTTGGTGAAATTGCACCGCCCGCCGCCGGAGATGCGGATTTTCTCCCCCGCCGCCTTGGCGTGGTCGATGACCAGCACCCGGCGGCCGCGCTTGCCCGCCTCGATGGCGCACATCATGCCCGCCGCGCCGGCTCCGATCACGATGACGTCGAATGCGTTCACGGGCTTCCTGTAGGGGAGGGCTTTGCCATAGAGAAGCGCCATGGCCTTTATTCGCCGCTATGACGGGGATGAACCCCAGCGCGTCAACAAGTGGCTGGCGCAGGCGGGCGTGTGCTCGCGCCGCGAGGCCGAGGCCCTGATCGCGGCGGGCCTGGTCTCCATCGACGGTGAGCGGGTGGATGATGCGGGGCGCAAGATCCTCGCCGGCCAGACCCTGACCCTTTCCGACGCCGCCCAGGCCGAGCTCGCCGCCCAGACCAGCATCCTGATCCACAAGCCGGTCGGCTACGTCTCCGGCCAGCCGGAGCCCGGAAAGATCCCGGCGGTGCGGCTGGTGACGCGTGAGACGCAATGGGGGGAAAAGGCGCCGGTCCCGCCGAAGGACGCCAGCCTGCCGCCGCTGGGACGCCTGGACGAGGACTCGCGGGGCCTGTTGATCCTCTCGGACGATGGGGTGCTGGCCAAGGCGCTGATCGGGCCGCAGTCAGAACTGGATAAGGAGTACTTCGTCTTTGTCATCGGCGAGATCACCGAGGAGAAACTTAGCCTTCTGCGCCACGGCCTGGAACTGGACGGCCGCCAGCTGCGTCCCGCCAAGGTCGAGGTGGTCGCCGACCGGCGCCTCAAGTTCACCCTCAACGAGGGCCGCAACCGCCAGATCAGGCGCATGTGCGAGCTGGTCGAGCTGAAGGTCGCCGACCTCTTCCGCACCCGCATCGGCCCGATCACGCTTGGCGACATGCCCGAGGGCCGCTGGCGGCCGATCACCCCCGAGGAACGCGCCGCCCTGATCGCTCAGGGCAGGGGCGCGTAGGCCACCCGGTCGCCGTTATAGGTGCCGAGCCACAGGGTTTTGCCGCTGATCAGGGCGGCCGCGTGGCCGGGGAAGGCCGCTTCCGGCGCTATGCGCAGGATGTCGGTCGTTTTCAGGGAGACCGGATCAAGGGCGACCACGGCCGGTCCCTGGCGACAGGGGTTTGCGGTCCCTGGCGTGGGATTGGTGGGCGGGGTGCAGCCCGGCTCAGGTCCCGGTCCCGCCAGCAACAGCTTTCCATCCGGGGCCCAGCGCAGGTTGTCCGCCCGCAGCTTAGGATCGATGAAAGTTGGCGCGCGCCAGGTGTCGTTCATGTCGTAGCGCATGACCCGGCCCGTGCCGCTGGAGGCGACGAACAACCATTTGTAGTCGGGAGTGAGCTCGATGCCGTTGGGGGTGGGCAGGTCCGTGCCGCCGAGCTTTTCGAAGGCGCCGCCGGGCTTCCATTGCATGACCCAGCCGGTGTCCTTGCCCTCGCGGCCGTCCTGCATGGTGAAAGGAGCGTTGTAGAAGTTGGTGGCCAGCACCCGTCCGTCCGCTAGGGCCGTCACCGAGTTCATATAGGCGCCGGCAGGAGCCGGGATGCAGCCGATCCAGGTCACGGAGGGGGCCGCCGACCCGGAAGCCACTTCAAACACCTCGATCGCCTCGCGGCCGCCATGGCCGACCACGAACAGGTGGGCGCGGCCCCGGCCCTGGGCCCGGATCGAGAGACCATGGGCTGATAGGGTCTGCGGGTTCAGGGGGCCGGGGCACCTGTCGTAGGGCGCCCGCGCTGCGCCGGTGGCGGGCAGGGTGACCTTGGTGGAGGTCTTGGCGGTCTCGTTGATCAGATAGAGCCCGCCGCTGCCGGGCCGTTGGGCGTCAGCCAAGCCGCTGGCGATGATCCACGGGCCATCGGGGACTTTCACCAGGTCCTCAGGCGCGCGCAGGCCACAGATATAGGAGAGCTTGGCCCCGGGCGTGCACGAGGCCGTGGCCGGAGCCGGAGGCTGTCCCGCTGCAAGGCCCAGGGCGCCCGCGCCGAGGAGGCCCGCCGCGGTGGCCGCTGCAATCGCCAAGGCGCGCATCAACCGCGCCTCACCTTGCCGCCAGGCGCGGCGACCATCAGCTTGACGATCTCTTCGAGAACGACGGGTTCCAGGCCCTCAGTATGTCCCTTGTCCTTGCGGACGATGTCGGCCACCAGCTTACCGCCCCTGCAGCCGGGATAGACCCATTCCTCGGCGGTTCCTGGCCGGGCGAAACGGCCCCAGCTTGGGCCGCGGCTCTGGTCGGTGGCGGTGACGTAGCCCGCGCGGGTGTCCACCAGATCGGCTTTCTTCACCCGGTCGCCGCAGCCGTATTTGGCGGCCCAGGGCGAGGTGGCTGGAAGGCCGGCGATCTCGAGCTCCCCGGCCGTAAAGATATGGTGGAAGTCGCAGGCCGGCATCTGTTCAGGCGCCGGAGCGGGGGCCGCCGCGCCGGCCGCCGCCGGGGCGCGGGCGAAGGTCACGGGCGTGTTGCCGATGCGGCCGCCAGAGAGGCTGAGCCAGCCATCGACCTTGGTCTTGAAATAGTCGGAACAGACGATCCGGCGGGAGGTGATGCCTCCCTGGCTGTGGCCGGCCAGCCAGAACGACTTGATGTTGTTCTTGCCGAACTCGGCGATCACGGTGTCGACCACATTCTGCAGGTAAGCGTCATCCGCTTCCGCCACCCAGCGCCGCTGTGGCTCGGCGGTCGCGGCGGTCGGGGTGGCGACAACGATTCGGTATTTGTCCTTCAGGTCGATGATCGGGAAGTAGTGCCGCTGCCAGTTACCAATCGACCCGGCGCCGTGGAGGTTCAGGACGAAAAGCACGTCCTCGCCGGGTTTCAGATCGCAAGGATAATCCAGGAAGAACTTGCGCTTGGTTTTGGGCTCGACCGCGTTGCCGTCGGCGCTTGTCAGGGCCGCCAGGCAGTTGGCGTTGGGGCAGTTGACGCGGGGCGGGGCGTTGCATGAAGCGCCGGTAATCGAACCCGGCGCGGCGGCGGCGCTGCCGCCCACGACGGCGAGACCCAGGGCCGCGATCGCGAACCCGACGGTTTTGATATTCATTCCCAGTCCTCCCAGCCTGCTCTTCTGCGGCAGACTTTCGCTGCTAGGTTAGGCGCCAAGCCATACCAAGGGCAACCATGTGCAACGACTTTCGACTTAAGGCCGGGATTGAATATCTGATCGAGACCTTCAGCGAGACGAGGGTTCCCTTGAGGTTCCCCGCGGGCCTGCCGAACATCGAGCCCCGGGACGACATCCGCATCACCGACCGGTCGCCGGTGATCAGGGCGGACGGGGAGGGCGCGGCGCTTGAAGTCATGAAGTGGAGTTGGCCGGGGCCGACGGGCAAGCCGGTGTTCAACTTCCGCAGCGAGGGCCGCCGCTTTGCGCAGGGCCGATGTTTGATCCTGGCCGACGGATTCTATGAGTTCACCGGCGCGAAGTCGCCGAAGGCGAAGTGGCTCTTCACTGTCGCGGATTCGCCCCTGTTCGCCATCGCGGGTCTGATCCGGGACGATGCCTGGACCATGCTGACCTGTGAGCCGGGCGCCGACATCGCGCCGTACCATGACCGGCAGGTGGTGATCCTGCGGCCCAGTCAATGGGCCGGCTGGCTTAGTCACGCCGAGAACGAAGCCGAACTGCTGAGGCCACTGGCGGCGGGCTCCCTGGCCGTGGAGCGAGTCGCCTAGCGGGGGGATTCGAAATGGCTCCGGCAGCACCCCTGAAGGCTCCCGAAGAACGCCGTTGTCGATTTTTTGAAATATTTCGCGCGCCTGTCGCGACGGAAATCCAAGCCAATCCCGTGAGATAGCAATTGGCGAGGGCTTTTCGGCCACCAAAAATGGTGAACCATTCAAAAACAGCTATTGTGTTTCGCACGCTACCGTGTGATACACACTACCACTGGCGCAGGACATCAAGCGCCGGTGCATCCAAACGGCCTACCAGTGACCACTTAGCTTTGAGTGCAAGCGTTCCTCCCTCCAACCACTTGAACCCCAAGTCTCTCGCAAAGGATCTGAAAATGAAGACGGCCCTGAACCTCGCCCGCGCCCAGCGCGCCATCGACGGGGGCTCTCTCTTGCTCCTGGTCCTCGGCATGTCGCTGGCGGTCGCGCTGTTCACCCTCGGCTTCTAGCTGCGCCGGGCCGCATCCGAAGGGCGGCGTCCCGGTCTCTAGCCAAGGGTAAGTCCCCCGCGGCCTCCCCGCCGCGGTCTCTCGCAAAAGGACCTCTCGCATGAAGACGCTTCTCCTCGCGCTCTTCGCCGTCGTCAGCCTCGCGGGGCAGGCGGCGATCGCCCAGGCGCCGCCGCCGGCTCCTAAGGCGTCCATCGCACACCAGAACTCCGATGACCGTCCGGCGGCGGTCATCGTCCAAGCATCACGCTAGCCTTACGCGTGACTTTTGAAGGCCGGGATCGGACCGCTCCGATCCTCCATGGGGCAACGGTTTCGAGGGTTTTCCTGATGCCTCGCCGCCGCTCCCCTCAACGCCCACCGGACGCCGGGGCTTTAAGGCCCGGCGCGGCCTTTTTTCTTTCCACCCGATTGCAAGCCCTGAATTTTCTGCGCGGCGGCGCATCCGATCCGCCCTCTGGCCTCCTCAAACCGCCAAGCTAGATTGCAGGCGGCAGCTCAAAGGAGGCCCCCAATGGATGACAACAGCGCCCTGATCCCCATCTTCGGGATCATGATCCCCATCGTCGGCACCATCGTCAGCGGCCTGGTGATCATTTTTCTGCTCTATTTCCGGCATCGGGAGAGGGCCAAGCTGCACGATACCCTGCGGGCGCTCGCCCAGACCAACAGTCCCCACCAGGACGCGCTCATGGGGGCCCTGACCAAATCCACAGAGCCCGCGCCGGAGCGCGATCTTCGCATGGCGGTCATCTTCCTGAGCACCGGCGTCGCGTTTTTGGCGCTCGCCTTCCTGGTCGGCGTGCCCGACTACAGTGACGAGGGCTACGAGGTGGTCTGGCCGATGGTGGCGGTGGCGATCTTCCCGCTCGCTCTGGGCGTTGGCCGCCTGATCCTCTACCGCCTTGCCAATAAGCGCCTTGGCGACTGAGAGGCCTCGGCTTCGTCAGAGACCGCGCCGTGCGCGAAGATCACTCTCAAAGGGCTGACACCGAACTGGCCGTCCTGGCCAGCCGGGGGGAGGAGGGCGCGTTCAACCTCCTGATGCGCCGGCATGCCTCAAGGGTGCGGGCGTTGCTGCGACGCATGGGAGCCCAGCCAGCTTTGGCGGATGATCTTTCGCAGGACGCCTTCCTTGCCGCTTGGCAGTCGATCGGGACCTTCCGTGGCGAGTCCTCCTTCGGGACTTGGATTTGCCGCATCGCCGCCAGGCTCTACGTCAAGCGCTGGCGGTACGACGCCCGGCACGTTCTGATGGCTGAAACCCCAGAGCCGGAGGGAGCGGCGTCTCACGAAGGCGCCTCCAACGCCCGCCTCGATCTGGATGAGGCTATGGTCCTGCTATCGGCTGCCGAGCGTCTTTGCGTTTCCCTTTGTCACGGGGCGGGCATGTCTCATTCGGAAGCGGCGGAGGTCTTGAAATCGCCGCTAGGAACGGTGAAATCCCATGTCAAACGTGGTCTGGATAAACTTAAAGTGCACCTCGACCCGCAAGGAGGCCGCCATGCAGACGCCGGCTGATGACTTCGAGACGCGGCTGGAGGCGATGTTCGCCGACCCGCCGGAAGCGCCGGACGCTGAGACGTTCGCTCTGACCGTCGAACGGCGGCTGGCCAGCGAAGACCGCCGGCGGAGGATGGTGCTGGGGGCCTGCACCGCCGCAGCCGGCCTCGCGGCCGCCGGTATTTTCGCGGTTTTTGGCGCAGCCCGCGGCATTTCCGAGGCCATCAGCGCTTCTTCCGCGGCGGAGCTGAACTGGATTCCGCTGATCACGCCGCTCGCCGCCGTCGCGGTTGTGCTGCTTGTCGTCTCTGAACTCGCCCCCACGGTCCGCCGCCGCTGATGGGGGCCTCCGCATCCAAAACCGCCGTTGGTGGGGACTTAGCCCTGAAACCGCGCCATAATGGGCGCGCAACAAGGGGCGCAAAATGGTCGAGCTGTTTCGATCCTTTTTCTGGTTGATCTTCCCGATCGGCGGCATGGCGATCGGCGTATTCGCCATCTACATGGTCCATGACACCAAGCGCAGGACCATTGAGCTGCTGCGCATCTACGCCGAACAGGGCAAGGAGCCGCCGCAATCGCTGCTGGACGCCCTGGACCGCACCAACAGCTTCGACGGCGAGAGCCCCGCCCGGGTGAAGGATGACTTTCGCTCCGCCTACGGGCCGTTCAGCACCAATCCTGTGGCGCTGTGGTCGAGATTCGTCCTGCTGGCCTTCCTGGCGGCCGGTTTCGGCGGCATGGCCTATTGGCTGAACGGCAAGCCGGGCACGGAGTTCATCGTCTTCGGCTTCACGATTACCGCCTTTGTCCTGGCGGCCGTCTCCGCCTCCGCGCTCGTCCGGGCGCTGCTGACGCGCGCCGATGGAAAATCCTAGCGGGGCCTCGGACGAGGAACTGCTGGCGGCGGCGGCGAAGGGATCGGAGCGTGCGTTTGGAATACTGGTCGATCGCCATCAGCAGGCCGTCCGCGCGTTCCTACGCCGTGTCGCGGTCAACCGGGACGAGGCCGATGACCTCGCCCAGGAGACCTTCCTGTCCGCCTGGTCCTCGGCGGGCTCCTTTCGCGGCGGCTCGGCGGTCAGGTCCTGGCTGATGGGCATTGCCTGGCGAAAGGCCAAAAGCGCCGCCCGGTCCCTGTTCCGCGGCATGGCCAGGGACGGCGCCTATGAGCAGCGCGCGCTCCTCGAACGCGAGGAAGGCGCCGGAATCGAGGACAGGCTGAGCCTGCAAAAGGCCTTGGGCGGGCTTTCGCTTGAGCAGCGGGCCGCCGTGGCGCTATGCTTGGCCTCGGATTTTTCCCATGGCGACGCGGCCGAGGCGCTGGGTCTGCCGCTGGGAACGGTGAAGTCGCACGTCGCCCGCGGCCGGGCGAAGCTGGTTGAGGCCCTGGGAGGCCGGTCATGAGCGAGATTGACGAAAAGCTCGCCGCCCTGTTCGCGGAGGACTTGCCGCCTGCGCGGGACGCCTCGTTCCGCATCGCGGTCCTGGCCGGCATCGAGCGCCGCCGCGTGGCGGTCCAGCTCGCGCTCCTCACGGCGGTCTGCGCCCTGATGAGCCTGGTTCTCTGGAGTTTCGCGCCCATGATCGCGCCTTGGCTGATCGGCCAGGGCGAGGTGATCGCGGCGCTCTGCACCGCGGCGGTCCTGGTCTGGGCCTGCGTCGTGGCGGTTCGCCAGGGCGTCCGCGCCTAGAAGCTTTTGAAAGAGCCCCGAAATGTCCGCCCACCGCGAAGAGACCGTCCGGCGCCTCGCCGCCCCCGACATCACCGCCGCCAAGGGCAAGATGCCGCTCGTCTGCCTGACGGCCTACACGGCGCCGGTCGCCGAAATCCTTGACGACGCCTGCGACCTGATGCTGGTCGGAGACAGCGTCGGCATGGTCATCCATGGCCTGCCCAACACCGTTGGCGTCACCATGGAGATGATGATCCTCCACGGTCAGGCGGTGATGCGAGGCGCCAAGCGGGCCATGGTTGTGGTCGACATGCCCTTCGGCTCCTACGAGGGCGCGCCCGAAACGGCCTACGCCAACGCCGCCCGGATCATGAAGGAGACCGGCGCCCAGGGGGTGAAGGTTGAAAGCGGGCCCACCGTCCCTGAAACCATCGAATACCTGGTCAAGCGCGGCATCCCCGTCATGGGTCACGTCGGCCTTCGCCCACAGGCGGTGCTGGTCGACGGCGCCTTCAAGGCCAAGGGCCGGACGGAAGAGGAGCGCGCCCGGGTGCTGGCTGAGGCCAAGGCGACGGAGGCCGCCGGCGCCTTCTGCCTGGTGGTCGAAGGCGTGGCCGAGGCGTTGGCCTATGAGATTACCGCCGCCGTGGCGATTCCCACCATCGGCATTGGCGCGGGCGCCGGGTGCGACGGCCAGATCCTGGTCACCGACGACATGCTGGGCCTGTTCGACTGGACGCCTAAATTCGTCCGCCGCTACGCCTCATTGCGGGAAGACATCGCCGCGGCGGCCAAGGGTTATGCCGAGGATGTCCGCGCCCGCCGCTTTCCGGGCGAGGCTGAGACCTATTTTCGCCGCAAGGCTTGACTGTAAGGGGCGCTCTCGCGTTGCGGCGCGCCCGGCGAGGCTATAGGGTCCGCCAACTTAAAAATCCCCGCCGGAGTTTGCTCGTACGTGGTCGATCTATTTGAAGAAGTCGAAGAAAGCCTCCGCGCGGACCGGCTGAAGGCCGCCGGGCGCAAGATCCTGCCCTGGGCGCTGGCGTTGGTCTTTGGGATTGTGGTGATCGGCGGTGGTCTGATCGCCTGGGATTTCTGGAACAAGAGCACCACCAATAAGGCGTCGGAAGCCTACCACGCCATTTTGACGGCCCAGGGGATGAGCCCCGATGAGGCTTACACCGCCTTCGAAGACATCGCGAAGAAGGGCCCGGCCGGCTACAAGAGTCTGGCTCTGTCGAACCAGGCTTCGATCCGAATGGATCAGGGCCGCGAGAAGGACGCTGTCGCGCTTTGGGACAAGGCCGCCAAGGTCGCGCCCAAGTCCAAGACCGGCAAGCTCCTTGCCGACGCCGCCAGTCTGAAGGCGGCCTTGGTCCTCCTTGACGAGGCGCCCTACGCCGACATCGAGGCCCGCCTCAAGCCCCTGGTCGAAGAGGGCCGGCCCTACCGGTCGATGGCCCGCGAGGCCTTGGCCGCGGCCAAGCTCAATGCCGGCAAGATCAAGGAAGCCCGCGAAGACTTCCTGCTGCTGACCGCCGACCTCGAAGCGCCGGAAGGCATCGCCCAGCGTGCGAACGCCGCCATCGCCCTGATCGACTCCGGCTCGGGCGGTTCGGTGGCCGCCGCCGTGAAGGCGGCCAAGACCTTGCCGCCGCCGCAGCAGCAGATGCAGCTGCCGCCCGAACTCCTTGAGCAGCTCCAGGGTATGCAGATGCAGGGAGGACCGCCGCAATGAGGATCGCCCTTCGCACCTCTGTCATCGCCCTTCTGGCGATGGGCCTGGCGGGCTGTCAGGTCCTTCAGGAGATGAACTACTTCACGGCGATCTTCCCAAAGGCCGAGGAGTCGGACGGCCCGGCGCCCGAGGAGAAGCAGCGCATCCCGCTCCTGGCCCTCGACCAGCAGCTGCGGATCAACGACGCCCTGAAAGGCGGGACCTTTACGCTTCCGCCCGCCATGGCCCGCGCCGACTCGCCCCTGCCGGGCGGATCCCTGGAGCAGGCCCCCGAACACATCGAGGCGGCGCCGGAATTCAAGATCGCCTGGCGCAGCCGCATCGGGAGGGGTTCCAGCCGCATTCAGCACGTCACCGCCCCGCCGCTCGTCGTGGCCGGCCGCGTCTACACCATGGACGCCGGCGCCACCGTCACCGTTACCGACGCGGCGACGGGCAAGCAGATCTGGCGCGAGGACTTCGTCCCCAAGACCCTGCAGGACGGCACCCGTCCCGCGACCCTTCTGCCGCCGATCTTCGCCGGCAACACTCCGGTCGACACCCTGACCTTCGGGGGTGGCATCGCCTACGCCGACGGCAAGCTGTTCATCGCCTCAGGCTATCGTTTCGTGGCCGCTGTTGACGCCGCCACGGGCGAGCTTCTGTGGCGCAGCTTCACCGCCTCGCCCATCCACGGCGCCCCGACGGTGAGCGGCGGCCGGGTGTTCGCCATCTCGGTGGATAACGAGCTTCAGACCTTTGACGTGGCCACCGGCACGCCCGGCTGGTCGCACCAGGGCCTGGTCGAGCCGGTCCGTATCCTGCAGGCCTCCAGTCCCGCGATCAGCGGCGACGCGGTTGTCGCGGCCTTCTCCTCCGGCGAGGTGACGGCGCTTCGGGCGGTCAACGGCAACGAACTTTGGCCCGCGAACCTGACCCGCGTCTCGCGCACCACGGCCCTTTCCGACATCCGTGACATCCCCGGCCGGCCGGTGATCTATCGCGGCGATGTTTATGCGGGCAGCCACTCGGGCGTTTTCGCGGCCATCGATTTCCGCACCGGATCGGTCAGATGGGAAATGCCAGTGATCACCACGGCGACCCCGTGGCCGGCGGGTGATGTGGTCTATATTGTCTCTAAGGCCGGCGAGGTCATCTGCGCCCGGCGCGACAACGGCCAGGTCTATTGGATCCGCGACCTGAACGAGGGCCGGGTCAATGAGAAGGTCGGCATCTGGGGCGTTCCCGATAAGCGGGCCTACTACACCGGCGTCATTCTGGCCTCCAACCGCCTGATCACGGTGACCAGCGACGGCAAGGCCATCGCTCTCAACCCCATCAGCGGCGAAGTGCTCGGGACCCTCAAGCTGCCGGGTCCGGCGCTGATCACCCCGGTCGCGGCGGGCGGCACAGTTTATGTGGTCACGGACAACGGCGTCCTGGTGGCCATCCGCTAGAGCAGGGAAGTATCGCCGCCATGGCGCTGAAGCTCGCCATTGTCGGCAGGCCGAATGTCGGGAAGTCGACATTGTTTAACCGTCTCGCGGGCAAGAAGCTCGCGATCGTCGACGATCGCCCCGGCGTCACCCGCGACCGGCGTTTCGCCTCGGGCCGGATCGGTGACCTCGACCTTGTCCTGATCGACACCGCAGGGTTCGAGGATGTCACCGACGAGAGTCTGGAATCGCGGATGCGGCAGCAGACTCAGCTCGCGGTTCTCGAGTCCGATGTCGCGTTGTTCGTGATCGACGCCCGTGAAGGCGTGACCCCAGCGGACCGGATCTTCGGCGAAATCCTGCGCAAGACCGGCAAGACGGTGCTGATTGCGGCAAACAAGGCCGAGGGCAAGGCCGGTGACGATGGTGGTCTAGATGCCTTCAGCCTTGGCTTTGGCGAGCCTCTGCTGATCTCAGGCGAACACGGCGAAGGGATGGCCGAGCTTTACCAGGCCCTGGTCGACGCCTCGGTCGATATGGATTTCGAGGACGAGGAAGACGCCGAAAAGCCGGTGATGCTGGCCATTGTCGGCCGGCCGAACGCGGGCAAGTCGACCCTCGTCAACCGCCTGATCGGCGAGGATCGCATGCTCACCGGCCCCGAAGCCGGCATCACCCGCGACGCCATTCCCGTCGATTGGGAGTGGGACGGCAAGGCTGTCCGCCTGGTCGATACCGCGGGCCTGCGCCGCAAGGCCAAGGTCAACGAGAAGCTGGAAAAGCTTTCCACCGGCGACACCATCCGCGCCATCACCTTCGCCGAGGTGGTGGTCCTGGTCATGGACGCCACCCACCCTTTTGAGACCCAGGACCTGCAGATCGCCGATCTGGTGGAGCGGGAGGGCAGGGCGCTGGTCTTCTGTCTGGCGAAGTGGGACCTGGTCGAGGATCCCCAGGCGACCTTGAAGGAATTCCTGGAACATGCCGAGCGCATGCTGCCGCAGGTGCGGGGCGCGCCGGTGGTGGCCCTGTCGGCGGAAACCGGCCGCGGCGTCGACAAGCTGATGCCGGCGGTGCTCAAGACCCACCGCGACTGGTCCTCCAAGATCAAGACCCGGGAACTGAACGACTGGCTCCAATTGGCCATGGAGCGTCACCCGCCCCCCGCCGTGGCCGGCCGCCGTATCAAGCCGAAATACATGGCCCAGACCAAGGCGAGGCCGCCGACCTTTGTCCTGTTTTCGAGCCGCGCCGACCAGATGCCGGAGCACTACAGGCGTTATCTGGTCAATAGCTTACGGGAGAGTTTTGATCTTCCTGGCGTGCCGCTCAGGATCACTATCAAGTCGGGCAAGAATCCCTATGCCGAGGGCGGGGAAAAGAGCGGCCCCGCGCCGCCCAAGGCCGGCGCGGCCTATAAGCCCAAGCGCCAGTCGGGGCTCGCCAAGTCCATCGCCAAGCAAAAGAAGGCGCGGGAGGGGACCTGGGTCGCCAAGGCCAAGGCCAAAGCCAAGGGGCCGCTGCCCAAGGCGGCGCGGGGCGTGGGCCTGAAAAAAACCGCCGCCCGCAAGGCCTTCAGGACTGGCTCCGGGCCCTCGCGTCCGCCCACTCGGAAAAGGTGACGTTGCGGGCCGGAAGGCCCGATTCCCCCTGGCAAAGCTCGACGATCAAGGGCCCAATCTCTGACGGGTGTGGCAGGGTCTTGGGATCTTCCGCCGGAAAGGCCTCGGCCCGCATTCGCGTGCGCATCCGGCCGGGGTCGAGGATTACCGCCCGGATCCTGGTGTTTTCGACCTCGTCGGCCCAGGATCTGACCAGGGCTTCCATCCCGGCCTTGGCCGCCGCATAGGCGCCCCAGAAGGCCCGCGGGCGGCTGGCGACGCCGCTGGTCACGAAGATGGCCCGGCCCTCAGGTGCGGCCTTCAACAACGGTTCGAAAGAGCGGATCAACCGGTAGGTTGAGGTGAAGTCCACCGCGACGATGCGGTCCCACTGTTTGGGATCAATGTGCGAGACGGGGGTCAGGGACCCCAGCATGGCGCCGGCGTGGACCAGGATGTCGAGCTTGCCGAACCGCTGGTGGATCACGCCGCCCAACTGGTCCAGGCCGTCGCCCTCGCCAAGGTCGAGAGGAACAAGGGTGGCGCGCTCGCCGGTCTCGGCGCGGATCGTATCGTCCAGTTCTTCGAGGCCGCCCTGGGTGCGGGCCACGGCGACAACGTGGGCCCCGGCGCGGGCCAGGGCGAGGGCGGCCTCGTGGCCAATACCCCGTGAGGCCCCGGTGACGAGGGCGATCTTTCCGGAAAGCGGCTTAGTCATGCCGGGCTTCTAGCGGCCTCGGTTCGCCTTGCATACCGCCCCGCGATGACCGCGCAGGCGATGAGCTGGATCTGGTGATAGATCATCAGCGGCAGGACGATCAGGCCGACGCTGGCGGCCGGGAAGATCAAGGACGCCATGGGAATGCCGACCACCAGCCCCTTCTGCGTGCCGCAGATGGCGACCACGATTTCATCCTCCACCGGAAAGCGCTGAAGCCGGGAGACGCGGATCGCGAGCATGATGACGAAGGTGAACAGCGCCCCGCAAAGCAGGGCCAGGGTCAGCAGCTGCAACGGTGTGACCTGTCGCCAGACATTGCCGATGATCGCGGCGCTGAAGGCCGAATAGACGATCATCATGATGGTGAAGCGGTCGTAGATCGAGAGCTTGGCCTTGTGGCGATCGAGCGTCTTGCCAAGCCAGGGGTGGACAAGCTGGCCCGCCGCGAAGGGTAGCAGCAATTGGATGACGATTCCTTCGATGGCGTCGATCGAGATCGCCGCGCCCTGGGCGTGCATCAACAGCCCGACCAGCGCGGGCGCGAGCACGACGCCCAAGAGGTTTGAGGCCGAGGCCGCGCAGACCGCCGCGGCGACATCGCCCTTGGCGCTGGCCACCAGGGCGACGTTGGACTGCACGGTCGAGGGCAGGCAGCAGAGGTAGGTCATACCCGCGGTCAGGGGCGGCGCCAGGAGGAAGGCCGGCAGAAGGCCCCACAGCAAGCTCAGGAGAGGATAGAGGATGAAGTTGAGGCTCAGCACCGTCAGGTGCAGCCGCCAGCGGATCAGGCCGGCGACGACCGCCTCGCGCGGCAGGCGCGCGCCGTAAAGGAAAAACAGCAGGGCGACGGCGATCTTGGAGGCCAGGGAAAACCGCTCGGCCCAGACGCCGCTTATCGGCAGGACTATGGCCAGGGCCACCGCCGCAAGGATACCGACGATCTGAGGGTCGGGTTTGAAGCGCGGGAGGTTCAGGAGCTGACCAGGAAGGAGAGCTGCCGATCCGAGACTTCGTTGCGGCCCTCGGCGATTTCGCGGTCGGTCAGGCGCGTGGGATAGTCGCCGGTGAAGTAATGGTCGGTGAACTGCGGCCGGGCCGCATCGCGCGGACCCGCCTCCATGGCCCAGTAGAGCCCGTCGACGGTCAGGAAGCCCAGGCTGTCGACCTCAAGGAACTCGGTCATCTCGGCCAGGGATTTGTTGGCGGCCAGCAGATGCTCACGGTCGGGCATGTCGATGCCGTAGAAATCCGGCCACAGGATCGGCGGCGACGCGGACCGCAGATGCACTTCGGCGGCGCCGGCCTCCCGCACCATGCGGACGATCTTGCGGCTGGTGGTGCCGCGGACGATGGAATCGTCGATCAGCACGACGCGTTTGCCCTCGATCGCCGCGCGGTTGGGGCTGTGTTTCATGCGCACGCCCAGCTCACGGACGTTCTGGCTCGGCTGGATGAAGGTGCGGCCGATATAGTGGTTTCGGATGATGCCCACTTCGAAGGGGACGCCGCTGGCCTGAGAAAAGCCCAGGGCCGCGGGAATGCCGCTGTCCGGCACGGGGATCACCACGTCGGCGATGGGGGCGCATTCCTCGGCCAGACGCCGGCCCATGCGCTTTCGGACCTCATAGACGGAACGGCCGTTCACGATGCTGTCGGGCCTGGCGAAATAGACGTACTCGAAAATGCAGGGCCTGGCCCGTGACGCCGCGAAAGGCCGCGAGCTTTCGATGCCGTCGGCGTCGATGACCACCATTTCGCCGTGGTCGATGTCGCGGACATAGCGCGCGCCGATCATGTCCAGGGCGCAGGTCTCCGACGCCAGCACCGGCTTGCCGGCGAGGTCGCCCAGGACCAGCGGCCGGATGCCCAGGGGGTCACGCACGCCGATCAGCTTCTTGTTGGTGAGGGCGACCAGGGCGTAGCCGCCCTCGATCTGCTTAAGGGCGTCGACAAACCGGTCCAGCACCTTGGTGCGGCGCGATCGGGCGATGAGGTGCAGGATCACTTCGGAGTCGGAAGTCGACTGAAAGATCGCGCCTTCCTCGACCAGCTGTTCACGCAGGGTGAGGAAGTTTGTCAGATTGCCGTTGTGGGCCAGGGCCACGCCGCCGGCGGAAAGGTCGGCGAACATCGGCTGGACGTTGCGGATATAGCTGCCGCCGGCCGTCGAATAGCGCGTATGGCCGATGGCCGAATGGCCGGGCAGGCGCTCGACCAGGTCCGCCCCGGTGAAATTGTCGCCCACCAGACCCATGTGACGCTCTGTATGGAAGCGCTGGCCGTCGAAGGTGACGATGCCGCAGGCTTCCTGGCCGCGGTGCTGCAGGGCGTGAAGGCCGAGGGCGCAGACCGCGCTCGCCTCAACCGTGTCATAGACTCCGAACACCCCGCATTCGAGACGCGGACGATCATCGTCGGGGTCTCTAAAGTCAGCGGGATTGGCCTCGCTCAAAGCGACTTCTCCACGAGATCGTCCAGGGCTTTGCGATCGCCGGGGTCATAGCCCTTTGCCTTCGCCTTGTCTGCCGCCGAATTGGGCGGCGTATCGCCGCTGTCCCGCAAATTTCGTTCGATCACCGGGCCGACCTTGTCGAACATCGCCGACCCTTTCGGCGCCAGGGCCTTCAGGACATCGGCGGAGAAGGCCGTCAGGGGGTAGAGCTTGGCCTCCAGCACCCAGCCGGGCGTCCGTTCCGGCGGGGTCGCCGCATGGAAAACCAGGTTGAAGACCCCCAGCACCACCAGGGCCCGCACCAGGCCAAAGCCCAGACCCACGGCCCGGTCGATGGCGCCCAGGCTGGTCTGGTGGATCCTGCGGGTGATCGGCAGGGCGGCCAGGCGGATCACGATGTAGGTGACCAGGAAGACGCTCACTAGGGCCGCCGCCTTGGCCAGCCATTCGGCGGCGACAAAGCCCATGAAGATCGGGGCGCTGAACCGCAGCGAGACAATGGCCAGCACCACCGCGGCGATAAAGGCCAGCACCGCCACGACCTCGCGCGTCGCCCCGCGGATGAAACCCACAAGGGCCGAGATCAGAAGAATGCCCGCGATGATCAGGTCGAACACATCAGCTCCAGCGGTCTTCGCCGATACGCGTCACCGCGTCGACGAGGCGGGATACGCCGGTGAAGGGGAAGGGCGAGGCTTCCTGGGCGCCGGCCGGCCCAAGGGCATGACCAAACCCCAGTTTTGCGGCCTCCTTGAGGCGGGATTCCATGCGGCTGACTGAGCGCACCTCGCCGGAAAGGCTGATTTCCCCAAACACCACGCAGTCCTGCGGAAGCGCGCAGTCGAGCGCCGAGGAGGCGAGCGCCGCCGCCGCCGCCAGGTCCGCGGCCGGCTCATTGATGCGCATCCCGCCGGCCACGTTCAGATAGACGTCCCGGTCGGCGAAGGAGAGGCCGCACCTCGCCTCAAGCACCGCCAGCACCATGGCCAGCCTGCCCGAATCCCAACCGACCACCGCGCGCCTGGGCGTGCCGTAGGCGGAGGGCGCCGCCAGCGCCTGGAACTCGACTAGCACCGGACGCGAGCCCTCCATGCCGGCGAACACCGCCGCGCCCGCCGCCCTTTGACCGGAATCGCCGAGGAACAGGGCCGAGGGATTGCGCACCTCGCGAAGCCCGGCCTCACCCATCTCGAAGACGCCGATCTCGTCGGTGGCGCCGAAACGGTTCTTGGCGGCGCGCAGGATGCGGAAGGGATAGCCGCGTTCGCCCTCGAAGGAGAGGACCGCATCGACCATGTGTTCCACGACGCGGGGCCCGGCGATCTGGCCGTCCTTGGTGACGTGCCCGACCAGGATCACCGCCATGTTCTGTTTCTTGGCCAGCCGCACCAGTTCGGCGGCGCAGGTCCGCACCTGGGTGACCGAGCCCGGCCCCGCCTCGTGCATGTCGCTCCACAGGGTCTGGATGCTGTCGATGACCACCAGGTCAAATTTTTCGCGCTTCAGGCCGTCGACGATGTCGCGTAAGGCGGTTTCGGCCGCGAGGCTCACCGGGGTGTGGCTCAGACCCATGCGCCCGGCGCGGGCCCTGATCTGCTCCACCGCCTCTTCGCCCGAGACATAGGCGCAGGACGCGCCCCTGGCGGCCGCCTCGCCGCAGACCTGGAGCATGAGGGTGGATTTGCCGACTCCCGGGTCGCCCCCGACCAGGATCGCCGATCCCGGCACGACGCCGCCGCCGCAGACCCGGTCGAACTCCTCCACGCCGGTGGCGATCCTCGGTGGCGAGACGCCTTCGCTTTCCAGGGAGAGAAACGACAGGCCCCGCTGTTTGGTCGGTTTGGAGGGAGCCAGCGCGCCGGGCGGACGGCTCTGCAGTTCTTCCACCAGGGTGTTCCACGCGCCGCACGAACCGCACTGGCCGGCCCACTTGGTGTGAACCGCGCCGCAGGCCTGGCAGATGTAGGCGGCGCCGTCTCGGGCCATGGAGGTTCCTGGAGGTCTTCCGGCTCGGGGCGATTCGCCGGAGGGTCAGTCTAGGGGACGCGGGCATATGGGGGGAGCGGGCGTTCGCCGCAAACTCAACTGTGTCTCCGTTGCAATATGCGGCTTAGGGTGTAGCGTCTGCGCGGGGTAGAACGGCGTTATCCAACAGGAGAGCATGATCATGACGATTGAGGGCGGGGGCGCTTCGAGCGCCGGACTGATCGGGCGCGTGAAGGGGATTCTTCTCACGCCGAAGACTGAATGGGACGTTATCGACAACGAACCGGCCACCGTACAGAGCTTGTATCTGCAGTATGCGGTAATCCTGGCCGCGATCCCGGTGGTCGCCAGCCTGATAGGTGGCCAGGTTTTCGGCACCACGGTTCTAGGCGTAACCTATCGTCCACCGATCGTAGGCGGGACCGTCACGGCGGTGGTGGGCTATGTCCTGTCTCTGGTCTCGGTGGGCTTGCTGGGTTTTGTCATCAATGCACTGGCTCCCAGCTTCGATGGGACTAAGGACACGGTCAAAGCCTTCAAGGTCGCGATCTACGCCTCGACCGCAGGCTGGATTGTTGGGATCCTCAACATCGTCCCGATGCTTGGTCTGCTCGGCATCCTGGGACTGCTGTACGGCTGCTACCTGATCTATCTTGGCCTCCCCAAGCTAATGAATGCGCCTGAGACCAAGGCGGTGGGGTATACGGTGGTGACTATAATCATCGCCATCGTCCTGAACCTCCTGGTGGGCATTGTAGCGGCGGCCGTTACCGCTCCTCTCCTGTTGGGCGCCAATATCGCCAGCGGTCCGGGCCGGGTCAGCGGTAATCTGACCGTGCCAGGAATCGGCTCCGTCGACGTCGACAAGCTCGAGCGGGCGGCCGACCAAATGGCGGCGGCAGCGGAGAACATAAATGCCGCTACCGGTGACGGCTCGGTCACGACAAACAATGGGGCCGTTGTCGCCGCCGACGCCTTGCAGACACTCATCCCGGCCAGTCTGCCGGGCGGCTTTGCCCGCACGGAACTTTCGAGCGCGAGCGCAGGCGGCATTGCCGCCGGCGCTAACGCCACCTTCAACCGGGGCGACTCGGTGATCCGCCTCAATGTGGTGGACGCCGGGCCCATGGGCGCCATGGCCGGCGCCTTTCAGGTGAGCAGCAACCGCACCACCGCGACCGGCTATGAAAAGATGAGCACCATCGATGGGCGCCTCACCACCGAGGAGTACGACCGGTCGAACAACCACGGCAAATACAGCGTCATGGTCGGCCGTTTTGTGGTCGAGGCATCCGGCGACAAGATCACCATCGGCGAACTCAAGTCCGCCGTGAACGCCGTGCCCCTGGGCCGCCTAGAGGCGATGGCGAAGGGCTAGCCCTCGCCGCCCAGATAGACCCGCTCCGCGCGGTCGCCCAGGCGCACCAGACATTCGTGCGCCACGGTCTCGGCGCTGGCCGCCAAATCGTCCAGGAGGGCGTTGGGGCCTAGAAGTTCAACAGGCTCGCCAATCCTTGCAGGGATGTCGCTGACGCCCACGGCGATCATGTCCATGGTGATGACGGCGAAGGGCGCGCGTTTTCCGCCCACAAAACCGTAGTGACCCCTGTGGCCCCGCCGCACGATCCCGTCCGCATAGCCGGCGGCGACCAGGGCGATGCGCATCGCGCGGTCCGCCTGGAACATTGATCCATAGCCGATGCGCTCGCCTGCCTTGATGTCCCTGATCTGCAGGATAGGCGCCTCCAGCCTCGCCACAGCCCGATAGTCCGGATGCGGGACCTCACGCGGCCCGCCGCCGTAGAGGCTGATCCCTGGCCGCGTGACCTCGTATAGATATGCGTCCCCCAGATAGATGCCGGCCGAGGCGGCGAGGCTGGCCGGGGCGTTGGGGAAAAGGGCGCGGACCGGCCTGAACCGATCCAGCTGATCGCGATTGCGCGGATCATCCGGCTCTCCGGCGGCGCCCAGGTGACTCATGACCAGGCTGATCGCCAAGCCCTCCCGCGCCAGGACCGCGGCCTCGTCAGCGCTGACCCCCAGCCGGTTCATCCCGGTGTCTACGTGTAGGGCGGCGGGCGGGCCGTCCCAGGCGCGGGCTTCGGCGAGGTTGCTCAGAACCGGGGTCAGGCGCGCGGCCTTTAGCCTCGCCGGCTCACCGCAGACCCCATCGAGGATGAGGATTTCCGCATCCCGCCCGCCCAGTTCGGCCCGCAGGCGCTCGCCTTCCGACAGCCGCGCCACGAAGAATCGCCGGGCGCCTTCTGAATGCAGCCGCCGCGACACCGGCCCCACGCCCAGCCCGTATCCGTCCGCCTTGACCACCGGCGCGGGCTCGGCCTCGCCGCCCTTGGCCTTGAGCGCCGCATAGTTCGCCGCCAGGGCGTCGAGATCGATGGTCAGCTTGGCGCGCATCAGGCCGCGCTACTCCGCGCCGCGCCGGATCGTCAAGCTCAGTGGGACTCGAACCGGCCATCCTTGGCCAGGTTCGAGAACTTGGTCAGGTTGGCGTTGAAGTGCAGCTTGATCGTGCCGATCGGGCCGTGGCGCTGCTTGCCGATGATGACCTCGGCGACATTGGCGATCTTGTCCATGTCCTCCTGCCAGGCGAGGTGTTCGGGCGACCCCTCCCGCGGCTCGGTGCGCGCCTTGTAGTACTCCTCCCGGTAGATGAACATGACGACGTCGGCGTCCTGCTCGATCGAGCCGGATTCCCGCAGGTCAGACAGCTGCGGCCGCTTGTCGTCCCGGCTCTCCACCTGGCGGGAGAGCTGTGACAGCGCCAGGACCGGGACCTGCAGTTCCTTCGCCAGGGCCTTCAGCGACTGGGTGATCTGGCTGACTTCCTGCACGCGGTTGTCGCCGCTGGAATTGCCCGTCGTCAGCAACTGCAGATAGTCGACGACGATCAGGTCGAGGCCGGTCTGGCGCTTGAGGCGGCGCGAGCGGGCGGCCATCTTGGAAATCGACAGGCCGCCGGTATCGTCGATGTGCAGGGGCGCTTCCTGGATTTCCATGGCCGCATCGCGCACCCGGCCGAACTCCGAGGCGTCGATCTCGCCCTTACGAAGCTTGTCGGAAGAGACGCCCGAGACCTCGCCCAACAGACGCATGGCCAGTTGCTCGGCGCTCATTTCGAGGGAGAAGAAGGCGACGATGCCGCCGTTGACGGTCTTCTTCGACCCGTCAGGCTGCGGCTGCCAAGCGTAGTTGCGCGCGACGTGGAAGGCGATGTTGGCGGCCAGCGAGGTCTTGCCCATGGAGGGCCGCGCCGCGAGGATCAGGAGGTCCGACGAGTGCAGGCCGCCTAGCTTTTGGTCGAGGTCGATCAGTCCGGTTGAAAGCCCCGCCAGACCCCCATCGCGGCCATAGGCCTCGGCCGCCATTTCGACCGCGCCGCGCAGGGCGTCGGCGAACCCGACGAAACCCGTCGACGGCGCGCCGGTCTCCGCCAGGGTGTAGAGCTGCTGTTCGGCGTTTTCGATCTGGTCCTTGGCCGTGTTCTCGACATCGCTGTTGGCGTTGACGGAAATCTCTCCGCCGATCCGGATCAGGTCCCGGCGCAACGCCAGGTCATAGATCACCCGGCCATAGTCCGGCGCATTGGCCGCCGGTGGCGCGCGGTCGACGAGGTCGGCGAGGTAACGCACGCCGCCCATGTCCTGGAACGCGGGGTCGGCCTTGAACCGCTCCATGAGGACGATCGGCTCGGCCAACTGACCCTTCTTGATGTGCTCCTCCATGGCCGTGAACAGACGCTGGTGGAAGGGCTCGTGGAAGTGGGACGGCTTCAGCTGATCGGACAGGCGCTCATAGGCGGAGTTGTCGAACAGGATGATGCCCAGCAAGGCCTGCTCGGCCTCGATGTTGGCGGGCAGGGCGGCGATGGTTGCATCCGGCTCGGCGGGCCGGAGATCGAGGACGGGGACGAGGGCCATGGGTTACCCATAGCTTAACGAGTCGGGCGGATGCATGCTCCAAACCGCCGCAGTTTCGAACCGCCCACAGTGTTGGTCATAGCTGCCCACAGGACTTGTGGATCGCTGCGGTGCACCAATCGCAAGAAAGAAAAAGGGCGGCCCCCGGAAGGGCCGCCCTTGATCATCTAGGGTGCTGAAAGACCTACTCTTCGAGACCGCGGTCGCCCACCAGGGAGCCCGCGCCGCCTTCGAGCATGTCCTTGGCGGCTTCCGCCGCCGCGGCTTGGTCCTCGTCGAACTGCGAGGTGATCACGTTTTCGCCGCGGGCCTGACGTTCGGCTTCGTCGGCGCTGCGGGCGATGTTGATGTTCACCGTCACCGTGACTTCGGCGTGCAGCTTGATCTTCACCGCATGGACGCCGAGCGTCTTGATCGGCTTGTCTAGGACGATCATCGAGCGGTCGACCGCGCCGCCCTCGGCGTTGACCGCGTCGGCGACGTCGCGCCCCGCGACCGAACCGTAGAGCTGGCCGCTCTCACCCGCCTGACGGATCAGGATGTAGGAGGCGCCGTCGAGCTTATCGCCGGACTTGGACGCTTCGGCGCGAGCCTTGGCGTTGCGCGCTTCGATATTGGCGCGCTCGGCTTCGAACTGCTTGAGGTTGGCGGCGTTGGCGCGCAGCGCCTTGTTGCGCGGCAGGAGGTAGTTGCGGGCAAAACCGTCTTTGACATTGATCACGTCGCCGAGGGCGCCGCGGCCTTCCAGCCGCTCCAGGAGAACTACTTTCATGATCCTTCTCCCTATTTCACAACATACGGAAGGAGGGCCAGGAAGCGGGCGCGCTTGATGGCCTTGGCCAGTTCACGCTGCTTCTTGGCCGACACCGCGGTGATGCGCGAGGGCACGATCTTACCGCGCTCGGAAACGTAGCGCTGCAGGAGCTTGACGTCCTTATAGTCGATCTTCGGCGCGGCCGAGCCCGAGAACGGGCAAACCTTGCGGCGGCGGAAGAAGGGGCGGCGGGCACCCGCGTCCGGGGTGGTTTCGTCGGTCATAGTGTCATCCTCCCCTTAGACTTCGACTTCGAGATCGTCGAAGCGCGGACGGTCGTCGCGTTCACTGCGCTCGCGGTCGCGGCGCGCCAGGATCGGCGAGAGCTCGAGGTCGAGCTCGTCGACCTTCACGGTCATGTAGCGCAGCACGTCTTCGTTGATAGACAGCTGGCGCTCCATCTCCTTCACCGCCGGCGCCGGGGCGTCGATGGCGAGCAGGGAGTAGTGACCCTTGCGGTTCTTCTTGATCCGGTATGTGAGGTTGCGAAGACCCCAATATTCGATTTTCGCGATGTGGCCGCCGGCGCCTTCGATCAGAGCCTTAAGCTCTTCATTGAGGGTTTCGGCCTGCTGCGCGGAGATGTCCTGCCGCGCGATCAGCACGTGCTCGTATAAAGCCATAATGTCCTTCTTCCGTTGTGAGGGCCGGCGCGTCTGGCGGCGGAAGACCGCGCAGATACGATGGATCACCGTGCGGGAATGCTCGGCGACCGGCCCTCGATGAGGGGCGGCTGATACTCAAGAAGGGCGTTGAAGGCAAGGGCGCACCTGGACTTGGCTTTTCCGGCCGGTAGGTTGCTCACCCTGAGGTGGAGGGATCCCTTGAAGTTCCGAACTGTAATAGCCGCTGCGGCGGCCACGCTTTTTGCCACCGCGCCCTTGGCGGCCGGCGCGCAGACCGCCAAACCGGCAGCTGCGGCGAACGACGCAGAGTTTCAGGAAAAGCTGGCCCTGACCAAGCGGTACATCGCGGCCATCGAGCTAACCGAGACCCTGGACTCCACGCTCAAGGCCATGATGCCGATGCTGCTGAACGACATCGCACGGGTGGAGGGGCTGTCGCCGTCATCGCCCAAGGTGCGCGAGTTGCAGGAGGCCGTTACCCAAAGCGTCCTGGAGAGCGCCGCGATCCTGATGCCCCGCTATTTCGACCGCATGGCCGAAGTCTATGCCCGCGCCTTCTCAAAGGAAGAGCTGGAGGCCCTGGTCACGTTCTACGACTCTGAGATGGGCCGATCGATCACGGCAAAGGGACGGGGAGTAGTTCCCGACGCGGCGCGCGAGATGGAGGCCCTGATGCCCGGCTATCAGGCGGACATTCTGACCAGGCTCTGCAAGCGGTATGAATGTTCCGCGCCTCTAAAGGCGCAGGCCCGCCCCTCGAGCACCTGAGGCGCCGAGGGACGATCCCGATCTACTTCTTGGCCTTGAGTTCCTCGACCGCCTTCAGCGTGTTCTCGACGTGGCCGTCGGGGCGGGCGTTGACGTAGGCCAGGGTGATCTTGCCGTCCTTGGCGACCACGTAGGAAGTGCGGTTGGACCAGTCGGGGCGGGTGGCCGACAGGACCGAGTCATAGGCGCGCACGGTCTCGCCGCTAACGGCCATCACCGGGAACTTGCCGCTGCAGTGGGTGGAGGAGAACTCCTTTACCGCATCGTCGAGGCTGGCGGCCATCTTGCCGTCGGCGCGGTCGCTGGTCCCGTGGCCGCCGGTCAGGCCGACGACGGTGGCGCCGGCGGCCGCGAACTTATCCATCGAGTCGGCGAAGGCCTTGGCTTCGATGTTGCAGCCGGCGGTGTAGGCGCCCGGGAAGAAGAACAGCACGACCGGGCCCTTGCCGAGCGCGGTCTTGAGGTTGAACGGCTGAGCCTTGCCGGCGATGTAGACCGTGCCTGACAGGGCGGGGGCCGTGGCGCCGGTGGCGAGCGTCGCGAAGGCGGGGGCGACCGCGACGGCGAGGGCGGCGATCGTTGCGCCGACGAAGATTCTTTTCATGTGGAGTCCTCCAAAGATCGGCGCAAGTTTTGACCCAATGTGAGGCGTTTGACTAGGCCATGCTTTGCGTACGCCCTGTGCGCGCGATTGGATCAGCTTGCCGCAAAACATTGTTTCGCCTAACCCTCACCGCCGGATTCTGCTTGGGATGCGCCTCATGACCTTCGCACTGATTTTCCCGGGCCAGGGCAGCCAGGCCGTGGGCATGGGCGGCGATCTCGCCGACGCCTTTCCCGTGGCCAAGCACGTCTTCCAGGAGGTCGACGACGCGCTCGGCCAAAAGCTCTTCAAACTGATGCGCGAGGGCCCGCTGGAGGATCTGACCCTCACCGAGAACGCCCAGCCCGCCCTGATGGCGGTGAGCCTGGCGGTGACGCGGGTCCTGGAAAAGGAATTCGGGGTCGCCGTGGCCAAGGCCGCCTTCGTGGCGGGACACAGCCTGGGGGAATATTCGGCGCTGGCGGCCGCGGGGGCCATCAGCCTGGCGGATACGGCGCGGCTTTTGAAGCTGCGCGGCCAGGCGATGCAGCGGGCTGTGCCGGTGGGGAAGGGGGCGATGGCGTCCTTGATCGGGCCCAAGACGGATGTGGCCCTGGCTGAAGAGGCGGCCAAGGCGGGGTCCGAAGTCGGTGTTTGCGTGGTGGCCAATGACAACAACGCGGGCAATGTCGTGATCTCCGGCGACAAGGCGGCCGTCGACAAGGCCATTGAGAAGGCCAAGGAACTGGGCGCGCGGGCGATCCCGCTGAATGTCTCGGCGCCGTTCCACTGTCCGCTGATGCAGCCGGCCGCCGACGAGATGGCGCTGGCCTTGGCGTCGGCGGCCATTATCCAGCCGAGCGCGCCGCTGGTGGCCAACGTCACCGCCCGGCCGGTCCATGATCCTGAAACAATTCGGCGCTTGCTGGTCGAACAGGTCACCGGTCGTGTCCGCTGGCGGGAAAGCATCGAATGGCTGGCGGGAGAAGGTGGGGTTGCCCGCTTCGCTGAGGCCGGCGCCGGCAAGGTGCTATCGGGCATGGCCAAGCGCATTGCGCCTGACACTGACGCCGTGGCCCTAAACAGCCCGGCCGACCTCGAAGCATTCGCCAAGTCCCTTTAAAGGAGCGGACATGTTCGATTTGACCGGCAAGACCGCGCTCGTAACGGGCGCCACGGGCGGCATCGGAGGGGCGATCGCCCGCGCTCTGCACCGTCAAGGAGCCCATGTCGTACTGTCCGGCACCCGCGCCGAGGCCCTCGCCGCCCTGGCCGGAGAGCTGCAAAGCCGGGTCTCCACGGTGACGGCCAATCTTTCGGACGCGGAGTCGGTCGATGGGCTGATCGGTGCGGCGGAAGAGGCGGCCGGCGCTCCGCTGGACATCCTGGTCGCCAACGCCGGCATAACTCGGGACGGCCTTCTACTGCGGATGAAGGATGAGGACTGGGAGGCGGTGATCAAGGTCAATCTGGAGAGCTATTTCCGCCTCAGCCGGGCGGCGCTGCGGGGCATGATGAAGCGCCGGGCCGGGCGAATCATCGGCATCACCTCGATCGTCGGGGTCACCGGCAATGCTGGGCAGACAAACTACGCCGCGTCCAAGGCCGGCATGATCGGCTTTTCCAAGGCCCTGGCCGCCGAGGTCGCGAGCCGTAACGTTACCGTCAACTGCATCGCGCCGGGCTTCATCGAAAGCCCGATGACCGACGCCCTCAATGAGGCGCAAAAGGCGGGAATTCTGGGCACAATCCCCTCCGCGCGCCTTGGAACCAGCGAAGAAGTCGCCGCCGCGGTGGTCTATCTGGCCAGCGACGAAGCCGCCTATGTCACGGGCTCGACCTTGCACGTGAACGGCGGCATGGCCATGATTTGACGAAGCTTAAGCAACGACGATGACCGGCTAGGCGTTCAAAAAGGAACGTGGTAGTCGCAAATCGAAATCAAGGGACGGGCGCCCGCGGACAAAATACCGCCGGCCCGCTAGACGAAGAGGTAGCTGGTACATGTCTGACATTCTCGAACGCGTCCGTAAGATCGTCATCGAACACCTGGACGCCGATCCTGAGAAGGTCACCGAAAAGGCGGCCTTCATCGACGACCTGGGCGCTGACAGCCTCGACAACGTCGAGCTGGTCATGGCCTTTGAAGAAGAGTTCGACATCGAGATCCCGGACGACGCCGCCGAACACATCCAGACCGTCGGCGACGCGGTGAAGTTCATCTCCGAGAAGGTCGGCTAGACCTTCCAGAGCCGAAAGGCCCTCAATCCCATGCGCCGCGTCGTCATCACCGGCATCGGACTTCTGACCCCCCTGGGCCAGGGGACCGAGCTTGTGTGGAAAAAACTCCTGGCCGGCCAGTCTGGCCTTGGCCGGATCAGCCGCTTTGATCCGGAGGGCTACGGCTGCGAGGTGGCCGGCGAGGTGCCGCGCACCGACGGCCGCGGCGGCGGCGGGCCCGACGTCGAGGGCAGCTTCGATCCCGACCAGACCATGAGCCCGCGTGATCAGCGCCGGGTGGACGACTTCATCCTCTACGCCATGGCCGCCGCCGACGAGGCGGTGAAGGACAGCGGCTGGGTCGCGGAGAGCGAAGAGGACAAGGTCCGCACCGGGGTCATGATCGGCTCAGGCATCGGCGGCCTTGGAACCATCTCCGAGACCGCGGTCGAGATGGAGCTTAAAGGGCCCCGCCGGGTGAGCCCGTTCTTCATCCCCTCGGCCCTGATCAATCTGGCGTCGGGACAGGTCTCGATCCGCTACGGCTTCAAGGGGCCCAACCATTCGGTGGTCACCGCCTGCGCCACCGGCGCCCACGCCATCGGCGATGCCTCGCGCCTGATCCAGGCGGGCGATGCGGACCTGATGCTGGCGGGCGGGGCCGAAGCCGCGATCTGCAAGGTCGGCGTCGCGGGTTTCGTGGCCTCGCGGGCCATGTCGACCAACTTCAACGACAACCCCACCAAGGCTTCGCGCCCCTATGACAAGGACCGCGACGGGTTCGTCATGGGCGAGGGCGCCGGCGTCCTGATGCTTGAGGAATACGAGCACGCCAAGAAGCGTGGGGCCAAGATCTACGCCGAGGTGGCCGGCTATGGGCTGGCGGGGGACGCCTATCACATCACCGCCCCGCACGAGAGCGGCGACGGCGGCTTCCGCGCCATGCAGGGGGCCCTCGGCCACGCGGGCGTCAAGCCGTCCGAAATCGACTACATCAACGCCCACGGCACCTCGACTCCGCTGGGCGACGAGATCGAGCTGGGGGCGGTCGAACGCCTGCTGGGCGATGCGGCCGGATCGGCGACCATGTCTTCGACCAAGGGCGCGACGGGCCACCTGCTGGGCGCGGCCGGCGCCATTGAGGCGGCCTTCGTGGCGCTGGCCATCCGGGATCAAATCGCGCCGCCGACCATCAATCTGGAGAACCCGTCGGTGGAGACGCCGATCGATCTGGTTCCCAACAAGGCTAAGCCGATGAAGATCGACATCGCGCTGTCGAACAGCTTCGGATTTGGCGGCACCAACGCCTCCCTGGTGCTTAAGAAAGTCTCGTGAGCGCTCCCGGCGTCGGCCTCGTTCGGCGCCTGATGGCCGCGGCCATGGCCGCCGCGGCGACCTTGACCTTTGTCTTTCTGCTTGTGCTCGCCTGGGCGCTCTGGACCTACAACGGCCCGGGCCCCGCCTCGAAGGGCGGCGAGGAGACGGTGGTTTTCCTGCGGCCCGGCTCCGGCCTCAATGAGATCGCCTCCACCCTGGAGCGGGAAGGGGCCGTGCGTTCGGCGCCGATCTTCACCGCCGCGGCCCATCTGACGGGCGCCGGACGTGAGCTGAAGGCCGGAGAGTACGCCTTCCCTTCCAAGGCCTCGATGTCGGCGGTCCTGGGCAAGATCAAGCGCGGCGAGGTCTTGCGCCGGTTCGTGACCATCCCCGAAGGTGTCACCGCCGAGATGGCGGTCGAGATCGTCAAGGCCAGCCCCCTCCTGGTCGGGGACGTGCCAACCCCTCCCGAGGGCGCTCTGCTGCCCGAGACCTATGAGATTCAGCGGGGCCAGGAGCGCTCGGCGGTGCTGGCCCGGATGATGGATGACCGCGACGAATTGCTGGCCAAGCTCTGGGAGCAGCGGCAGCCGGGCCTGCCCTACGACACGCCGGAAGAGGCGGTGATCCTGGCGTCCATCGTCGAGAAGGAAACCGCGCTCGCGTCCGAGCGGCCGCGCATCGCCCGAGTGTTCGTCAACCGGCTGCAGCAGGGCATGCGTCTGCAATCCGACCCGACCATCATCTATGGGATCACCAAGGGCCGGCCGCTGGGACGCGGGATCCGGCTATCGGAACTGCAGACCCCGACGCCTTACAACACCTATGCCATCGACGGCCTGCCGCCGACGCCGATCGCCAATCCGGGCCGCGCGGCCCTGGAAGCGGCGCTGAACCCGGCCAAGACCAACGACCTCTATTTCGTCGCCGACGGCACGGGCGGTCACGTGTTCGCCTCGACGCTGGAGCAGCACAACGCCAATGTCGCCAAATGGCGCCAGATCGAGCGTGACCGCGCTGGCGCCGACGTGCCGGTGGTCCCGGCGCCGCCGGCCGCCAAGCCGCTGGCGGGTGGCTAGGTCATGACCATTTCGGGGATGACCGGCTTTGCCCGGGTCGAGGGCGTCCACGGCGCCTGGACCTGGGCGGTCGAGGCGCGCAGCGTCAACGGCCGCAATCTCGAGACCCGCTTTCGCGGCCCGCCTGGCTTCGAGAGCCTGGAACGGGTCGCGCGAGAAGGCTCGCAAAGCCGCTTCCAGCGCGGCCAGCTAACGCTCAACGTCCAGGCCAAGCGGGCCGAGACCTCGGGCGAGACCCAGGTCAATATCGCCACCCTGGAGCGCTACCTGACCGCCGGCGGGCCCTATGTCGCCACCGGCATGGTCGCCAAGCCGACGTTGGACGGTCTGCTGTCGCTGAAGGGCGTGATCGAGGCCCGCGAGGACGAGGATGACGCCGACACCCGCGCCATCGTCGAAGCCGCCATGGCCGCCTCGATCGCCCAGGCGCTGGACGGTCTGAAGACCGCGCGCCTGGAGGAGGGCGCGGCGCTCGATCCGGTGCTGAACGGTCTGATCGACAAGATCGAGGCCCTGACGAGCCAGGCTGAACGCGAGGCCGCTGGCCAGCCGGCCGTGCTGAAAGATCGCTTCGCCCGCCGCATGGCCGAGCTGATCGGCGAGGCCGCCTCCGAGGAGCGCATCGTTCAGGAAGCCGCCGCCCAGGCCGTCAAGGCCGACGTGCGCGAGGAGCTGGACCGCCTGGCCAGCCACGTGGCGGCGGCGCGCGGTCTGCTGTCGGGCGAGGGGGCGTCGGGCCGCCGGCTGGACTTCCTCTCCCAGGAATTCATGCGAGAATCCAATACCCTCTGCTCGAAATCGGCCCTGACCGCCTTGACCGCGATCGGTCTGGAGCTGAAGGCCGTGATCGAACAGTTCCGCGAGCAGGTCCAGAA
>DGYN01000116.1:31740-31973 GCA_002398405.1 Caulobacteraceae bacterium UBA5005
GGCGTCGGCAAGACCTCGCTGACCCGCCGCTTGGTAGCCGATCACAACGACCTGCACCTGTCGATCAGCTACACCACGCGCGAACCGCGTCCGGGCGAACACGATGGTCGCGACTATCACTTCGTCACGCGCGAAGCGTTCCAGGCGATGATCGACCAAGACGCCTTCCTGGAGTGGGCCGAGGTCTACGGCAACTTCTACGGCAGCCCGAAGCCGCCGATCATGCAGGCGCT
>DGYN01000049.1:0-424 GCA_002398405.1 Caulobacteraceae bacterium UBA5005
CGGATGGTGTAGGGGAAGTCTTCCTTGGCCGGCAGCATCGGACGAAGGGCCCGCCAGGCGAGCTTGCCGTGGCCGATTTCGCGACGGCCGGCGCCGCCCATACGGCCGGTTTCACCGACGCTGTAGGGAGGGAAGTTGTAGTGCAGCAGGAAGGCTTCCTTGTAGGTCCCTTCCAGGCTGTCGATGTACTGCTCGTCTTCGCCGGTGCCCAGGGTCGCGACCACCAGGGCTTGCGTTTCGCCGCGGGTGAACAGGGCCGAGCCGTGGGTGCGCGGCAGGACGCCGACTTCCGAGACGATCGGGCGGACCTTGTCGAGCGCCCGGCCGTCGATGCGCTTCTTGGTCTTCAGGACATCGCGGCGCAGGACGCTGGCTTCCACTTCCTTGAAGGCGGAGCCGAACTTGGGGGCTTCGACGCCGTCCG
>DGYN01000049.1:643-10697 GCA_002398405.1 Caulobacteraceae bacterium UBA5005
GGCCTCTGAGAGAACCAGTTCGGCGGCGGCCTTCTTCTTGGCCTGGCTGACCGCGTCGCGGCGGCCGGCTTTTTCCTTGATCTTGTAGGCGGACTTGACGTCCTCGCCCACGAGCTTGGTGATCTTGGCGATCAGGTCCGACAGGTCTTCGGGCTGGAAGTCGCGCGGTTCCTTGGCGGCGTGCTCGGCCAGTTCGATGATCGCGTCGATCACCGGCTGGAAGCCCGCATGAGCGAACATGACGCCGCCCAGCACAACCTCTTCCGACAGTTCCTTGATCTCGCTTTCGACCATCATGACCGCGTCGGACGTGCCGGCGACCACCAGGTCCATGCGGTTGGCTTCGTCGTGCACCTGATCCACGGTGGGGTTCAGGATGTACTCGCCGTCGATATAGCCGACACGGGCCGCCGCGATCGGGCCCATGAAGGGCGCGCCGGACAGGCATAGGGCCGCCGAAGCCGCGACCATGGCGACGATGTCGGGATCGTTCTCGAGGTCGTGCGACAGAACCGTGCAGACCACCTGGGTCTCGTTCTTGAAGCCCTTGACGAACAGGGGGCGGATCGGGCGGTCGATGAGGCGGGAAACCAGGGTTTCCTTTTCCGTCGGACGGCCTTCACGCTTGAAATAGCCGCCGGGGATCTTGCCCGCGGCGAAGGTCTTTTCCTGGTAGTTCACGGTCAGCGGGAAGAAGTCGAGACCCGGTTTGGGGCTCAGCTCCGCGACCACGGTCGCCAGGACCGTCGTCTCGCCGTAGGTCGCGAGCACCGCGCCGTCGGCTTGGCGGGCGACGCGGCCCGTTTCCAGGGTCAGCTTGCGGCCGCCCCACTCAATGGATTTGCGTTTGATATCGAACATCTAGTCGTTTTCTTTCTTCTCATCCCACGGGCGGATTCCCATGGGGGCGGACAGGGCGGTCTTTCAGCTATTCAAAGAAAAGCAGCGTCGGGCCGAGGGTCCTCTCCAACGACAGGCAGGGATGAGGACCGCTTTTGAGCCCTCGCGAACGTACTGGCCTTTGAGGCCTAAAACCCTCCCGCCCAGCCTGTCTTGGGCGCTTGGGAGCAAGCTTTTAGATACGACGAACCCCTGCGCGAGCAGGGGTTCGAAGGGATTTACCGGCGAAGGCCGAGGGTGGCGATGAGCGCGGCATAGCGAGCGTCATCCTTGTCCTTCAGGTGATCGAGCAGACGGCGGCGTTGGGACACCATTTTCAGAAGGCCACGACGGGAGTGGTTGTCCTTCTTGTGCGTCTTGAAGTGCTCGGTGAGGTTGGCGATGCGTTCGGACAGGATAGCGACCTGGACTTCCGCGCTGCCGGTGTCGCCCTTGGTGCGGGCATGGGTGGTGATCAGTTCGCTTTTGCGCTCTGGGGTAACCGACATCGTGTCTCCTTGTTCGGAGTTAGAGGTTGAACACACGGATCGGGCGGATTTGCCCGGCGTGCATCTCGCAGACGGCGACGGGTCCTTGCTTCCCTTTGGCCCAAACAAGGCGGTCATCGCGCGAAGCGCTCCGCATCGTCTCGACCTGCCGGGGGAGTAGGACCACGGCTCGCCCTTGCGAGAGCCGGAAGGCGTCTTCGTCCGTCACGGCCAGCTCCGGGATGTCGTCCAGGGCGGTCTCGACGGGAAGCAGGGCCTCCTGACCGGCGCCCCTATGGACCAAATCCTCAAGATTTTCCAGCGTTATTGCGTTTTCTTCGCCGAAGGGCCCGACCCGGGTGCGGCGAAGCGCGCTGACGTGTCCCTCGGCCCCCAGGGCGGCCAGCAGATCGCGGGCCACCGACCGGACGTAGGTCCCCTTGCCGCAGTGCAGGATCAGGGTCACGTGGTCCGCATCGCTCATATCCTCGATGGAAAGGGCGTGGACCGTGACGATGCGAGCGGCCAGCTCAACCTCTTCCCCGGCTCTCGCCAGGGCGTAGGCCCGCTCGCCATCCACCTTGATGGCCGAATAGGCCGGGGGAACCTGGCTGATCTCGCCGACGAAGGCGGGAAGGGCCGCTTCGATCGCCGCGCGGCCTGGGCGGACCTCCGAGCTCGCCGTCACCGCCCCTTCGGCGTCAAGGGTGGTGGTCGAGGATCCAAAGGCGATGGTGAAGCGGTAGGCCTTGTCGGCGTCCATCATGAAGCTGACGGTCTTGGTCGCCTCGCCCAGCGCGATGGGCAGGATGCCGCTCGCCAGCGGATCGAGGGTTCCGGCGTGACCGGCTTTTTGGGCGTTGAACAGGCGTCTGATCTTGCCCACCGCGGGGGTCGAGCCAAAGCCGTAGGGCTTATCCAGGCACACCCAGCCCGAGACCGGGTCGCCCTTCTTCCTACGCGCCATCGGTATCGTCATGCCGCTCCAGGTCGGCCCTGACCTTTGGGTCGTCGAACAGGCGGTCCATGGCGGCGGCGGCGCCGAAGGTCTCGTCGTGGACGAAACGCAGGTCCGGCGTGAACTTCATGGCGATGGCATGTCCCAGGCGCCCGCGCACGAACTTGGCGACGCGGTTGAGCCCCGCCGTCACTTCCTCGGCGTGGGCCCCGCCCAGGGGTTCGACATAGACCGTGGCGTGGCGAAGGTCGGGGCTCATCCGGGCCTCGGTGATGGTGACCGAGACGCCCTCCAGGGCCGGATCGGCCAGCTCTTCCTCGCGCAGGATCTCCACCAGGGCGTGGCGCACCAGCTCCCCGGCGCGCAGCTGGCGCTGGGAGGGGCCCTGGGGTCCTTTATGGCGGTCTTTGCGCATGGGGCGGGCGCTGTAGGCGTTCCGGCGGCAGAAGTCTAGGGCGGGGCTCAGCGCCAGAGATCGAGGTTGCTCATGTTCGGCATGACGCCGATGGCGGGCGGGGTGGTCCATTCGCCGCGAAAGGCAAAGCGCAGGGTAGCGCAAAGCCTGGGCGGGCCGCCGGAGGGATCATCGCCCACCGCATGGACTATCAGGCGGCGGTTGGCCTTGAGCGGGGTCATGATCAGCCAGCCCTTGCTCGAGCCGGAGCAGAAGGCGCGCACCATGCCGGGCCCCTGTTCGCGGTCGGCGATCCGATAGATATCGCCCGCCCAGTCGGCCGGCGGCAGCAGACGGTCGAGGCGGACGCCAAGTTCCTTCTCGCCAACCGGGTCGACGAAGATGCTGGCCCGCGCTTCGGTGGAGAGGATTTCCTTCACCCGCATCGCCAACAGGCCCTTGTCGAACACAAAGGTCAGGCCCGAGCCGATCAGCTCGCGGGTCTTCTGGTCCGCCGCATCATAGGAATAGATGCGCTGCTCGGCCGCCTGGGCGGAGGGCGCGGCGGCCAGGAGGGCGAGAAGGAGGGCAAGACGGCGCATGGCTTTGTCTAGCACGTGCCGCAGGATCACGGCGCCATTGGGGCGCTAGGAGGCCCGCAGATCCTTCAGATCCCCCTCGAACGCAGACAGACGCCAGATGTCGCCGACCCGCGCGAAGACCAGGGTGCAGGGGCTCTTACGGTCGCCGATGCAGACGCGGCCGTTGCCGGCGTTCTTGAGGACCTGGGCGATGAGGATCTTTTTCGGCAGCGGCTTGGCCGGATCATAGCCATTGTAGATGGCCACCGCCCTGAACACCCGCGGCTGGGCGATGAGTTCGGTCGCAACGTTCGCCGCCGGCGCGGCCAGAAAGGCGCCGATGCCGCGCATCAGGGGATCGTCGGGAATCTCCTTCAGGATGCGGCCCTCCAGCTGGCGGGAGAGGGCCGGGCGGTCGACGTGGGCGTTGAACAGGGCCCGGTCGTTGTCGCGCACAGCGATCAGGAACTCATGGATGTCGTCGGCGGCCGAATACTGCTGCGGCCCTGCGCAGGCGGAGAGGCCCAGGGCGGCGGCGGCAAGTGCGAAGAGGAGGCGTTTCATCAGGCTCCGGGAGGTCTGCGGCGGGAGGGGGTGCGGCGGGCGAAGGGATCGACGCCGACGAGGATCTTGACCAGGTGCCCGTTTCCTTCGGGCGTCACCGAGGCCATGGCGGCCGGGCCCTGTTGTCGGGCAATGGAGTCATTGCCGTTGTTCAGGCGAGCACCGGCCTTAACATAGGCGCGGTCGCGGTAGATGCGGTCGGAAAGCTCGTCCGGGAAATAGAGTTGCGAGGTCATGACCTCGCTGTCGCCCAAGATCACCTTCATGTGGACGTGCGGCGTGCGGCCCGGATACCAGCCGGGATAGATGGTCGCGAAAGTCGCCTCGCCCGCCGCATTGGTCTTCTGATGGCCGCGCAGAAAGGTCTCGCCCCGCGCGTCGCCCTGGCCGCCGCCGGCGTAACCGGAATAGGTCCCCTGCGCGTCGCAGTGCCAGATATCGACCCGCGCATCCTTCAAGGGGCGGCAGTCGGCGCCCTGCACCCCGATCAACAGCCGCACCGGCGATCCGGTCCGGCCGCCCTTGATGTCGGACCGCTCAAGCCTGGGGTCGAAATAGTAGGGGCCTTCGGTGGCCTGGGGCGTCAGAAGGCAGGCGCCGGTCGGCGAGACGCGCGGGGCCTGCGAAAAAGCCGCCCCCGCTGGCGCGAACGCCGCCAGGCCCAAGGCCGCCACCCTTCGCGTGATCAGGGGAATGCGGATGATGGTGTCGGTCATGGCGGATTTCCTGGAGGTGAGGCCCTCTTCCTTCCACGTATAACAACCGGAACTTCCGTCGGGATCATATTGCCGAACTGGGTCCTGAACGGCCGATGAACGGTTAAGCTTAGGGCGCCACCAGGAACTGCTCGAACCTGCCCTCAGCGGTCATATAGGTCGAGAGGCTGAGCACCCGGTCATTGAAGGTCACCCGCCAGTTGCCGCCGGTCATGCCGCCGCGCCGAAACATTCCCAGGCTCTGGACGGTCTTGATCTCGCCGAGCGGGCCAAGGCTGGAGGCGAAGTCGCCGACCAGGTCGCCGTCCATATAGTCGTTGAGGTTCTGGCTCATCAGCGAGCGGTCAGCCGCGCCCTTCTGCAGGGAGGACAGCAGCGCCCGCACCCTGGCGGCCTCCGGCGTTTCCGGCGGCACGGGCAGGGCCACAGGAGCGATGGGAGGGGGGCCCGCGGTATTGGCCGGAGGAAACAGGATCTGGCCGATGGCGGCGGCCAGCATGCTGGCGCCGGGCGCCGCCTCGAGCGTCGCGAAGGCGACCACCGCGGCGCGGTCGTTCAGATAGACGGTGTTCTGGCTCATGAAGCCGCTGACCTCGCCGCCGTGCGAGACGCGCCTGCGCCCGCCGGCGTTGCTGATCGAAAGGCCAAGCCCGTAGCCCGCGTCGCGCCCGTTGTTCAGCCTGGCCGAGCTGAAGAACTGTTCGTAGGAGGCGCTTGAGAGCAGCCGCCGGTCGATCAGGGCGAGGTCCCATTTGGCGAGGTCCTCGGCGGTCATGGCCAGCTCAAAGGCGCCCAGCCCCCAGCCTGAACCCTGCGGCAGGGACTTCCTCGGCGGGGCCAGGGCGGCGCGGCGGTAGCCGGTGGCGTCCGGAGGATGCGACAGGCCCTTCTGGTCGAAATTGACCACGCTCTCCATGGCCAGAGGGGTGAAGACCCGCTCCTGCAGAAAGGCGAACAGGGGCTTTTCGGCGACCTTTTCGACGATGCGTCCGGCGATGACGTAGCCGGTGTTGGAATATTCGTTGCGGTCGCCCGGCTGGAATTCCAGGGGCCTTGTCCCGTAGGTCGAGATGATTGTCTCAGGCTCCACCGCCTTGGTCATCGGGACCATGACGTAGTCCTGTGGCCAGTAGTCGGCGATGCCGGAGGTGTGGCTCAGCAGCTGGCGCAGGGTGATGCGGTCGGCGGCGGTGACGGCGGGATACCAGCGGCTGATCGGCTCATCGAGGGAAAGCTTGCCGTCCTCGGCCAGCAGAAGAACCGCCGCGGCGGTGAACTGTTTCGACACCGAGCCGATGGCGTAGCGCATGGTCGGGACCGCCGCCACGCGGGGCGTCACCTGGGCGTCTCCATAGGCCTGGACGTAGGCGATCTGGCCGTCCTTGATCACCGCGATGGACGCCGAGGGGGATTCGGTGCGCGACAGGACCTGGGCGGCCACCATATCGATGGCCAGCTTCTGGGTGTCGGTGAGGCCCTGGGCGTAGGCGGCGCCCCAGGAAAGGGCGAACGCGGCGAGCGCCAGGACAAGGCGCCGGGTCAGCTTTGTGCAGATCTCCGCCGTCATCGCCGCCCCCAAGCTCATCCTTGCGCCTAGGCCTAAGATGGCGAAGGGAAATGGGCAAGCGGGCCTTAAAACTTCCCCGACACCTGGAAACCGTAGGACCGGGTGCCGTCCGGGCCGCCGCGGGAAACGCGGGTCTCCGTGCGGCTGACGATCCCGCTGGCCCGGTCGCCCACATAGAAGGTGCGCAGGCGGTTCTCCGGCACGGCCTTGATGTTGTTCATGTAGACGCGAAGGGTCATGGGGCCGAAGGCCGTGGTCTCAACAAAAAGGTCCACCCTCGGCAGATCGCGCTTGGCCTCAATGATCTCGGCGCGCTTGTATTCGGTGCGCCCGGCCCACTGCATGGCCGCGAAACCAAAGGCCGATTTCAGCTTCGGGACTTCCTGGCGGAAGTTGACCACATAGGCCCAGTCCTTGTCGCCGCCGTTCAGGGTCACCGTTCCCGGCGCCGTGCCCTGGCGCTCGGAGGTGATCGAGAACGAACGCTTCTCGCCGGTCTTGGGGTCGGTGACCTCGGTCTCCTGAATGAGGCCGTTGAAGCGCAGTTCGGCCCGGGGCAGGCCGATGAAGGCCAGCGGCAGGGTGGCGCGCACTTCAATGCCCTTGCGGGTCCCGTCGCCGATGTTGCCGTAGGCGTCGAAGCCGTTGACGTCGATGAGATCGTGGACGTCCTCCACCGCGTCATAGAAGGCGGCCAGGGTCAGGGCGCCGCGCGCGGAGAAGCGGCGCTGCCACTCGATGCGCGACTTCCAGGCCTGCTGCGGCACTAGGTTGGGGTTGCCCTGGATCGACGAGGTGTTGACGAAGTCCACCGTCGAACTGAACTCGGTGAAGTCGAGCTGCTCGACATCGCGGTTGAGGCTGGCGCGCAGCTGGCTGGTGGGGCTGAGCGCATAGGTCGCCGAGATGCGCGGCTTGGCGTAGGTGAATTCCCGCTCCTTGCTCTGGTCGCCGGTCTGGGTGATGCGCGAGGCCTCAAAGGTAAAACCGGTTTCCACGTTGAGCTTTGGGCTGACCGTCCAGACGTCGGCCACGAAGGCCTCGCCGCGCAGCTCCTCGACCCGGGCGTTGGAGACGGCGAGCGGTACGGTGACCAGGGGCCCGCCGGGCGCCTGGGTGGTGATGTCCAGGGTCGTGTCGCGGTAATTGAAGGCGCCCTCGCCGCCAAATTCCAGGGTGTGGGCCTCGGTGACGCGCCAGGTGGCCGTGCCCCGGCCGACCCGTTCGCCGCTGTCGCTGGAGCGGGCCTGGATGCGGGTTGAGCGGGCCGCCGGCGCGGTGAGGGTTTCGAAGGTGTCGGTCTGGTCGACGCTGTTGAGGGTGGAAAGGCCGATCAGCTTGGTCGAGAAGGCCGGCGAGAAACGGTGCTCCCAGTCGGCGCCGGCCTCAGCTGTGTACTGGTCGTCGTATTCGCTTTCGCCGCGCAGGGTGTTGCGCAGGGCGCCCGCGGGCGTGACCTCCAGGGAGTAGTTCTCGCTGGCGTTCCAGGTCGGGGCGAGCTGGAGATTGAAGTTCACCGAGTCGCTGGCGGTCGGCTTCCACTTCAGGGTTCCCGCGCCCTGCAGGCCGCGGTTCTTCGGCTGGCCGTTGGTGATGCGGGTGGCGGTGATGACGCCCGCGCCGTCGCGAATGACGTCCCGGCTTTCGCCGCGGCCCAGCAGGTTGGGGATCTGGAAGTCGAGGGCAAGTTCGGCGTTGGGACCGAGCGGCAGGGACTTGGAGGCCTGGGCGATCCAGCCGATCCGGCCGGAATAGCCGATGTGGCGCAGGCCGATCACATAGGTCGTCGGACTGGCGGCGGTGGTCGCCTTCCGCAATACAAGATTGACCACCTGGGACTGACCCGAGGCGTCGCTGCTGGAGCCGCCGGAAATCAGTTCGACGCGGATCACCATGCCGGCGGGAATGCGCTTAAGTTGTTCAGATAAAAGAACTTTTGAGCTTGGGCGCTCGCCGTTGATCAGCACATTGCCGGCGGTGGCGCCAAAGCCCCGGCGCTCGTCGCCGTCACGCAGTTCGAAGCCCGGCACCCGGGCGACCATGTCGGCGGCGGTGACCGGGTTGTAGGTCTTGAAGAAGGCCTCATCGAAGGCCTGGACGGCGGCGGCGGGCGGCGCCGGGTCCTGGGCGTAGGCGAAGGCCGGAGCGGCGAGCGCCATCGAGGAGACGGCGCAGAGGGCTGCGCGCCTGACGGTTTTCATTGCAACTCCCCCAGCACATTGTAAGTTCTTTTTCTGAACTTACCTTGGCGGAGTCGGTGCGGCCGGTCAATGCGTTGGCGTGAAATGCAAAGCGAGCGGTGCCCGGTGGCGCGGACCCTGTCGGTGATCGGCGACCGCTGGACGGTGCTGATCCTGCGCGACGCCTTTCGCGGCGCGAAGCGGTTCGAGGAATTCCACGGTCGCCTCAAGTGCAGCCGCGCCATCGTCGCCGACCGCCTGGCAAGGCTGGTCGAAGAAGGGATGCTGAGCCGCGAACTCTATGAGGCGCGGCCGCCGAGGTACGAATACAGCCTCACCGAAATGGGGACGTCGCTAAGGCCCACGCTTCGGGCCATGTACGAGTGGGGCGAGACCTGGCGGCCCCTGAAGGCGGTAGAGAAGGCGGACGCCTAAGCCAGCGACCGCTTCACTTCCTCGACCGTGAAGCACTCGATGAAGTCGCCTTCGCGGATGTCCTGGAAGCCGGCGAAGTGCATGCCGCACTCCTGGCCCGCCACCACCTCGTTGACCTCGTCCTTGAAGCGCTTGAGCGTCGCAAGCGTGCCGAGTTCGAGGACGACGATGTCCTCGCGCACGATCCGCACGCGGGCGCCCTTTTGCACCCGGCCTTCGGTGACCTTACAGCCGGCGATCTTGCCGACCTTGGAGATCTCGAACACCTGCAGGACCTGGGCGTTGCCGAGGAAGGTTTCGCGCATGGTCGGGGCCAGCATCCCCGAGAGCACGCCTTTGATGTCGTCCAGCAGGTCGTAGATGATCGCGTAGTAGCGGATCTCGACGCCTTCGCGGTCGGCCAGCGCCCGGGCCTGAGCCCCGGCGCGGACGTTGAAGCCGATGATCGGCGCGCCCACGCCCTTGGCGAGCGTCACGTCGCTTTCGGTGATGGCGCCGGCCCCGGAGAGGATGATCTTGGCGCGGACCTCGTCGGTGCCCATGGCGGCGAGGCTGCCGAGGATGGCTTCGACCGAGCCCTGGACGTCGCCCTTGATGATCAGGGGCAGTTCCGAGACCTTCTTGTCGGCGAGCTTGGCCATCATGTCGGCGAGCGTCGCGCCCGGCGCGGCGGTGTTCACCGTTGTGGCCTTTTCGCGCTTCTGACGGACGCGGTACTCGGTGAGCTCACGGGCGCGGGCCTCGTTCTCGACCACCGCGAAGGCGTCGCCCGGATTGGGCGTGCCGTCGAGGCCAAGGACTTCCACCGGTTCCGAAGGGCCGGCCTGGGACAGCTGTTCGTCGCGCTCGTTGATCAGGGCCCGGACCTTGCCCCAGGCGGCCCCGGCCACGACCACGTCGCCGCGCTTGAGGGTGCCGCGCTTGACGAGCACGGTGGAGACCGCGCCGCGGCCCTTATCGAGCTTGGCTTCGATCACCACGCCCTCGGCGGTGCGGTCCGGGTTGGCCTTCAGCTCCATGACCTCGGCCTGCAGCAGGACGCCCTCGATCAGGTTGTCGAGGCCCATCTTGGTCTTGGCCGAGACCTCAATGATCTGGGTCTCGCCGCCGAGGCTTTCGGCGACGATCTCGTGCTGCAGAAGCTCGTTGATGACCTTGGTCGGATTGGCGTCCGGCTTGTCCATCTTGTTGACGGCGACGATGATCGGAGCGCCCGACGCCTTGGCGTGCTGGATGGCCTCGATGGTCTGCGGCATGACGCCGTCGTCCGCCGCCACCACCAGGATGACGAT
>DGYN01000128.1 GCA_002398405.1 Caulobacteraceae bacterium UBA5005
CACGGATGTCTCCGGTCCAAACAACGGGAGGGGGCAGGGGGTGGGCTTACGGTCTTTGACCATGTCGCGCCAATCTCCGCCTGCCAGATCCGCCAATGTCGCTAACCTTGAGGCGGCGTAAGCCCACCCCTAACCCCTCCCGTAGGGAGGGGAATTTAGAGCTAGAGCGTTCAAATGAAGGTGCGGGCGGGTTCGGAGCCTACAGGGCGTCCAACCGCTCAATGTCGGGGCGGCCGGCCATGAAAGGCCCCAAAGCCGCGCCCAGTTCCTTGAAGTGGACGCTGTCCCGGTGCGCCTGGATGGCGTCGGCGTCGGCATAGATCTCCAGCACCTTGTAGACATCCGCCTGGTCCTGAACCCTGGTCAGGCGATAGAGGTGATTGCCGGGTTCGTTGGCGTTGACCGCGGCGGCCAGGGGCGCGAAGGCGGCTTCGAACTGAGGACCCATGCCTTCTTTGGTGCGGATGGTGGCGATGACAGCAATCATCAGGCGTCCTTTCCGATCGACAGGTTTTCGTAGCGAACGATGTGCTTGTCTTCGCCGCCGAACAGGTTGCGCAGCAGGGTTCCGCGCTTGAAATAGTGACTGACCGGCATTTCCTCGGTCATGCCCATGCCGCCATGCAGCTGGATGGCATTCTCGCCCACGAACTTCAGGGCCCGGGCAACCTGCACCTTGGCCGCTGAAACCGCCTTGGCCCGGGTCGCCGCATCATCCTCGGTGACCTTGATGGTCGCCATATAGGTCATGGAAACCGCCTGCTGCCAGGCGATGTACATGTCGACCATGCGGTGCTGCAGGGCCTGGAAGCTGGCCAGCGGCTGACCGAACTGCTTGCGGGTCTTGGTGTAGTCCAGGGTCTGCTCGTGCATTTTCTGCAGGACGCCGCAGGCTTCAGCCAGCGAGGCCACCGTCGCCTCGTCAATCACCCGCTCCACCAGGTCGATGGCGTTATCGGCGATCAGGTTGGAGGCCGGAACCGAGACGTTCTCGAAAAACACTTCGCTGGCCGACGGCCCGTCGATATTGGGATAGTCGCGGGTCACCAGGCCCTTGGACTCTTTGTCCACCAGGAATACGGCGACGCCGGCCCGGTCGCGCTGGCCGCCGCTGGTGCGCGCTGTGACGATGAAGTGCGTCGCCGTCGGACCGCCCATCACCACCCCCTTGTGCCCGTTCAGGACATAGGCGTCGCCGTCCTTCCTGGCCGTGGTCTTGAGATCATGCCAGGTGTAGCGCGCCTGCGCTTCGGCATAGGCGAAGGCCGGTTTCGCCGTCCCGGCGATGATCCCCTCGGCCAGGGCTGCCGCGCCGTTCCAGCCCGCGTGCCGGATGAAGCTGCCGGCCACCACCGCCGCGCCCAGATAGTCCTCCAGAGCCAGAGCCTTGCCGAACTCCTCCATGACGATCATGTGTTCGGTGACGCCGCCGCCCAGGCCGCCGAGGTCCTCGGAGAACCCCGCGCCCAGGATGCCCAGCTCTTCGGCGTAGGCTTGCCAGGCGCCGGGCTTTTCGCCGCCGCCCGCCTTAATCGCCGCCCAGCGGGCTTCGAAGCCGTAGTTGTCGGAAAGCCAGCTCGCGACCGTGTCGCGCAGCATGGTCTGTTCTTCGGTGAAGTTGAAATCCATCGCCGGGTAATCCTATAAATTCAGTTGCTTACAGGCCCAAAACCATCTTGGCGATGATGTTGCGCTGGATCTCATTTGAGCCGCCGTAGATCGAGGTTTTCCGCACGTTGAAATAGCGCGGGGCGGCCTGGTGGGCGTAGTCCGGGCCGATCGGATAGGCGTTCCCCGCCTCCCCGAAGCCGCGGAAATAGGGGGAGCCGTAGTGGCCGACGGCCTCCAGCACCAGCTCGGTGACCCTTTGCTGGATCTCGGTGCCCTTGATCTTGAGCATCGACGCTTCGGGACCGGGCCCCTTGCCGGCGCTCTCCGACGCCAGCGAGCGCAGCTCGGTATATTCCAGGGCGGTGATGTCGATTTCCAGGTCGGCCAGCTTCCGGCGGAACTGCGGGTCCTCGATCAGCTTTTCGCCACTGTCGGAGAATTCGGCGCGGGCGATCTTGCGCAGCCGGTCGACGCCGCGCTTGGACCGGGCGATGCCGGCGATTCCGGACCGCTCGTGGCTGAGCAGGAACTTGGCCACCGTCCAGCCCTTGTTCTCTTCATAGACCCGCTGGTCGACCGGCACCTTGACGTTGTCGAGGAAGACCTCGTTGACCTCGTGGGCCCCGTCCATGGTGATGATCGGACGCACCGTCACGCCAGGCGATTTCATGTCGATGAGCAGGAAGCTGATCCCCTCCTGCTTCTTGGCGTCGGGATCGGTTCGGACCAGGAAGAAGCCCCAGTCGGCGTATTGCGCCAGCGTCGTCCAGGTCTTCTGGCCGTTGACGATGTAGAAGTCGCCCTCACGCACCGCGCGGGTCTTGAGCGAGGCGAGGTCAGAGCCAGAGCCCGGTTCGGAATAGCCCTGGCACCACCAGATGTCGCCATTGCGGGTCGCGGTCAGGAAGCGGTCCTTCTGGGCCTGGGTGCCGAAGGTCCACAGCACAGGGGCGACCATGGAAACGCCGAAGGCAGGCAGTTGCAGGGCGTCGACCTTGGCGGTCTCCTCGCTCCAGATATATTTCTGGGTGGGGGTCCACTCGGTGCCACCCCATTCCTTGGGCCAGTTGGGCGTGACCCAGCCCTTTTCCAGCAAAACCTTCTGCCAGGCGAAATAGTCTTCCTTGCGCAGTTCCAGGCCCGCGGCCTGGCGCTCAGCCACTTCCTTGGGGTAGCGGGTCTCCAGGAAGTCCCGCACCTCGTCTCGGAAGGCGTTCTCCTCGGGGGTGAATTCGAGGTTCATGGCGGGACTCCGGCGAATGAAACGATCGTTTAGTTCGGGGGATGTATAGGGGCCTGTCGCGGGCTTGCAAAGATTGCCGTAAGGTCAATCAGAACAAGCCGCTTAAACCGATCAACGCGCTGGGACGTTAGGGCATAGATGCCGCGCATCCTGACCTACAACGTCCATCGCTGTGTGGGCACGGACCGCAAGCTCGACGTCGGCCGCGTGGCCGACGTCATCGCGGAGTATGAGCCCGATATCGTCGCCCTGCAGGAGCTGGACGTCGGCCGGATGCGCACCGGCATGGTCGACCAGGCCCATGAAATCGCAAGGCGCCTGGAGATGGCCTTCCACTTCCACCCGGCCATGGCGGTGGAGGAGGAGCTCTACGGCGACGCCATCCTGACCCTCTATCCCGAGCGCCTGGTCCAGGCCGCGCCCCTGCCCTTCTACGGCAATCTTGGCCCGGTGGTGGAGCCGCGCGGCGCCCTGTGGCTCAAGGTCGAAATCGAAGGGGTGGCGGTCAATGTCATCAACACCCACCTTGGTCTGGTGCCGCGCGAACAGCAGATTCAGGCGCGAGCGCTGGCCGGCGAGGCGTGGATCAAACATCCCCTGTGCGCGGGCCCAACCATCCTGCTGGGGGATTTCAACGCCACCGGGGGATCGCTGGTCTGCCGCACCCTGACCAAGGACCTGCGCGACGCCCGGATCGCCGCACCCAAGCCGCACAGCGCGACCTCCACCTATCCCTCGAAGATGCCGATCCTGCGCATCGACCACGTCTTCGTCAGCGCCGGCATTGAGATCAGGGCGGTCACCGCGCCCTACAATGCTAGAACCCGGGTGGCCTCGGACCATCTTCCCCTGATAGTCGATTTTTCAGTGACTGAATGAAGCGGCGCATGCCGTGGTCGGCGGCGATGGTCCGCACCGCGCGGTCGAGCCGCCGCCGCCGCTTGAACGGGCGAAAGCTGTCGCCGACTCCTGAGGGGTCGCCCAGGTGGAAGTCGGCGATGATCCGCTGGGTCTTGGTCAGCACCTGAGGCCGGATGGGCTTTAGCCGCCCATGCCGGTTAAGGGCGTCGATGGCGGCGATCATGCTGCCGTTCGGCCCCGCGGCCTTTTTCGCCGCCGCCGCGTCGCGCGCCATCCAGTGGCCCAGCAGGTTCCAGCGAAAGGCGGCGATTGCCTGCCCCTGTTCCTCGTCCCTCGCCTCAAAACCCAGGTCGCACTCGGTGTCGAACCCGCCCGAGCGGTTGTTGAGGTTGGCCGAGCCGACCCGCGCCAGCGCATCGTCGATGATCATCAGCTTGGAATGGACAATGATCGCCTGCCCGCCGGTCGTCACCGGGCTGTAGGCGCGGAACCGCCCGAACACGTCGGCCTGCTGCAGGCGGCGGATCATCACGCCGCGCACCCGGTCCATGGTCAGCCGGTCGAACCAGCTGGGCGCCTGTTCCGTGGAAACCAACACGATCTCCGGACCACCGGGCTCGTTCAGCCGCGCCGCAAGGGCCTCGGCGACCGAAGGGTCGGTGAAGTACTGGTTTTCGATGTAGATCGACCGCTTGGCCGCATAGATGGCGTCGACGTTGAGCTGGCGGATTTCGGTCGCGGCCGGATCGCCGCGCCAGGCCGGGACGGTACGGGAAATGCCAACCTGTACGCCCCGCAGGTCGGCCGGGAGAAACTTTGGCCAGGGATCGGTAGCCGGCGCTACGGACGGCGATGTCATCGTCTCCTTCGTCGCGTGAGCCCAGCGCTTCCGAAAAAGCTCGCCCAGGGCCTTGGCCGCCTCGCCGTCAACCAGAGTCATCACCTCGTGCCGGGGCGGGTGGGCGTCGTGGCCATGGCACGCCCTGCGGCGGTCCTCGTCCAGGTGGGCGGGGCTGTCCCAGCGGTCGCGCGCGATATCGCCGGAGCCGGAAAAAGCGATCTGGTCGTCGATGATCAGCGCCTTCTGGTGGTGGCAGGCGCCCAGCGGCAGGGCGTCATCGAGCCAGAATCTGATCGTCGAGCCCTTGAACCATTCGCGCGCCTTGTGAGGAAAGAACTCCTGGGTGGCGCTGATCGGCAGCGCCGATTTCCAGATCAGAAGCCGGATGTCGAGATCCGGCCGCTCGGCCGCGATCCGCAGCAGCAGGCGCCCGACCTGGTCAGGCTCTCCACCGCCGTCGCTGCCGTCTGGCGCAAGCCGGGTCCGGGGATCGAACCCCCAGCCAAGCAGATGGATCGAATGGCTTGCGTTAAGCAGCGCCTCCTGCACCGCCGCGAAATAGGCCTGGTAATCCACCAGGAAGGCGGCGCGCCCTGCCCGTGCGGTCCGCCAGCAGGTCTCTTGCCGCCAAATATCCAACATCGATCCTAAGATGGCGATTAGCGCCTAGCTTGACCATAGTGCGCGAGTTACGCAGCCGTTCCCCTCAACGCTTGCGAACGCCCATCGGTCGCGGCACTTAGCTGTGATGGACGCCCCGCCCCCTCCGATCGCGACGCCTTGCGTCAAGGTCTGCTACGTCGATGGCAAGAGCGGCCTGTGCCTGGGCTGCTACCGCACCCTGCCTGAAATCGCCCGCTGGAGCCGTCTCACCGACGCAGAGCGCGAGGCGGTGATGGCGGAATTGCCGGACCGGAAAATCAAGGCTGAGCCGTTCACCGGTTAACAACGGTCTTTGGCCATAGTGCCCGCAACGCTGGCCTAGAAGGGGCCGTCCAAGGTTTGGGTGGGATGCTGAAATTCATCGTGGTTTGCGGGGCCGCCACGGCTTCTGCGCTGCTGGCGGCGCAGGCGGTGATGAGCTTCGAGCACAAGGGAACGGCCATGGCGGCCGTCGCCGTCTCACCGGCCGCGCCCGCGACGACGCTTGGGAAGCCGTCCGCCCGTCCCGCCGAGGTGGTCAAGGCCGCCGACGGCCACTTCTGGGCCGAGGCCAAGGTCAACAGCATCAATGTGCGTTTCCTGGTCGATACCGGCGCCACCGCGGTCGCTCTGACGACACAGGACGCCCGGCGCCTGGGGTTCGATCCCTCGCGGCTCGAGTACGGCTATAAGGTTATGACCGCCTCGGGCGAAGCGCGGGCCGCCAAGGTCACCCTCGACACCGTTTCGGTCGCCAAGGCGCGCGTTCAGGACGTCGAAGCCTTCGTCATCGAGCGCGGACTTGAAACCTCGCTCCTGGGAATGACCTACCTCGGCCGCCTGGAGCGCTTCGAGGCCACCAAGACGGCCCTTATATTGACGCCCTAAGCGGCTTCGGCCGCCGGACGAACCGCGGCCAGGGCCTCTTCGATCACCTCAATTCCTGCGCCGGCCTTGACCCCTCCCACGGTCAGAATGCGCCGCCAGGCCCGCGCTCCCGGCCGGCCATGGAACAGGCCCAGCATGTGGCGGGTCATGGCCGCGAGGTGCGTCCCGCGCGAAAGTTGTTCGCTCACGTAAGGCAGATAGGCCTCGACCGTCTCGAAGGCGCCGACGTCCTCGCCCTCGCCGAACAGCCGCCGGTCGACCTCTCCCAGCAGACCGGGATCATGATAAGCGGCGCGGCCCAGCATGACGCCATCGACCTTGGCCAGGTGCGCCTGCGCCTCATCGAGCGATCCGATGCCGCCGTTGATGACGATGGTCAGGTCCGGCCGCCGCGCCTTCAGACGGTAGACGAGATCGTAGTCCAGCGGCGGGATGTCCCGGTTCTCCTTGGGGCTGAGGCCCGCCAGCCAAGCCTTGCGCGCATGGACGATCACCGTGCCGACCCCCGCCTGGGCGCACAGATCCACCAAGCCGAACAGGCTTTCCTCCGGATCCTGGTCATCGACCCCGATCCGGCACTTCAGCGTCACCGGGACCTTCACCCCCGCGATCATCGCCGCCATGCCGTCGGCGACCAGCTCGGGTTCGCGCATGAGGCAGGCGCCGAACCGGCCAGACTGCACCCGGTCGGACGGGCAGCCGACGTTGAGATTGATCTCGTCATAGCCAAGGTCCGCGCCGATCCTGGCGCTGGCCGCAAGATCGGCCGGGTCGGAACCACCCAGTTGCAGAGCGACCGGATGTTCGACCGGCGAAAACCCCAGCAGCCGCTCGCGGGGCCCGTGCAGCACCGCGCCTGTGGTCACCATCTCGGTATAGAGCAGCGCGCGCCGGGTAAGGGCGCGGTGGAACGCGCGGCAATGCCGGTCGGTCCAGTCCATCATGGGGGCGACGGATAATCTGCTGTTTCTATACGACAATTTGACGCTCGATTGGCCCGTTGCCGGTTTAGACGGATTTCATTGCGGTTTCTGTAGCTTAGGCGGGCGCCGGCACAAAGTGCGGAGCAATAGGACGCCCCTGACATTGTTTGTGTCACCCCCTATAATGCTCCCGACAACGCATCACCGCAGGGACTCCAAGTGGGCCGCAAGCCGACATTCACCCAGATCACGCTTCCGGCGGCTCTGGCGGCGGCCTGCCTGTTTGGCGCCGCCTACGCGGGCGTGCTCTCGACACCGAAGGAAAAGGCCGAAGCCTCGCCCTCCCCCTGGCGGGTCATCGAAAAGAATTGCGTCTCCTGCCACAATCAGGCGGACATGATTGGCGGCGTGGCCTTCGACACCATGGACGCCGAAGCGCTGGGCGACCATGCGGCGGTGCTGGAAGAGGCGATCCGGCGTCTGCGCGGTCACTACATGCCGCCCGTCGGCGCAGACCAGCCGAGCGATGCCGAGCGGGCGCGTCTCATCGCCTGGTTAGAAGCGGGCCTCGATAGCGCCGCCGCCGCCAGAACCAATCCCGGCACGGCGCCGCTGCGCCGCCTGAACCGCCGGGAGTACGCCAACGCCATTCGCGACCTGATCGGTCTCGATATCGACCCCGCCGCGTGGCTGCCCCAGGACCCGGTGAAGGACGGCTTCGACACCGACGCCGCATCGCTTCAGGTCACCTCGAACTTCCTCGACCAGGCGGTGACCGCCGCCCGCGCACTTGCCGTCCGGGCGGTCGGCGATCCCAAGGCCCCGCCGATCGACACCACCTACGGCAACATCGCCAACATGATCATCTCGCTCAATCCGCGCCCCGCGGCGGGTGCGGGCAACCAGCAGAAGTACAAGGACGGCATGCCGTTCGGCACCCGGGGGGGCATGGTCGTCGACCACGTCTTCCCGGCCGACGGCGAATATGTACTGACCATCGGCGACATGGCCTTGGCCCGCGAGGTCCCGAAGCTGGAGTTCGAAAACACGGTGATCGCCCTCCTCGACGGCAAGGAATTCTACCGCACCGTCGTGGGCGGCGAGGAGGACCACAAGGCCATCGATCAAAAGCTCGATGACGCGGTGTTCAAGGTGAACAGCCGCCTGCGCGATATTCGCTTCCACGCCACCGCCGGCCAGCACAAGGTGGCGGTGACCTTCCTGCGCCGCAGCTACGCCGAAAGCGACGAGCGCATCCGGCCCAACACCATCGATGGCGGCCAGCAGCGGGTGAACGCCGTCCACGCCCTGCAGATCAAGGGGCCCATCAAGGTCACGGGCTTAAGCGACTCACCCAGCCGCCAGAAGATCTTCATCTGCAAACCGGCCAGCCCGGCCCAGGAAGGTCCCTGCGCCCGGACGATCGTCGAGACCCTGGCCACCCGCGCCTTCCGCAGGCCCGTGACGGAAACCGATCTGCGGCCGCTGATGGGCTTCTATGAACGGGGCCGCGCGACCGGCTCCTTCGATGTCGGTGTACGCGACGCCCTCTCGGCCATCCTGGCCAGCCCGCATTTCCTCTATCGCGCCGAGGCGGGAGCCGAGCGTGTCCGCGACCTCACCGATCTCGAACTCGCCTCGCGCCTCTCCTTCTTCCTGTGGAGCAGCGTGCCGGACGAGACCCTGCTCACCCTGGCGCGGCGCAACGAGCTCTCCCGGCCGGGCGTCCTTGAGGCGCAGGTCACAAGGATGCTCCGCGACCCGCGCGCCTCGTCCCTCACCACGGGTTTTGCCTTCCAGTGGCTGAACGTCGCCAAGATGGACGCCATCTCGCCAGCCCAGGCGCTCTTCAGCCACGCGAGCGGCGTCTATGACCCGCGCCCCTTGTTCCGCAAGGAACTGGAGATGTACGTCGACAGCATCCTGCGATCGGACCGCAGCGTGGTCGATCTGCTGACCGCCGACCACACTTTCATCAACGAACAGCTCGCCCTCCTCTACGGCATGGAAGACATCAAGGGCGGCGGCTTTCGCAAGGTCACCCTGAAGGACGCCAAACGCCGGGGCCTGTTGGGCAAGGGCGCGGTGCTGATGCTGACCGCCAACCCTGACCGCACCGCCCCGGTGCTGCGCGGCGCCTGGATTCTCGAGCGCATCCTTGGGACGCCGCCCAACAACCCTCCGCCCAACGTGCCGGATCTGAAAGACACCGTTGTCGCCAAGCCCACCACGGTCCGCGAGCGCACGGAGCTGCATCGCGCCAATCCGGCCTGCGCCAGCTGCCATTCGGTCATGGACCCCCTCGGCTTCGCGCTGGAGAATTTCGACACGGTCGGCGCCTTCCACACCATCGACCCGCAGTCCCGCCTGCCCATCGACACCGCCGCCGTCATGCCTGACGGGACGAAGATCGCCGGCCCCGAGGACCTTGCGAGACTGCTCGCCGCGCGCAGCGACCAGTTTGCCCAGACCATTACCGGCAAGCTCATGACCTACGCCGTCGGCCGGCCTGTAACCTACCAGGACATGCCCACCGTGCGCCGCATCGTGCGCGACGCCCGGGCCCAGAACTACACGTTCGAATCCCTCGTGCTGGGGGTCGTGAAAAGTGACGCTTTCCGCAAACGGGCCCCGCCCGCGGCCACGGCGACCGTCACCGCAAAGGTTGGAGACTAAGGCGTCCATGTTCCTGACCCGGAAACATCTATCGCGCCGCACCGTCCTTAGGGGCGCTGGCGTTACGATCGCGCTTCCCCTGCTGGACGCCATGATCCCGGCGGCCACCGCGCACGCCCAGACCGCGGCCGCGATCAAGCCACGGCTGGCCTATGTCTATTTCCCGCATGGCGCGGTGCAGAAGTTCTGGACCCCCGAGGGCGAAGGCCGGGACTTCAAGTTCTCCCGCATTCTCAAGCCGCTTGAGGACATGCGCGACTACGTCACCGTGGTCAGCAACCTGCGCAACAAGCCTGGCGAAAGCTCGGACCCGCATGGCATCATCGAGTCCACCTGGCTGACCTGTCAGGCCCCCAACGCCCCCCGCCAGGGCGCCGACGCCGGCGTCTCCATCGACCAGATCGCCGCGCGCGAACTCGGCAAGGCCGCGCCGCTCTCGTCCATCGAATTGTGCGGCGAGCCTGGCGGCGCCGTCTCATTCAAGACCCCGGGCGTCGGCCTGCCTCTGGAGGGCAATCCGCGCCGGGTGTTCACCACCATGTTCGGCCCCGGCGACTCCAACGCCGAGCGCACGGCCCTGCTGCAATCGACCGGCAGCATGCTCGACTATGTGCGCGAGGCCAGCCAGACCCTCAGCAGCACCCTGGGCGCTTCCGACCGTGTGCTGATCAGCGACTTCCTCGAGTCGGTCCGCGAGGTCGAAGGCCGCGTCCAGAAACTCACCGCCAAGGCGCAGTCCCTGGGCGAATTGCCCAACGCCCCCCTTGGCGCGCCGGACGATTTCACCGAGCTCCTCGACATTCAGTTCGAGATGCTCGCCCTGGCCTTCCAGACCAACCAGACCCGGGTCGCGACCATGCGCACCATCAAGGAGGCCAGTATGCGCACCTTCCCGCAGGTGGGCGTCGACGAGGCCTATCACCCCCTCTCGCACCACGCCGAGGATCCGGAAAAACACGAGCGCCTGGCCCGCGTGCACATCTACCAGGTCGAGCGCTTCGCCCGCTTCGCCAAGCGCCTCTCCTCCATCAAGGAGGCGGGGGGATGCCTGCTGGACAACACCATCATCCTGTACGGCAGCAACATGGCCAACAGCGACATGCACAACAACAACCCGCTGCCGCAACTGCTGCTCGGCAAGGGCGGCGGCGTTAAGGGGGGCCAGCACCTTTCCCTTCCCAAAGACACGCCCCACGCCAACCTTCTCCTGACCATGGCCCAGCGCGCCGGCGTCGGCATCGAGAAGTTCGGCGATTCCACCGGTCAGATCTCGGAGATCTGATCGTGGGCAGGCGGCCTGTGAACTTTGCGTTCCTGACGGCGGCGCTCGTCTGCAGTCTGGCCCTGACTAGCGGCGCCGCCATGGCCGCTCCACAGGATGCGACGCCCCTCATGCAGGCGGCCTTCGAGGGAGACGTCGCACGGGCCCAGCAACTCCTGAAGGACGGCGCGGACGTCAATGCCGTGAACCCCTACGGCGTCGACGCCATGCAGCTCGCCGCCGACGCGTCCAACACCGCCTTGATCCGGCTGCTCCTGAAGGCCGGCGCCAAGGCCAACGCCGCCAATCTCGACGGTGAGACCGCCCTCCATCTCGTCGCCCGGTCCGGCAATGTCGAGGCCTCCCGGCTGCTGCTGAACGCCCGGGCGAGGGTTGATGCGCGCGAGACCTTCGGCGGCCAGACGCCACTGATGTGGGCCGCCGCGCGGCGCCATCCGGCCATGGTCGCCCTGCTCCTGTCGAAGGGCGCCGATATCAACGCGCGCTCGGCCGTTCGCGATTACCAGCGGGTCGCGACCGCGGAGAGCCGCGCCAAGATGCTGGATCGCGGTGGGTTCACGCCCCTGATCTATGCGGCGCGTGAAAACTGCCGCGAGTGCGTCGAGATCCTGCTGAAGCGACGCGCCGACATTAACCTGGCCGATCCCGCGGGCGTCTCGCCCCTGTCGATCGCGCTGATGAACGGCAATTGGGACATCGCCAAACGGCTGATCCAGGCGGGCGCGGACGTCAATCAGTGGGACATCTTCGGCCAGGCCCCGCTGCACGTGGCGGTTGGCAATATGAACAGCCGCGGCAGCCTCAATCCGCTCGATAGCGATCTGCGCAACCAGGCCACCGGCCGGGATATCGTCAAACTGCTCGTCGAGCGCGGGGCCAATCCCAACCAGCAGCTGTTCTACCGTTTCCCCACTCCCGGCCGTGACAACTTCAGCGTCGGGCGCGGATTCACGCCCTTCCTGATGGCCTGCGCCGCCGGCGACATCGATGTCGTCAAACTGCTGCTGGCTCACGGCGCGAACCCGCGGCTGGCCAGCGCCGACGGTCAGGGGCCGATCATACTGGCGGTAGGATCCCGCGCCGGCGGCACGCAGAATCCGGGCGTCCGCAGCGCCACCGCCGAGGCCACCGCGGCTGCGCGGCCGCAGGGCGCAGACGGCGCCGCGCCGCGCGAGGACCCGACGGTCCCTTTGATCAAACTGCTGGCCGGCGCCGGCGCGAAT
>DGYN01000053.1 GCA_002398405.1 Caulobacteraceae bacterium UBA5005
TCGGTGCAGAACAGGTCCTTGATGCCCAGCGGCGCGCCGTCGAGGGCGCCGGCCTCGCCCTTGGCCCGGCGGGCGTCGGAGGCCTTGGCCATTTCGATGGCCTTTTCCGGGGTCTCCAGGACATAGGCGTTGAGCGCCCGCGCCTTTTCAATGGCCGCGATGTGCTCGCGGGTGATTTCCTCCGAGGAGAACGCCTTGGAGGCCAGGCCGTCGAGGGCGGCTTTCAGAGTGAGCTTCGTCAGCGCCGACATGGCTATTCCACCACCTTGGGCACGACGAAGAAATGGCCGCTCTTCTTGGGGGCATTGGCAAGGATGCGGTCGGGCTCGCCCCCCGCGGTGACGATGTCCTCGCGCATGGGAAGCGCCTGTTCGACGGCGCTGGTCATGGGCTCCACGCCATCGGTGTCGACTTCGCCGAGTTGTTCGATCCAGGTCATGATGCCGGTGAGCTCGCGCGACAGGGGCTCAAGCCGCTCTTCCGGCACCTTCAGTCTGGCGAGTCTGGCGACCTTTTTGACGGTCGCCGCGTCGATGGCCATGGCTGTGCTCCTCTAGAGGGCCTGGGGTTAGCGGGCAAAGGCGCGGTTTGACAAGGGGAATAGCCCTTCCCTCACCTTTATGGGGAGGGACAGCGAGGCGCAGCCTCGCAGGGTGGGCGAGTCAGAAGCCAATCACAGACGCCGGCGCGTTTCACGCGACTTCCCCACCCGCTTTCGCTTCGCTCAAGCACCCTCCCCATGAAGGGGAGGGAAGGTTATGGAGCAGGGAGATAAGGAGGCGTCTTGCGCACGATCGCGGTCATCGCCCTGAAAGGGGGCTCTGGGAAGACAACGGTGGCGACGCACCTGGCCCTGGCGGCGCACCTGCGCGGGCTTGACGTCATGGTGGCCGACGTGGATCCCCAGCACTCGGCGAGCGATGCGCTTGGGGCGCGGGAAGAAAGCGGACCCGCCGTGGTGACCACGACCGGCGCCAAGCTGATGAGCGCCCAGTTCGCGGCGGTGGGGCTGAAGAAGGATTTGCTGATCGTCGACACCGCCGCCGGCGCGGTCGAGGACGTCGGCGAGGCGATCGTCCTGGCCGATTTCTCGGTGATGGTGGTGCGGCCGACCCTGATGGACATCGCCGGGCTGGTGCGGACCCTGACGCTCGCCAGGAAGCTCGGCAAACCCTTCACCGTGGTGGTCAACCAGGCGCCGGTCGCCCGTGAGGGCCTGGAAGCGCCGGTGGTCAAGCGGGCCCTGCGCGGCCTGGAATTCATGCAGGCGCCTCTGGCCCCGGTAATCCTGCGCGGACGGACGGTCTATCAGACGGCCCTGGAGCGGGGCCGCTCGGTGGAGGAGACCTCTGACCGGTCGGCGGCGCGGGAGATCACTGAACTTTGGGAGTTCGTGGCGGGCGAGCTCGCCAAGCTGACCGCCCTGGAGGAGGCCGAGGCAGTGGAACTGGTGGACGAGGAACCGGCGCAGGAATAACGCCCGCCGGTTTCTTGGGTTATAGCCGGGACATGGCTGTTCTCGACCTCTTCGACCTGCCCAAGGGCGCCCCGCTGGTGGGCCTGGACCTTGGGACAAAGACCATCGGGGTGGCGGTCAGCGATGGGCTATGGATGACGGCCTCGCCGCTCGAGGTGATCCGCAAGACCAAGTTCACGGACGACGCGGCGGCCCTGTTCAAGCTGATGGAGGGACGCGGCGCCGTCGGCATCGTCATTGGCCTGCCGGTCAATATGGACGGAACCGAGGGGCCGAGAGCCCAATCAGCGCGAGCCTTTGCGCGCAATGTGCTGCGGATCAGGGAGGCGCCCATCGCCTTTTGGGATGAGCGGCTGTCGTCGGCCGCCGTCAACCGCATGATGATCGAGGAGATGGACATGACCCGCGCCCGGCGGGCCGCCGTCGTGGACAAGCTCGCCGCCGCCTACATCCTGCAGGGCGCGCTCGATAGGCTGCGCCCATGAGCGCCATTCTGCTTGGCGTCCTGCCGATCTTCGCCCTGATATTCCTGGGCTGGGGATTGAAGACCTTCCGCTTCATTCCGGCCGAGACCTGGCCGCCAATCGAGCGCATCGCCTATTTCGTCTTCTATCCCGGCTTTCTGCTGCCCGCGACCTGGGGGGCGGATTTCACCAACGGCTCGGCGGGGGCGCTTAGCCTCGCCACTATCGGGGCCATGGGGGTGATGGCGATCGCCGTGCTGGCGGCAAGGCCCCTGCTCAAGATCGACGGACCCGCCTTCACCAGCGTGTTCCAGGGGTGTCTGAGGTGGAACAGCTTCGTCTTCCTGCCGCTCGTGCTCGCCCTGTTCGGCGAAGAGGGCGCGGGGCTGGCGGCCATCGTGCTGGGCGCCCTGATCCCAGTGATCAACGTCGTCTGCGTCCTGGTGCTGGCAAAATGGGGCGAGGGCCAGGGCGGCGGCCTCAAGCAGTCCCTTCTGGGCCTGGCGCGCAACCCGGTGCTGTGGGCCTGCGGCGTCGGCCTGCTGCTCAACATTCTGCATGTACCCCAGCCCAAGGTGGTCGCCAGCGTGCTCGACCTGCTGTCGGACGCGGCCTTGGCCGTCGGGCTGCTGACGGCGGGGGGCGGACTTTCCTTCACCTATGCGGTGAGCCGGCCGTGGCTGATCGGGGCCGTGAGCCTCCTGAAACTGATCGTCCTGCCAATCCTGATGTGGTGGTTCTGCCGCCTGCTGGGGGGCGATAGCCTCGCCCAGGGGATCGCGCTGGCCTGTGGTTCGGCGCCGGGCGCGGCGGCGTCCTACGTGCTGGCCCGGCAGATGGGCGGCGATGCGCGGCTGATGGCGGGAATTGTGGCGTTCACCACGGCCGCCAGCCTTATTACGATCCCAACCTTGATGGCGCTATTTCATTTCGGGTGAGCGCTTGAGCCTCCCAAGAATCCCGCCTATTACCTCCGCTTTATGACAGCCGCCTCCAGCGAGATCGAAGACAGGATCCGCGAGCGGCTTTTTTCTTTTCCAAAACAGCACTTCCTGGCGTCCGGGGACCTCAACCGTCCCGAGGCCGAAGCCCTGCTCGAACTGGGCGACGCCTTCGTGGCCCTGAACCGGCAGAAGGATAAGACCCTGCCGCTGCTGGCCGGGCGCACCCTGGTCAATCTGTTCTTCGAGAATTCCACGAGGACCCAGGCGTCCTTCGAACTGGCGGCCAAGCGGCTGGGCGCCGATGTCGTCAACATGAGCCCGCAGACCAGCTCCATCGCCAAGGGCGAGACCCTGATCGACACGGCGGCGGCGTTGAACGCCATGCAGCCAGACCTGCTGGTGGTCCGGCACGCCTCCTCCGGCGCGGCGGCCCTGCTGGCCCAGAAGGTGGACGGCTCGGTCGTCAATGCGGGCGACGGCCAGCACGAGCACCCGACCCAGGCGGTGCTGGACGCCCTTTCCATGAAGCGGGCCTTTGGGCGCGTCGAGGGGCTGACGGTGGCGATCTGCGGGGATGTGCTGCATTCCCGCGTCGCCCGGTCAAACGTCGCCCTGCTGCAGCTCCTGGGCGCGCGGGTGCGGCTGGTGGCCCCCAACACCCTGATGCCGTCGGAGGCCCACCTGTGGGGCTGTGAGGTGTTTGACGACCTCAAGGCCGGGATCGAGGGGTGCGATGTCGTCATGATGCTGCGCCTGCAGCTGGAGCGCATGCAGGGCGGGTTCGTGCCCTCGCAGAGGGAGTATTTCCGCTTCTATGGCCTGGACCGTGAGAAGCTGGCCTATGCCAAGCCGGGAGCCAGGGTCATGCACCCCGGACCCATGAACCGCGGCGTCGAAATCGACTCCGATGTGGCGGACGATCCGCAGATCAGCCTGATCCAGACCCAGGTGGAGATGGGCGTCGCGGCGCGCATGGCGGTGCTGGCGGCCCTGACCGCGCGGCTGGGGAACGCGCGATGACCTCCCAGCCCACCGCCTTTATCAATGTGAGGATCGTCGACCCGGCGTCGGGATACGACGGGCCTGGCGGTGTCGTCGTCCGCGGCGGGGTGATCGCCGAGGTGCGCAAAGGCGCGCTGGGCGACCTTTCCGACGATCTGAAGGTCATCGACGGCGGCGGTCATGTGCTGATCCCCGGCCTGGTCGATCTGCGGGTCAAGACGGGGGAGCCTGGGTCAGAGACCAAGGAGACCCTGAAGTCGGCGTCGCGCGCGGCCGCGGCGGGGGGCGTGACCTCCATCGTTGTACAGCCGGATACCGACCCCGCGGTCGATGAGCCGGCGGTGGTGGACTTTATCCTGCGGCGAGCGCGGGACATCGAACTGGTCCACGTCTATCCGGCCGGCGCGGCGACAAAGGGCTGCCGGGGCGAGCAGATGGCCGAGATCGGTCTGATGCACGATGCGGGCGCTGTCTACATCACCGACGCCGACAGCCCGATCGTCGATTCCAAGACCTTCCGCCGGGTCCTCACCTATGCGTCCGGCTTCGACATGGTGGTCGCCCACCGCCCCGTGGACCCCTGGCTCGCCAAGGGATCGAGCGCCACGGCGGGGGAATTCGCCGGCCGGTTCGGCATCCCCTCTGTCCCAGTGGTGGCTGAGCGGATCATGCTGGAGCGGGACCTGGCGCTCGCCGAGCTCAGCAAGGCGCGGCTCCTCGTCGACCAGATCACCTGCGCCGACGCCCTGGAGAGCCTGGAGCGCGGCAAGGCCAAGGGAATCCGCGCCTTCGCCAGCTGCTCGATCAACCACCTGACCTTCAACGAACTGGACATCGGCGCCTGGCGGACCTTCGCCAAGCTGGACCCTCCCCTGCGCAAGGAAGCCGACCGCCAGGCCCTGATCGATGCGCTCGCCAGCGGTTTGGTGGACATCGTGGTTTCGGCCCACGCCCCCGCCCCGGCCGAAGACAAGCGCCTGCCCTTCAACCTGGCGGCGCCCGGATCCGTGGGTCTGGAGACCTTGCTGCCCGGTTTGCTGACCCTGCACCACGAGGGGCGTATCCCGTTGATCGACTTGATCGCGACGGTGACGGTGAAACCGGCGGAGCTCATCGGGCTCAAGGCCGGGCGGATCGCCAAGGGAGCGCCGGCGGACCTGGTTTTGGTCGACCTCAACGCGCCCCGCCTGATCGACGCCGACAAGCTGCTCTCGAAGTCAAAGAACTCGGCCTTCGACGGGCGGAGACTGCAGGGCCGGGCGCTCAAAACCATGGTCGACGGGCGGGTCGTGTTCGGTTAAGGCGCCGGCTGGGAGGGCCCGTCATGGAGCCTTGGATCATCGCGGCCGCCGCGATCGGCGGCTATCTGCTGGGTTCGATCCCCTTTGGGGTGATCGCCACCCGCATGGCGGGGCTGGATATCCGCAGCGTCGGCTCGGGCAATATTGGCGCGACCAATGTGCTGCGGACCGGGCGCAAGGATTTGGCCTTGATCACCCTGGTGGGCGATGCGGCCAAGGGCGGCGTGGCGGTGCTGATCGCCAAATTCCTGCTGTTGGACGATCCTGTGATCTACTGCCTGGCAGGCGGAGCGGCCTTTGTCGGGCACCTGTTCCCTGTGTGGCTGAAGTTCAAGGGCGGCAAGGGCGTGGCGACTTTCATCGGTGTCTTGCTCGCGGCCCACTGGCCCGCAGGCCTGGCGGTCTGCGCCATGTGGCTCCTGATGTTCCTGGCCTCGCGCATCTCGTCCCTGTCGGCCCTGACCGCGGCGGCGCTGAGCCCCGCCTTTGTGTTCTTCACTGGCGGACCCTATGCGGCCCTGGTGCTGGCCATGGCCCTGGCTCTGCTGGTCTTCATCCGCCACCACGAGAACATCACTCGCCTGCTGAAGGGCGAGGAACCCAAGTCGGTCTTCAAGAAATGACTCGCTGGACCCCGACCGCGGAGGGACGGCGCGACTGGTTGCGCCTGGCCAGGACCGAGAACGTCGGCGCTGTGACCTTCGAGCAGCTGATCCGCCGGTTCGGCGACGCCACGGCGGCGCTGTCCGCCCTGCCGGAGCTGGCGGCGCGGGGCGGGCGGACGGCTCCTTTGAAGACGCCGACCGTCGCAGAGGCCGAACGCGAGATCGCCAAGGGCGAGGCCCTGGGCGCCAAGCTCCTGGTCAATCGCGAGGCGGCCTTTCCGCGCCTGCTGGCCCACGTCGATGCGCCCCCTCCCCTGATCTGGGTGCGGGGCGATGAGCGCCTGCTGGCCAGACGGACCGTAGCCATCGTCGGGGCGCGGGTGGCCTCTGCGGCGGGCCAGCGGTTCGCGCGCACCCTGGCCGGGCAGCTTGGCCAGGCGGGCTATGTGGTGGTCAGCGGCTTGGCGCGCGGCATCGACGCGGCGGCGCACGAGGGAAGCCTTCCCACCGGCACGGCCGCGGTGTTGGGCGGCGGCATCGACGATGTCTATCCGCCGGAGAACGAGGGCCTCTACGCGCGCATCGCCGCCGACGGCTGCGTGGTCTCCGAAAGTCCCGTCGGCCACAAGGCCCAGGCGCGGGACTTTCCCCGCCGCAACCGGTTGATCAGCGGCCTCTCACTCGGCGTGGTCGTGGTCGAGGCGGAGATGCGTTCGGGAAGCCTGATCACCGCGCGCCTGGCCGGCGAACAGGGCCGCGAGGTCTTCGCTGTCCCGGGAAGCCCGCTCGATCCCCGGGCCGCCGGCGCCAATGACCTGATCCGCCAGGGGGCGACCCTCTGCGCCGAGGCGGACGACGTACTGCGGGTGCTGGACAGCCTGCGCGGGCTGGAGGAGCCGGAGCGGGAGTTCAAAGGCAAGGCCACCGAACCGTCGGCGAGAATGGTGGAGAATGTCGCCGCCCTGCTGACCGAAGCGCCTGTGTCGCGGGACGAACTGGCGCGGGCCGCGGGAATCTCGACGGCGGAGCTTTCGGCGGCGCTGGTGGAGCTGTCGCTGGCCGGACGCGCGGAGTTTTTACCGGGCGGAATGATTAGCCGCGGGTGAGATTTCCGATCCCTCATTGACAGATGATAGGGGCCGCCCTCACTTTCCCGGCCCTTGAACCCAAGCCCTGAGCGCCCAGACCCCTAATGAACGTCGTTGTCGTAGAGTCTCCCGCCAAGGCCAAGACCATCAACAAATACTTGGGTTCCGGCTATACGGTGCTGGCGTCCTACGGCCACGTCCGCGACCTGCCGTCCAAGGATGGGTCGGTGAAGCCGGACGAAGATTTCGCCATGTTGTGGGACGTCGATCCCAAATCGGCCAAGCGGCTTTCCGATATCGCCGACGCCCTGAAGGGCGCCGACCGCCTGATCCTGGCGACCGACCCGGACCGCGAAGGCGAGGCGATTTCCTGGCATGTCCTGGAAGTCCTCAACAAGAAAAAGGCCATCAAGGACGCCCACGTCGAGCGGGTGGTGTTCAACGCCATCACCAAGTCGGCGGTCACCGAGGCCATGGCCAATCCGCGCCAGATCGACATGGAACTGGTCGAGGCTTACCTGGCGCGCCGGGCGCTCGACTATCTGGTGGGCTTTACGCTCTCGCCCGTCTTGTGGCGCAAGCTGCCGGGCGCGAAGTCCGCGGGGCGGGTGCAGTCGGTGGCCCTTCGTCTCGTCGTTCAGCGCGAGATGGAGATCGAGAAGTTCAAGACCCAGGAGTACTGGACCGTCGAGGCCGATGTCTCGGCCGGGGCCGAACCGTTCGTCGCGCGGCTGGCCAAGCACGAGGGCAAGAAGCTCACCAAGTTCGACCTGAACGACGAGGCCAAGGCCCTCGGCGCCAAGGCGGCGGTGGAAGCGGCGAGCTTCACGGTCACCGCCGTCGAGAAGAAACCCGCCAAGCGCTCCCCTGCCCCGCCCTTCACCACTTCGACCCTGCAGCAGGAGGCGTCGCGCAAGCTGGGTTTCTCGGCCCAGCGGACCATGCAGGCGGCGCAGAAGCTGTACGAAGGCGTCGACATCGGCGGCGAGACCGTGGGTCTCATCACCTATATGCGGACCGATGGGGTGCAGGCCGCGCCCGAAGCCATCGAGGAGGCCCGCCAGGTGATCGGCGGCCGCTTTGGCCGGGAATACGTCCCCGACGCGCCGCGCATCTACAAGACCAAGGCCAAGAACGCCCAGGAGGCCCACGAAGCCATCCGGCCGACCAGTATGGAGCGCAATCCCGGCTCCCTTCGCCTGGAGGCCGACCTTGGCCGCCTCTACGAACTGATCTGGAAGCGGATGATCGCCAGCCAGATGGAGTCCGCGCGGATCGAGCGGACCAGCGTCGATCTGGATTCGGCCGATGGCCGGACCGGCCTTCGCGCCTCCGGCCAGGTGGTGCTCTTCGACGGCTATCTGGCGGTCTATGAAGAGGGCCGTGACGATCCCGTCGCCGATGGGGCCGGCGAGGACGATGACAGCGGCCGCCTGCCGATCATCAATGAGGGCGCGGCCGCCAAGGTCGCGGCGGCCCGCGCCGACCAGCACTTCACCGAGCCGCCCCCGCGCTATTCGGAAGCGTCCCTCGTCAAGAAGATGGAGGAGCTGGGCATCGGCCGGCCCTCGACCTACGCCTCGATCCTCACCGTGCTGCGCGACCGCGAATATGTGCACATGGACAAGAACAGGTTTGTCCCCGAGGACAAGGGACGGCTGGTCACCGCCTTCCTGGAGCAGTTCTTCCACAAGTACGTGGAGTACGATTTCACCGCCGACCTCGAGGAAAAGCTCGACCTGGTGTCCAGCGGCGACCTGCCGTGGAAGGACCTGCTGCGCGAGTTCTGGGACGACTTCCACAAGAAGACCACCGAGATCGCCGAGGTGCGCACCACCCAGGTGCTGGACGCCCTGAACGAGGCGCTTGGACCCCACATCTTCCCGGACAAGGGCGACGGCAGTGATCCCCGCCAGTGCCCCTCCTGCAAGGCCGGACAGCTTTCCCTGAAGACCAGCCGGTTTGGCGCCTTCATCGGCTGTTCGAACTATCCGGAGTGCCGCTTCACCAAGCCGATCGCGGCCAATGACTCCAACGACGGCGACACGGGCGACCGGCAACTGGGGACCGATCCCAAGTCTGGCCTGGCGGTCTGGCTGAAAAACGGCCGCTTTGGCCCCTATGTGGAGATGGGCGAGGCCAAGGAGGCCAAGCGCTCATCCCTGCCCAAGGACTGGCCGGCCGCCGCCATGGACATCGACAAGGCGCTGCGCCTGCTCGCCCTGCCGCGCGAGGTCGGCCTACACCCCGAGGACGGAGCCATGATCGTCGCAGGCATTGGGCGCTACGGACCCTATGTCCAGCACGCCGGCACCTACGCCAATTTGCCCACGGTCGATGAGGTGTTCGAGGTTGGCCTCAACCGCGCCGTCGACGTCCTGGCGGAGAAGCGGGCTGGCGGCGGCCGTGGCGGCCGGGCGGCGCCTGGAGCGCTGAAGGAGCTCGGGAACCACCCTGAGGACGGGCAGCCGATCAAGGTGATGTCGGGCCGGTTCGGGCCTTACGTGAAGCACGGCTCGACCAACGCCAATGTGCCCAGGGGCGCGGATCCTCAAAACGTGACCCTGGAAGAAGCGGTCGCCTTGCTGGCCGCCCGCGTCGCTAAGGGTCCGGGCAAGAAACCGGCCCGCAAGGCGGCGGCCAAAGCCCCTGCCAAGAAGAAGGCCTCAGCGAAAAGGCCCAAGGGCTAGCCGGATTTTCTAGCTTGGCCCATAGAGGGGCCATGGCTTTGCGCGACCTGTTTATCGTCACCGATCCGGACGAGATCGAAGCCATGCTTCACACGGTGCGGCTGGGGTCGCTGGTCACCCACGGCCCCGAAGGCATGGCGGTCAGCCACATTCCCTTTGTCTATGACCCGGCGGAGCGGCGCCTGATCGGCCACGTCAGCCGCAACAACCCCCAGCCGCCGCTCTACGGCGGAGGCGAGGCGGTGGCGGTGTTCGTCGGGCCCAACGCATACATCACGCCGAGCTGGTACCCTTCGAAGCAGGAGCATGGCCGGGTGGCTCCGACCTGGAATTATGAGGTGCTGGAGGTCTACGGAACGGTCACCTTCATCGATGATCAGGCGCGGATGGTGGAGATCGTCACCCTGATCACCGACCGCTTCGAGGGCGAGCGGCAAGCGCCCTGGGCGGTCGCCGACGCCCCGGCCGACTACGTGGAAAAGCTCAGCCGCGGGATCATCGGGGTGGAGCTGGCCATTGGCCGCGTCGAGGCCAAGCGGGTCTTTTCGCAACAACGCACCGACGCCGACCGGGAGGGCGCGGTGGCGGGCCTCTTGGCCAGCGACAACCCAGCCAATCACCTGGTGGCGGCCAAGATCAAGGCGGCCCATGGCGGCTGAGGACACCCTCTTGGCCTTCGCCAAGCAGGTGGAGTGGTCCCGCAAGCTGGGATCGCCGTTCATGGCGGCCCTGGGCGAGGCCATCGCCCAGAACCTCTCGCCCTCGACGGCGGTGGGCCGCAGGCTGCTGGACTGGCCGGGCCAGGCCGACGCGCTCGGCGATGCGCTGGTGCTGCGGCTCACCGGCGCCCTGCACGCCCTGGTGCGGCGCGGCGATGCGCCAAGCCTGGCGGCCGCCTATCCGCCCAACTCACCGCCGAAAGACCTCTGGCCCCTGATCGAGGCCGCCTTCGTCGAGCACGAGGCGGCGATTCTCCCCTTCCTGGACCTCGCGCCCCAGACCAACGAAGTCGGCCGCTCCGGGGCCCTGATGGCGGGCCTCAAGGTGATCGCGGCGGAGACCGGCCTGCCGCTGCGCCTCTACGAACTGGGCTCGAGCGCGGGCCTCAACCTCAATCTCGACCGCTTCAGCTACCGCCTGGGCGAGCTGGAGACCGGCGATCCCGCCTCCAAGGTGCGGATTGCGCCCGACTGGAAGGGCCCCTCGCCGCCCGACGCCAGGGTCGAGATTATCGGTCGCCGGGGTGTCGATATCTCGCCGCTGGATGTGCAAAACCCCTCGCAGCGGGAGCGCCTGCCCGCCTATGTCTGGCCCGATCAGTCCGAGCGGCTGGCGCGGGTGCTGGCGGCCATCGATCTGGCGCTCATTCATCCCCCGCCGCTGGAACAGGGCGAGGCGGCGGCGTGGCTGGAAGCGGTCCTGACCATCGACCCCGAGCCCGGGATCGCGCGGGTCGTCTTTCACACCATCGCCTTCCAGTACTTCCCGCCGCAGAGCCAGGCGCGGATCAGGGCGCATCTGGCGTCGGTGGGAGCCTCCGCGACCAAGGCAGGCCCCCTCGCCTGGCTGCGGCTCGAGGCGGACCCGGAGTTCGACAACGCCGCCAGCCTTCGCCTGACCCTTTGGCCGGACGGCGCCGAGCGGGTGCTGGGTGTTGGCCATCCGCACGGAACGAACTTCCGTTTTTTCTGAACCCAACAAGGGGCCAGCGGCGTTGAACGGGAGAAAGGACGGGTCCCCATGTTCAAGCTTCCCCCCCTACCCTACGACTACGACGCCCTGGAACCCGCGATCTCCGCGGAGACGCTCGAGTTCCACCACGACAAGCATCACAAGACCTATGTCGAGACGACCAATAAGCTTCTGGCCGAGCGCGGCTGGAAGCCCGCCAACCTCGAGGAGGTGGTGCGCGGGTCCAACGGCAAGCTGTTCAACAACGCCGCCCAGGCCTGGAACCACGCCTTCTTCTGGGAGTGCATGACGCCGGACCACGTCCCGCCGGAGGGCGACCTGAAGGCCGCTATCGCCGAGGGGTTCGGGAGCCTGATCGACCTGAAGGAGGCTTTCATTGAGGAGGCGGTCAACCACTTCGCCTCCGGTTGGACCTGGCTGATCGCTGACGACGGCGGACGCCTGAAGATCATCTCGACGCACGACGCCGATACGCCCATCGCCCATGCCCAGACCCCGCTCCTGACCCTGGATGTCTGGGAGCACGCCTACTATCTGGACTATCAGAATGACCGGAAGGCCTACGTGAAGGCCTGGCTCGACAAGGTCGCCAACTGGCGCTTCGCGGAGAACCAGCTTAGGGCTCTGAATGGTGCGGCCGAACTTTTCCGCTTCCCCGCTCCCGAGGACACGCTTGGCGAAAAAGCCGAAAGAAACGCCGGTAAAGGGCAGACGAGCGCAAGGCCTGCCTGACCGGGAGGCCCTGCTCGCCTATCTGCGCGAGCATGGCGAGGCGGACAAGGCGGACCTGGCCAAGGTCTTCGGTCTGAAGGGCGAGGACCGGCGCAAGCTGCGTCACCTGCTCAAGGAACTGGAAGACAGCGGCGCCCTGGCGCGACGGGGCCGGCGCGGCTTTGCCGAACACGGCGCCCTGCCGCCGGTCGGGGTGGTCGATGTGGTCGACCGCGATGTCGATGGCGATCTCTGGGTGCGCCTGGCGAAGGGTGGCGAGGATACGCCGGCCGTGCGCCTCGCGCCGGACCGCGAGGAAGCGAGAGCCGGCGCGCCTGGCCTGGGCGACCGGCTGCTGGTCCGGTTCGTCAAGCGCGAGGGGGATGAGCTTGAGGCGCGTCTCATCAAGAAGATTGGCGCGGGCGGGGCCCGGGCGCTCGGCGTCGTCAGGCGCGGCCATCGCGAGGTGCGGATCGAGCCCGTCGATCGCAAGACGCGCGACAGCTATGTCGTCCGCGACGGCGCCGCGGACCTGCGCGACGGCGACTTGGTGGTCATCCAGGCGCAGTCCAGCGAGCAACGCTATGGGCCCAAGTCCGCCAAGGTGCTGGAAGTGGTCGGGCATGAGGGCGACGCCCGCGCCTTTTCCCTGATCGCCATCCACGCTCACGGCATACCGATGGGCTTTTCCGAGGCCGCCGAAGAGGAAGCCAGGGCGGCCAAGGCGCCGGGGCTCGAGGGCCGCACCGACCTTCGCGACATCCCCTTCGTGACCATAGATCCACTGGACGCGCGGGACCACGACGATGCGGTGTTCGCCGAGCCCGACAGCGACGAGAAGAACAAGGGCGGCTGGGTCGTCTGGGTCGCCATCGCCGATGTGGCGGCCTACGTCCGCAACGGCAGCGCGCTGGACCGCGAGGCCCTGGAAAAAGGTAACAGCGTCTATTTCCCCGACCGGGTCGAACCCATGCTGCCGGAGGTCCTGTCCAATGGCCTCTGTTCGCTGCGCCAGGGCGAGAACCGGGCCTGCATGGCCGTGCGGATGGTGTTCGACAAGTCGGGACGCAAGACGGGCCACCGCTTCGTCCGAGGCCTGATGCACTCGGCCGCCAAGCTCGCCTACGAGCAGGCGCAGGCGGCGATCGATGGCTCACCGGACGAGGTGACCGGGCCCCTGATGGAGAAGGTCCTGGGGCCGCTGTGGGCCGCCTATTCGACCATGAAGATCGGCCGCGATCACCGCTCGCCGCTGGCCATCGAAAGCAGCGAGCGGCGGGTGCAGATCGGCAAGGACGGAAAGATCGCCTCGATCAACGTCCGCGAGAGCCTGGAAGCCATGCGGCTGATCGAAGAGATGATGATTCAGGCCAACGTCTGCGCGGCCGAAACCCTGGAAGCGAAGTCGACCCCGCTGGTCTACCGGATCCACGATACGCCGAGCCAGGAGAAGCTGCAGAACCTGGGGGACTTCCTCCAGACCCTGGATATCGCCTGGTCAAAGGGCGAGGCCCCGCGCACCGAACGCTTCAACCGCCTGCTCGATATGACCCGCGGCGGCCCGCACGCCGAGATCGTCAATGAGGTCGTTCTGCGCACCCAGATGCAGGCGATCTATTCCAACGACAACATCGGCCATTTCGGCCTGAACCTCTCCCGTTACGCCCATTTCACCAGCCCGATCCGGCGTTATGCGGACCTGATTGTCCACCGGGCCCTGATCCGGGCCCTGAAGCTGGGAGCCGACGGGCTGACCGACGGCGAGATCGTGCAGCTCGAGGCCATCGCCGACCGCATCAGCCAGGCCGAGCGCCGGGCCATGGCGGCCGAACGCGACGCCACCGACCGCTATGTGGCGGCCTTCCTGGCGGAGCGGCTGGGTGCGGAATTCGAGGGCCGGGTCACCGGTGTGACGCGGTTTGGCCTCTTCGTGCGGCTCACCGAGACCGGAGCCGACGGTCTCGTGCCCGTATCGAGCCTGGGGGATGAGTATTTCGTCCACGATGACCGCGCCCACGCCCTGATTGGCGAGCGCAGCGGCGCGCGCTACCCCTTGGGCATGATGGCGAAGGTCAAGCTGATCGAGGCGACGCCGATCACTGGGGGGCTGGTGTTCGAGATGCTGTCAGACCCCCTCCCCGCCGATCCCAACGCGCCCCGGCCCCGGATCTCGGTCCGCCGCAACATCATTGGCAAAGGCAAGCCGCCCGGACGCGGCGCCGCACGCGGCAAGCGGCGGCGCTAGATGGCGGACGACAACCCCTTGGAAGCGCCGCTGGGCGGCTTTGACAGCTTTCCCGGCAAGGAAAAGCGCCCTCCGTCGGTCAGGCCGCGCGACGCCGCGACCCTGATCGTCCTGCGCCGCGACGGGCCAAAGCCGCGGGTGCTCATGGGCCGCCGGCATGGGGGCCATGATTTCATGCCCGGCAAGTGGGTGTTCCCCGGCGGGCGGCTGGATCGCTGCGACTATGGCGCGCCTCATGTGGGCGATCTCAAGCCCGAGACCGAGCGCCGCCTGAGGGTGGGCCTGAACGCGTCAAAGGCCAAGGCCCTGGCGCTCACCGCCATTCGCGAGACCTTCGAGGAAACGGGGCTGATCCTGGGAAAGCCCGCCAAGGACCGTCCTCGCGCCGGCCCCTGGGGCGCCTTCACCCACCGCGGCTATTCGGCGGACATCTCCTGCCTGGACATGGTCGCCCGCGCCGTCACCCCGCCGCAGTTGCCAAAACGGTTCGACGCCCGCTTCCTGCTGGCTCCCGCCGAGGCCCTGGTCAGCCTCGACCGCGAACCCGACTGCGGCGAACTGGACGAGATCGCCTGGGTCGAGATGGAGGAAGCCCTGGCCCTGGAGCTTCCCGGGATTACCCGCCTGGTCGTTCGGGACGTGGCCGAACGCCTGCTCAATCCGCAGAAGCCGGCCTTCTTCATCCGCCTGATCAGCGGCAAGAGCCGCAAGACCGATATCTAGCTAGGGCTTGTCGGCTGGCGGCAGGGCTGCCACCTCTTCCGGCGCGAGCTTGCGGATATCATCGATACGGCAGTGTTCCGGCCCCCCGGTGACGCTCCGCGGCACCACCACGTCGGCTTCTCCGCCCACACAGATCATCTGGCCAAAGCGGGACTGGATCGCGAGTTGCTGGCTCATGTCCAGGTCGTGGCAGGCCGGGATCATCTTGGCCTGGTAGTAGTCATTTCGATCGGTGCGGAGGTTGATCGTGCCCATCCGGCCGCTCGACCAGCCGGCCACCTCGCTGGGACGAAAACAGGTTCGGCCCGTGCCTTGCTGAGAAGGTCCGGAGGCTGTCTGCGTGTTAGAACCGCAGGCGGCCAAAAGGCCGGCGGCCGCAAGAAGACCAAGGGAAGTTTTCATAGGATTACTCCGTTTAGGGTATAACGCTCTAAAGCCGCTGACGGATCACAGGGTTTTGCCAATCAATTCTGCCAGGGCGTTGACTTCGGACGGCGCATGCGTATGTTCCGCCGCTCCGATTTCCGGGCCATTCGGCGCCCCTTTGAACAGTTGACGAGACCATGGCCAAGCCAGCCTCCATTAAGATCCGCCTGAACTCCACCGCGGACACCGGCTTCTTCTATGTGACCAAGAAGAACGCCCGCACCATGACCGAGAAGCTCGTGCTCAAGAAGTACGACCCGGTGGCGCGCAAGCACGTCGAGTTCAAGGAAGGCAAGATCAAGTAGGACGGCGCGCCGTCTGAACAGCACCTGAACGCCCGGCCCTCGCGCCGGGCGTTTTTGTTTGTCAGGATGGCGCGCTTACGCTGGGGAGAGCGCCATGATCATCGACCGCCGGACTTTATTGGCCGCCAGCGCGGGGGCCGTGATCACCGCGCCGGCCTTTGCCCAGGGCGGCGAGGATCAGCGGCTGCTGGCGATCTTCGACCGCTATTTCAACGAAAACGTCGACGACAGCCCGCAGCAGGCCACCTCTCTTGGCCTGGACACCGGCGCGCGGGCGCCGTTGAAGGCCAGGCTCGATGACGGCTCGGCGGCCGACCGGCTGAAGCGCCTGGAGCGCGCCAGGCGCCGGGTGGCCGAACTGAAGACCGTCGACCGCGCCGCGCTCAGCGACGCCCGCAAGGTCGACTACGACGTCATCCTCTATGGCCAGGAAAACGCGGTCCGGTCTGGCGACCGGTTCAAGCACCTGAACGGCCGCCCCTACGTCCTCTCCCAGCAGAACGGCCGTTACGCCTCGGTTCCCAACATGCTGGACAGCCAGCACCGGGTGAGCAACGCCGCGGACGTTGAAGCCTACCATTCCCGCCTCTCCGCCTTCGCCAAGGTCATGGACCAGGACCTGGAGAATTGCCGGGCCGACGCGGCCCAGGGAGTCATTCCGCCGGACTTCATCTGCGATCTGGCTCTGGGTCAGATGCGGGCGCTGCGCGATCGCCCCCCTCGCGAGAGCAACCTGGTCACCTCGCTCGCATTGAAGGTCAGCACGGTCTCTACCATCCTTCCCGGCGATCCCGTCGGGCGCGCCGTCGCGATTTTGGAGACGGAAGTCTATCCGGCCCTGGACCGCCAGATCGCGGTGATGAGCGACCTGCGGGCGCGGGCCTCATCGCGGGCCGGGATTGGCCATCTGAAGGACGGGCCGGCGATGTACGCCGACCGGGTGCGGGCCTCGACCACCACCTCGATGAGTCCCGACGAAATCCACCGCCTGGGCCTTAGCCAGGTCGCCGAGCTGACGGCCAAGATCGACGTGATCCTGAAGAGCCAGGGCTATACCCGTGGAACCGTGGGCGCGCGGATGGCGGCGCTGAACGCCGATGAGAAGCAGATTTATCCCAATACCGACTTGGGCCGGGCCAATCTGCTGGCCTCATTGAACGCTCAGATGGACGACATGCTGGCGCGCCTGCCGCTGGCGTTCCGCACCTTGCCCAAGGCCCGGTGCGAGGTCCGCCGGGTGCCGGTGACGACGCAGGACGGGGCGGCGAACGGCTACTATCAGAGCGCGGCCCTGGACGGGTCGCGGCCAGGGGCCTTCTACATCAACCTGAAGGACACGGCGGAGTGGCCGAAATACAGCCTGCCGACGCTGGTCTATCACGAGGCGACGCCCGGCCATCACCTGCAGATCGCCCTATCCCAGGAATCGGCCCTGATCCCACAGCTGCGCCGCACCGGCGGCGGATCGGCGGCCTATTCGGAAGGCTGGGGCCTCTATGCCGAACAGCTGGCTGAGGAGATGGGAGTCTATGAAGGCCGCCCGCTCGACCGCGCCGGGATGCTGCAGTCCCTGCTGTTCCGCGCCACCCGCCTGGTGGTCGACACCGGCATCCACTCCAAGAGCTGGAGCCACACCCGCGCCACCAACTACATGACTGACGTCACCGGCTATGCGCGCACCCGCAACGCCCGCGAGATCGAGCGCTACTGCGTCAATCCCGGCCAGGCGACCAGCTACAAGATCGGCCACAACAACTGGGTGCGCCTGCGCGAGGACGCCAAAAAGCGGCTGGGAGCGAAGTTCGACCTTCGCGCCTTCCACGACGCCTGCCTGCTGTCAGGCAATATGCCGTTGGAGGTGCTCGACCGGCATATCGCCGATTGGGTTCGTTCCCAGGCCTAGAATCTGTTTCTCCAGCTGGCCATGACGCCGTAGTTGACCGGGGCGCCCTGGCGGTGACCCTCGTCGGTGATGGCCATGGCCTGCAGGCTGAAGGAGGCGTCCTCGCCATAGGACTTCCAGCCGGTGAGACGGAGATCCATCTCCCGGCCCGAGGGCGAGAGGTTCATCGCCCGGGCCGAGAAGGTCAGGGGATCGAAATACCCCGCCGGCCGGTCGGCCAGATAGGCGACGAAGCTGCCGCGCTCAATGCGGACCGGCTGCAGCATCTCCAGGGATAGCCCCGTACAGGAAAGTCCGAACAGGCCGCAATCGGCGGTGGCGGCGAGACGCCAGCTCGACGACACGGCGTTGTCGATACCCAGCAACGGACCGCGGGCCTGGGTGCGGCCAACGGCGCCCTCCATGCTCAGGCTAAAGCTCTCGCCCAGCCGCCAATCGCGCCTGGCCGAGACGAAGCTGCTGCGGGCCGGCATCGAGGTGTTGAAGCCGTTCGGCATGATCGAGCCTAGCGGACCGCCCTCTTCGCTCAGGGCGCCCACGGAAATGCTGGTCGCCCCGCGCTCGCCGTCACGGCTGGCCGTCCAGCGCATATAGGTCGAACGATCCCGCTCGCCGCGGCCCAGTTCCGCCAGGGCCAGGGGCGAGAGGTCCTCCGGCCCGCCGTGGCCCTCGTCCAGGGAAAAGGTCCAGGCGCCGGCCACATAGCCGATGCGCGCCGCCTGGCCCGGCTGGATCAGGCTCGTAAAGGCGTCCATGGGAGCGCCCTGGAAGGCCGGCGTTGTGCCGCCCCGGCCGCTCCAGGCATCCAGGCGAAGGGCGCCGTCGGCATAGGCGGCGGCCATGGCCTCCGGCGCCGGGGGCATGAACAGGCCCAGGGTCTCGCCGCCAGGCTCGATCACCGCC
>DGYN01000147.1:0-14080 GCA_002398405.1 Caulobacteraceae bacterium UBA5005
CTCGATGCGCTCCAGGGTGTCGACGTCGGAATGCATGTAGCGGACGCGCAGGCCCTGCTCGTGCATGTATTCGGTGAGGTCCTCGGCCATCTTCTTGGTGAGGACGGTGACCAGGGTGCGGTAGCCCTTGGCGGCGGTGTCGCGGACCTCGGCGATGACGTCGTCGACCTGGGAAAAGCCGTCCTTGGAGACGGGGCGGATCTCGACCGGGGGGTCGATGAGGCCGGTGGGGCGGATCACCTGTTCTGCGAAGACGCCGCCGGCCTGGCCGATTTCCCAGGGGCCGGGGGTGGCGGAGACGTGGACCGTCTGGGGGCGCATGGCCTCCCATTCCTCGAAGCGCAGGGGGCGGTTGTCGAGGGCGGAGGGGAGGCGGAAGCCGAATTCGGCGAGGGTGGTTTTGCGGCTGCGGTCGCCTTTGAACATGGCGCCGATCTGCGGGACGGTCTGGTGGCTCTCGTCGACGAACAGCAGGGCGTTGTCCGGAATGTATTCGAAGAAGGTCGGCGGCGGCTCGCCGGCGGCTCGGCCGGTGAGGTAGCGGGAATAGTTCTCGATGCCGGCGCAGGAGCCGGTGGTCTCCATCATCTCCAGGTCGAAGGTGGTGCGTTGTTCGAGGCGCTGGGCCTCCAGGAGCTTGCCCTCCTGGATCAGCCAGGCGAGGCGCTCCTTCAGCTCGGCTTTGATCTTGGTGATGGCCTGGTTGAGGGTGGGCCGGGGCGTCACATAGTGGCTGTTGGCGAAGATCTTGACGCCCTCGTTGAGCTCGCCGGTCTTCTTGCCGGTCAGGGGGTCGAATTCGGTGACGGTCTCGACCTCGTCGCCGAACAGGCCGATGCGCCAGGCGCGGTCCTCGTAGTGGGCGGGGAAGATCTCGATGGTGTCGCCGCGGCGGCGGAAGGTCCCGCGCTCGAAGGCGGCCTCGTTGCGCTTGTACTGCTGGGCGACGAGGTCGGCCATGAGCTTGCGCTCGTCGATCTTCATCCCGGGCGCGATTTCGAAGGTCATGGCGGAGTAGGATTCGACCGAGCCGATGCCGTAGATGCAGCTGACCGAGGCGACGACGATGACATCGTCCCGCTCGAGGATGGCCCGGGTGGCGGAGTGGCGCATGCGGTCGATCTGTTCGTTCCGCGATGAGTCCTTCTCGATGTAGGTGTCGGTGCGGGGGACGTAGGCCTCGGGCTGGTAATAGTCGTAGTAGGAGACGAAGAACTCGACCGCGTTTTCCGGGAAGAAGGCGCGGAACTCGGAATAGAGCTGGGCGGCCAGGGTCTTGTTGGGCGCCAAGATCAGGGCCGGGCGCTGGGTCTCGGCGATGACGGACGCCATGGTGAAGGTCTTGCCCGAGCCGGTGACGCCCAGGAGGACCTGGTCGTGTTCGGCGGCCTGGATCCCCTTGACCAGTTCGGTGATGGCCGTGGGCTGGTCGCCGGCCGGGGAATAGTCGCTGACCAGTTTGAAGCGCTTGCCGCCCTGCGACTTTTGGGGGCGCACGGGACGGTGCGGCGTCCAGCCCTCGACCGCCCGGCTGAACTCGGCGACGGCGTCGTAGGTGAAGGCCCCGGACATGTCAGACACGCCGGGGGGAGCTGTGGGAGAACGAGGCATGAACACCAGGGTAAGAGGTTTGTAGCGAAAGTGCTAGCGGGGCTGTTGCCAGCGTATGGCGGCAGTGTGGCGGTGCGCGCGCAAAATCCTTCCCCGCAGGGGAAGGGGGACCATGCGAAGCATGGTGGATGGGGTCCTACGAGCCTGAGGCTTTTGACGCCTGCGCTCGCCGACCCACCCCATCCCCCGCTGCGCGGTCCCCCTTCCCCTGCGGGGAAGGATTTTGGGGGAGGCGGCGGGTCGCAACCTTGCGCGTGCGGAGAGGGTTGCGCTCAAGCTTGCCCGCCCCATATGGCGCTCTCCAGCAAGAGGAGGCTGCCATGCCCAGGCGCACCGACGCCGACGACCTCAGCTTTCTTCGAGGTGACGTCTAAACGCCGCAAGTCGTTCCCGTCCGAAACCCGCGTCAAGCGCGGCCTGCGGGTAGTGCACGGCGATGTCGAACTGGTCGAAAAGCTCGGCCGCAACGACCTGTGCCCCTGTGGTTCCGGGAGGTTGTTTCAAGCGGTGCTGCCTGAAGGGCGGCAGGCTCGACGGCGCCAACCGCAAAGACTACTTTTCGGGAGTAGCCCGCGCGTCAGTGCTGTTCGTTCATCGGCGGGGTTTCCACCGCCAGCAGGTCGGCCAGTTCCGCCTCGCGGGCGGCGGCGGCGACGTTGAGCCGGGTGTAGAGGTGGGTCGCGCCCTTGGCCTTGGCTTCGGACCACAGTTCGGGGGCGCCCTCGGCCAGGTTGATGGTCTGGCCGGCGTAGACGATTTTTGGGCCGGGCTTGGCTTCCTTCACATAGACGAAGGTGCCGGAGACGGCGGTTTTCGGCCTGGCGTTCTCAGCCAGGGTGTAGCGGTAAAGGACGCCCGAGGCGCCCTTCAGATCGATATAAGGATTCATAGCAGCTCGGCCCCAACTCCACGCGGTCCCAGGAGGGACCTAGTGGGCGCCGGTTTGGGCCGGATTATGGCCGCGCGGTCACGTCACGGTGAGCGCCTGGCCGCCGGCCATTCGTTGGCGAGCGCCGCGCGGATCGTATAGTCGGTCCAGTCGACGATCTTGCCGCCCTTCAGGAAGAAGACGCCGACGCCCTCGAACAGCAGGGGCCGGGTGGCCGAGATGAACCGGTCGATCCGGTGGTTGATGACGATGGGCCCCAGCGCATGGGTGGCGATGATCTCGAACTCGATCCGGGACGCGTTATCGACGAACCCCGCCAGCCGCTTGGTGATGGCCTCGTAGCCCTTGTCCTGGGGCGAGGTCTCGGTCATCCGGTAGGTGACATCGGGGCTGAGGAATTGCGCCAGGGGCCCGATATCCTTGGGCTTCACCGCGTGCAGGAAGTCGTTGACCACCTTGATGTTGGCCTGTTCCTGCGAAGTCTGCGGCGCGGCCTGGGACGAGAAGGCGCCGAGCATCGCCAGGGCGCTGGAGCCGATGACCGCGCGCCGGTTGGAGGAGAGTTTCATTCAGCGGTCCTTCCGTGGTCCCATGTATCCAAAGAGGTAGGCGGCCACCTTGCGCATCTGGATCTCTTCCGAGCCCTCGGTGATGCGGTAGCGGCGGTGGTGGCGGTAGATGTGTTCGAAGGGTTTGTGGCGGGAGTAGCCGATGCCGCCGTGAATCTGCATGGCGCGGTCGGCGGCTTCGCAGACCAGGCGGTTGGCCCAGTAGTTACACATGGAGACCTTGTCGCCGAGCTGGTGCTCGATCTCGCGGTGGTCGAGCCGGTCCATGTCCCAGGCGGTCTTGCGGATCAGGAGGCGGAGCATCTCGACCTGGGTGGCGAGTTCGACGAGCGGCCACTGGATGGCCTGGTTGTCGGCCAGCGGCTTGCCGAAGGGCTTGCGGGCCTTGGCGTATCTCACACTTTCTTCGATGCAGTAGTGGGCGGCGCCGAGCGACGAGGCGGCCTGGCGGATGCGGTTCTGGTGGACGAAGCTTTGGGCGGCGGCGAGGCCGCGGTCGACCTCGCCCCAGTAGCTCTCTTCCGGCACCCAGACATCGGTCAGGGAGACGCGCGGGTGGTCGGTGGGCATGTTGAAGGTCCACAGCCACTCCTCGATCTTGATCAAGGGCGCGGGGACCACGAAGCAGGTGATCCCCTTGGCCTCGCCGTCCGCGCCGCTGGTGCGGGCGAAGACCATGCAGTGGCTGGCGTGGTGCAGGCCGCTGGTCCACATCTTCTCGCCGTCGATGCGCCAGCCGGGTTGTCCGTCGCGGGTCTCGCGGACCGCGCGGGTCTCCAGGTGCGTCGCGTCGGAGCCGTGGTTCGGCTCGGTGAGGCCAAAGGCGATGGTCATCTGCCCGCTGAGCAGGGCGGCGGAGTCGCGGGCGTACTGCTCGGGGGTGGCGAATTCCTTGAACAGCAGGACGAAGGGGTTGTTGCCGACGATGGAATGCTCGTTCTGCAGATCGTTGTGCAGCCCAAGACCCTTGGCGGCCAGATGCTCGCGGATGACCGCCAGCGCCAGCTGCGATCCGCCCTTGCCGCCCATGCTGGTTGGCCAGCCGTAGCGGAAGTGGCCGGCCTCGTCGGCGAGGGTCTGGGCCTCTTTCAGCAGGGCCTCCCACTCGGCGCGCGGCGTGCCGCCGGCCTCGAAGTCGGTGCGGGCGAATTCGCGGCGATGGTCGAAGAAGCGCTCGTTGTCGTCCCGCGCCTGCAGGGGGGCGATCTTGGCCGCGATGAAGGCGTCGAGTTCGGCCAGGTAGGCGGTCAGGTCCGGGGGCAGGGAAAAGTCCATCAGACCTCCTTAGCGAAGGCTGTCAGGCCCGAATAGTTGGGCTGGTCGATGAGGACCTGGGCGATGGCGGTATTGCGCAGGTGATCGAGGAGGCCGGGGGTGGAGAGGGTGAGGTCGCCAAGCGCCAGTTTCTCGCAGAGCTCGGCATTCAGGGCTTCGAAGTCGCCGCCGTGGCCGAGGAGGGCGGTCAGCCGCTGGACGGCGGCGGCCTCTGCCGTGGGGCCCTGTTCGCGTTCGCGCTCGACGATGGCGCGGGCGTTTTCCGCGACGCGGGCGAGGAAGGCGTCTCGGGCCGCGGCGCCGGGGGTGAAGGCCTCGACGGCGTCGAGGAGTTCTGCGGCGGTGGGATGGGTGATCATACGCGCGCCTCCATCAGGGCCACGAGGTCGAGCTCGGCCTCGCTGGTCCGGCGGCCTATGGCGGCGCGCTCGACGGTGGCGTCGATCCCGGAGGCGTAGACGCCATAGATCATCAGGCACATGACCGCCCATTTCAGCGAGCCCACCGCCTGCCAGTAGAGGAGGGCGTCGAGGGTGACGGGGCCGCCGCCCGCGTCTGCATAGGCGGCGAGGAGGTCCTCATAGGCGCCGAAGCCGCCGACCGGCTGATCGCCGCCGAACCGCCAGGAATTGACGCAGATCCAGCCGAGGTCCTCCGCCGGATCGCCCAGATGGGCGAGCTCCCAGTCGAGGACGGCGGCAAGGCCCGTGTCAGGGTGGACGATCAGATTGCCGTTCCGGAAATCACCGTGGACGAGGACCGGGCGGGGCAGGGCGGGCGCGCGGTTGCGCAGCCAGGGGAAGGCGGCTTCCAGGATCGGCCGCCGCGCGCCGGTCTTGCGGTAGAGGGCTTCATAGCGGGTCAGGACGGCGGCGGCGTTGGTGGTATCCAGGGGCGGCAGGCCCTCGATGGAGATGCCGTGGATGCGGGCCATGGCTTCGCCGCAGCGGGCGGCGAGCGAGGTTCGGACGTTCGCAAAGGCGTCGTCGCGGACGATGCGGCGGCCCAGGGTCTCGCCTTCGACCCTAGCCATGACGAAGGCTTCGCCGAGCCCTTCGGCAGGGGCGCAGACGTGGACGACCTCGGGGACCGGGACGCCGGCCTTTCCCGCCGCCTGGAGGAGTGCGGCTTCAGTGGGCAGGGGGACGCCGTCGACAGTGGGGCCGGGGCTGCGGCGCAGGATCAGGGGGCGATCGCCGGCGCGGAAAGACCAGGTCTCCTTGCTGGCGCCGCCGGAGAGGCGTTCGAGGGCCGTGATGGGGCCGAGGTTCAGGGCGGCCAGGGCGGCTTCAATACCCACAACTGATATTCCGGCCGAAGCGACGCCTGGGTCCCGGACAGCCGCTGCGCGGCTTCCGGGATGACAGGAAAGTTTGGGTTTTCGGAGCGCGCAATCTCAACAGCGCTAATTCCCCCGCCGCGTCTTGCCGGCCCAGTAGGGTTCGCGCAGTTCCCGGCGCAGGACCTTGCCGGTGGCGTTGCGGGGGAGGGCCGGGACGAAGTCCACGGTCTTGGGGACCTTGAAGCCGGCGATGCGCTGGCGGGCGTAGGCGATGATGTCCTCGGCGGAGGGCTCCGTACCCGGCTTGGGGGTGACAACCGCCTTGACCGCTTCGCCCCAGGTCTCGTCGGGAACGCCGATGACGGCGACCTCGGCAACGTGGGGATGGCCGTAGATCGCGTTCTCCACCTCGGCCGGATAGACGTTTTCGCCGCCGGTCTTGATCATGTCCTTCACCCGGTCGTGCAGGAACAGATAGCCGTCCTCGTCCAGGTATCCGGCGTCGCCCGAGCGAAGCCAGCCGTCAGCGTCGATCGTCTCGGCCGTGGCCTCGGGTTTTCCCCAGTAGCCCTGCATGTTGGTGATCGAGCGGATGGCGATCTCGCCCACGGCGCCGGAGGGAAGGGTCTCGCCGGCCTCGCCCATGATCTTGATCTCGACGCCGGGAAGCGGCTTTCCCGCCGCGGCCATGCGGGCGTTGCCGGCGGGGTCGTGGTCCTCCGGCGGCAGATAGACCACAGCCCCGCAGGTCTCGGTCATGCCGTACATCTGCACAAAGCCGCAGCCGAAGACGTCCATGCATTCCTGCAGGAGGGCCAGCGGGATGGGCGTTGCGCCATAGACGATGAAGGCAAGGCAGCTGTAGTCGACCGCGCGGGCGTCCGGCTGGCGGATGACCATCTGGAGGGCCGGCGGCACCATGAACAGCTTGCTGATCCGGTGCTCGGCGATGATCCCCGGGATGGCGGCCGGGTTGAATTCGCGGACCACGTAATTGCGGGCCCCGTAGGTCAGGCCCACGATCCCCCAGCCGGCCCCGCCGATATGGGCCACGGGCATGGCGATCAGGCTGACATCGTCCGCCGTCCAGGTGTTCCAGTCAAAGCCCGCCTTGTCCCACTCGCGCCAGCCGCCGCGCATGTTCAGATGGGTCAGGAGCGCGCCCTTGGGATGGCCGGTGGTGCCGGAGGTATAGAGCTGAAACGCGACGTCCTGCTCGTCGACCGGAAGGTTGGGGTCGGCGTCGCTCGACGCATCGCGCCAGGTTTCGAACAAGGGCCAGCCATCGTCGCCCGGCTCCATGGCGATGATCTGGAGATCGGGGTCCTCGGCGGCGATCGCGCGGGCGTGGGCGGTGACTTCCGGCCCGACGAACAGCATCCTGGCCTTGGCGTCGCGAACGACATAGGCCGCCTCCGGGATGGCCAGGCGCCAGCCGACCGGGGCGGTGATGGCGCCCATCTTGGCCGCGCCGAACAAAAGCTCGAAGACATGGTCGCTGTTCTTGCCGAGGTAGGCGATGTGGTCGCCCTTCTTCACCCCCGCGGCGATGAGGGCGTTGGCGATCTGGTTCGTATGCCGGTCGAACTGCGCATAGGTGGTGGTGCGCCCTTCGAACTGGAGGGCGATGGCGTCCGGCCGCACCCGGTTGTGGTGACGCGGAACGTCGGCGAGGGTCGCGATATCGGCGACGTCTTCCACGGGTTTCCTAGCGTCCGGCGCCGGCCGCCGCGGCCGCGACGCGCTCTTCCTCGCGGGCCCCGGCCAGGATGCCTTCAAGCGCGTAGTTGCCCTCGTGGCAGGCGTATTCCTGGACCATGCCGTTGAGCGCCGCGAACTCGTACTCGCCGCCCCAGGGCGCATCCCAGACGTCGGCGTCTTCAACCGTGTATGCGTAGTGGAGGCGGTTGCCGGGCCGGCGGGTGAAGCGCTCGGTGACCTTCAGCTTCTGCCAGGCGCCCTGATAGGCCTGGTTCTCGGGGATGTTGGTGGTTTCGACCACAAGGGTGTCGCCCTCGTACCAGCCGATGGAATCGCCGAACCAGGGGCGGACGCCGTCGGTGCGGTGCTTGGCGTTCAGGGGGATGACACGGGTGTCGTGGACCATCTCGACGTTGATGACGACGTGGTCCTTGGCCTGAACGATCTGATAGCTGTTGTTGTAGAAGCCGTTGGCCATCATCGGCGGCGGGCCGTTGCGGCCGAACGAGGCGATGCAGCGGTCGCCGAGCGAACGCGCCTCCGGGTTGGCGGCGGCCGCGCCGGCGCCGCCGGGCAGGACCGGCCGGCGGATCGCCGGAGCAGTCGATTTCCGGGCCGGGGGGCGGCCGTTGGGGGTGGTGATGATCGAGGTGCGCGGCTCGCCGTTGACCCGCATGACGTGGTCGCCGGTGTCCAGCCAGCCGCGGTCGTAGCCGCCGGTCGCGCCGCCCGCGGCGATGTACTGCGGCTTGTTGAAGGCTGAGTCAGCGGCGGGCAGTTCCCCGCCCACCTTGAAGGTCCCTTTGTTGGGGTCGGTGGAGCGGTTGCCTTCCTCGATTTCCTTGACGACCTCGCCCTCCATCTGGGCGACCTCGGCGGGGGTCAGGACGCGGCGCTCGCCCATGGCCGTGGGACGCAATTCCGGGGTCAGGCTGGCGTTAGTCCAGTAGCCGCCGATGTCGGGCGCGCCGAAGGACAGACGCGGGGCCTTGTAGGCGGTTTGGGCCTGGACGCTCACGGCGCCCGCGGAGGCCATAAGCAGGCCGGCAAAGCCCACGGCGAGATGACGGTTCATAAGCCTGTTCTCCAGGGCAATCGATTGCTTCATCAAACCACGTTTGGCGCCGCCGAAGAAGAGGACAGGGGCGGCCCGGTCAGCCTTGACTATGGAGCCAACGGGGCCCCAGTTCGTTGTCCAGAGGGCGACGAAGCTCGCCGGATCGCTGGGAGGCGAACACTCAATGGCAAATATGGGCATTATCGGCTGGGTCGTGATCGGCATTCTGGCCGGCTGGATCGCCGAGAAGGTGATGAAGCGCAGCCACGGCCTGGTCACCAATCTGATCGTCGGCGTGCTTGGAGCCCTGTTGGGCGGCTTCATCGCCGGGCAGTTGGGCTATGGGACCGATAGCCTGGTGATCAGCCTTTTGATCGCCGCCGGTGGGGCGATCCTGCTCCTGGCCGTGCTGAGCCTTTTCAAGAAGCGCTAGGCAAAAGCGCGAGGCGGGGGACCGCCTCGCGCCGCTTTGGCCTAATGGGCCTTGTCTTCGATGGCTTCCGCCTTGGCGTCGGCCTGCTTTTCGACCGCGTCGGCCTTCTCGTTCAGCGCTTTTTCCGTCGCCTCGTCAGAGGTCTGTGACGCCTGTCTTTCGAGGGCGTCAGCCTGCGCCTCGCCCGCGGCTTCCACGGCGTCGGCCTTGGTGTCCGCGGCGTCTTCTTCCGGGCTGCCGCAGGCGGTGAGGGCCAGGGCGCCGGCGAAGGCGGCGGCGATGGTGGTAAGTTTAAGCATGACGTCTCCTTTTGATGACGTCAGCACAAGCGCGGCAATGGCGAGGTGGTTCCTTCGAGGCCCCTAGCGCTGCGCCGGGGCCCTCTGTTTTTCCGGCGCTTCTTCCTCGAAATTGGTGCGCCCGCCAGCCGTCATGCCGCCGTCGACGATGATGTCCTGGCAGGTGATGTGGCGGCTCTCATCGCTGGCCAGGAACAGGGCCGCGGTGGCGATGTCGATGGGAAAGCCTGAGCGCAGCAGGGGCGTCGCCTTGGCGAGGTTGCCCTCCAGCTTGGCCATCTTCTGATCGACCTTCTCAGCGTCCATCCCCGCGGCGATGTCTGACCCGCCCAGAAAGATCGGCGTCGCTATGGCGCCGGGGGAAATCGCGTTGACCCGGATGCCGTGCTTGCCCAACGCCACGCCGGCGATGTGGCCCGCGTGGACGACCCCCGCCTTGGCGATGGAATAAAGATAGCCGCCCATGTGGCTGCGGTAGGCGGCCACCGAGGCATTGTTGATGATCGACCCGCCGCCCTGGGCCTGCATATAGGGCGCGGCGTAACGGATGCCGAAGAGAACGCTGCCCAGGAGCAGGTTCATGGCGTCGTCGAAGTCTGCCTGGGTGATGCTGTCGGCCGCGCCCCCGGTCCGCCCGCCGGCGTTGTTGAACAGGCAGTCGATGCGGCCGAACCTGGCGACGCACTCATCGATGGAGGCCTTCACTTCCTGTTCGTTGCGCACGTCGGCGCGGAAGAACCGGGCGTTCGCGCCCAGCGCCTTTTCCATCTCCGCGCCCTTGGCCTCATTGCGCCCGGTGAACAGGACCTTGGCCCCTTCGGCGACGAACAGCTCCACCGTCGCCTCGCCGATGCCGCTGGTGCCGCCGGTGATGAGCGCGACTTTGCCGTCAAGGCGATGGGGCATGGGGATTTCTCCGGATCCTGAAAGCGTGATCGCATAGCGCGACAGGGAAGGGGTGTGAACCTTGGCCGCACCCCGCGGTCATCAACGGTTAACGTTGAAAGGCGCAGCCTCGTCACAGGTTTTTAGTCAGGAGCTAGCTTTAGAAGAGGTTCAGTCATGTCCGTGCGCGATGTCGACATCGTCGACTATGTCTATCTGGAAGACGACACACAGACCCCGGTCCTGGTGGTGTCCGACCCTATGACATGGAAGCCGCCCGAGGATGAGGACCACCTCGAGCTCCTCCGCGAGAAGCTGAACAGCCAGATCGCCTTTGTGGATTCCGGCCAGATCTCCTCGATCTGGACGCCCTATGACGGCGGCATCGTGCGGGTCGAGGTAGTCGCCCGCCATGCCCTGACCGAGGCGGCGCGGGAGTTCTACGCGGCGGCGGCGCGGATCATGCGGCGCTCGAACATGGACCTGCAATTCCGCCTCTGCGACGCGTAGCGGGTAGACCCTAAAACACAACCTTAAGGGCTTTGCCGTATCGGGGATGGATCACAGCAAAGGTTGATCCATGCGCCCGCTTTGCCCCCTCCTGCTGGTCCTGACGCTCAGCGCCTGCGGCCCCCTGGTGAAAGCGGACAAGGCGGAAGATCCCCCGGTCCTGACCAATTTCGCGGAAGGGCAATGGGAAATCACCCAGACAATCCGCTCTCCCGGCGGACGGCCCCAGACCAAGAAGGACGCTCAGGTTCACACCAAGTGCGTCAAGCCGGAGCGCGCGGCCATGGAGCCCCAGCAGTTTATTCTCAGCATGACCGGGCAGGACCGTTGCCGGGACGGGGAAGCCCGCCTGAAGGTGGCCAACGGGAGCGTCAGCGGTACGCTCACCTGCCCGGGATCCTACGACATTCCCGATCACCCCGAACGGATGTCCGGGGCCTACACGAGGGACAGCTACAAGGTGACGATCGAGCTTCCCTTGTACGGCGCCAAGGTGCGCGTCACCCAGGCCGCCAAACGCATCGGCGACTGCCCGGACAAGCGAAGAACCTAGGCTGACTGCCCGCCAATCGGGCGCCGGGCGATTCCGGAACGGGCAACCGAAGCTGAGCCTCACGAAACCCTTAGCGGGTAAGGACAAAATGACATGCGACTGTGCTCTTGTCGCCCGAGTGGACGGGTGGAGTTGAGTCGTGCTGTCAAAATGGATCGCCAAGCTCGAGGGGAGCGGGTCCGCCAAGGCCAGGATCGCGGCGGCCGAAGCGCGCGCGGCGGCGGCGGAGAGGCGCCTGCAGTCGGCGCTCGACGCCCTGCCGGAGGGGATCGTGCTTTTGGACGGGGAGGGGCGCTACGTCCTTTGGAACCGGCGCTATGCGGAGATCTATCACCGCTCGGCGGACCTCTTCCTGGTGGGCCGCCGGATGATGGACGCCCTGAAGATTGGCGTCGAGCGCGGCGACTATCCGGACGCCAAGGGCCGCGAGGCGCAGTGGCTGGCTGAGCGGGAGAGGCGGTTGAAGAACCCAGGCCCCAGGCACGAACAGCAGATCGCCGACGGCACCTGGCTGATGATCGAGGAGCGGCGCACGCCGGACGGCGGCGTGGTGGGCCTTCGGGTCGACATCACGGAAATGAAGCGCCAGGCCCTGGAGATCGAACGCGGCTCAGCGCGGCGGGATGAGGTCATGGAGCGGTTGGGCGAGGGGCTGTCACGGCTGGCGGCCGGAGACCTCGCCTGTTCGATCGCCGAGGCGTTTCCGGACGAATACGAGCGGCTGCGGGCTGATTTTAACGCCGCGGTGACCAGCCTTGCCCAGACCTGCGGCGACCTGGACGAGCTTTCGGCAAGGGTGATGGACAGCGCGGGCGCGATCTCTGATGGGGCGCGTCAGCTATCGAGGCGCACCGAGACCCAGGCCGCGACCCTGGAGGAAACCGCCGCCGCCCTGGATCAGCTCACCTCCGCCGTCCTGAGGAACGCCGAGGGCGCGGGCCGCGCCCGCGACGTGGCGGGGGATGCCTTCGAACTTTCCTCGAAATCAAATGAGATCATCGACGGTTCGGTCGCGGCGATGGCCGAGATCCAGGACCTGGCCCATCAGGTGGAGGGCATCACCGAAGTGATCGCCGAGATCGCCTTGCAGACCAAGCTTCTGGCCCTGAACACCAGCATCGAGGCGGCCCACGCGGGCGCGGCGGGCAAGGGGTTCGCCATCATCGCGGCGGAGGTGCGGAGCCTGGCCGAGAAATCCGCCAAGGCGGCGGGCGACATCAAGGATCTGGTGACCGCCTCGGCCGTCCGCGTCGATCAGGGCGCGACCCTGGTCAACGGGGCGGGGGCGGCGTTCCGCTCGATCAGGGTCAAGGTCTCGGAGATCCACCGGCTGATCATCGACATAGCGTCGTCCGCAGAGGAGCAGGCGGCGAACCTGACCCAGGTGAACCGGGCGGTCCTGGACATGGACCGCATGACCCAACAGAACGCGGCGATGGTCGATGAGACCTCGATCGCGACGCAGGACCTGACGCTGGAAGCGACCCGCCTGCGCGAACAGATGGCGCGGTTTTCGGTGGAGGAGGCGGACCTCGCTTTGCGGCAGGCGGGCTAATTCGCCCTCTGATCCGCCGCCTTCACCGGCCGCGCCCTGAGCCAGTCGTGGATGGTCCGGTTCAGCTCCGCCGTGGCGTCGTGCTGGATGAAATGGCCGGCGTTGGGGAGCATGACGACCGTGGTGTCCTTTTCGGCCCGCAGCCAGGTGTCGTTGTGTCCGGCGGAATCCAGGGCGCCGTCCTTCATGCCGTGGATGACCAAGAGCGGGGCCTTGATCTTGGGATTGTCGGGGATGACGACGGCGTCGCCGATGACGGTGCTGAAATTGGCGCGGTAGTAGTTCATCAGCGAGGTGAAGTTCGAGCGCTTGAAGGCCTCGATATAGATCTTCTTGGCTTCCGGATCGCGGACCCAGCCGGCCATGCGTTCGGCGTTCATCCTGGCCTCGGAGCCGGGCTGCTGGTTGTTGCGCCCGTACTGGCTGTTCTTCTGCTGGACCGGGTTGGTTTTCAGCTGGATCGCCGAATTGGTGGGGTGGGGGGAGGAGAGGATGATCAGCCGGTCGACGATCTCGGGCCGGTCGATGGCGGTGCGCCAGGAGGTCGAAGCGCCGAAGTCGTGGCCGATCAGGATGGCGCTCTTGCGGCCCTCGGCCCTGATCACCGCCTCGACGTCGGTGCGCAGGACCGCGTGCTTGTAGTTCTCGACGCCCTCGGGCTTGTCCGAGAGGTTGTAGCCCCGGGTGTCCATGGCGACGACACGGTATTCGCCGTCCAGCTCATCCATCAGATGGCGCCAAGTGTACCAGATGTCCGGATAGCCGTGGATCATGACCACCAGCGGCTTGGAGGGGCTGCCCGCCGAGACGTAGTGGATCTTCACCGCCCCATTCTGGGCGAAGTGGTCCTGGAACTTTGGAGCGGCGATAGCGGCGGTGGCGATGGCCAGGCCGATCGCGACGAAAGCCGTAAAGGTGGTCCTCATCAGCGTTGCTTCCCTTGCGTCAGTGCGCGGTTGCCTTAAGCATTAAGGCAATAATCCCTGGGGAGGACGCCATGTCCATGCATCGCCTTGCGAGCGTAACCGTCATCGCCGCCGGCCTGCTGGCCGCCACCACCGCCCAGGCCCAGCGGATCACCGCCACGAAGACCAGCAATTCGCCGATAATCTCGACAACCGCCAAGCCGGTGAACCCGGCCGCCCGGGCCGCTGACGTCGCCGCCATGGCGCGGGCGTCGGAGGCCTCGCTGTTCATCATGCGGGCGAGCTATCTCGCCTCCAGCAAGGGACAGACGGCGGCGACCAAGACCCTGGCGGCCGACCTGATCGCCTATCACACCCAGGCCCTGTCGGACTTTCGCGGCGCGACGCTGGCGACCGGGGGCACGGCGCCGGGCGTCAAGCTGACCGCTGACCAGGAAAGGCGCCTGACCGCGCTGGAGGCCGCGACCGGCGCGGAATTCGAGCGGCTCTATCGCACAGAGGTGGCCTCGGCCCAGGAGAAGGCGGCGCAGGCCCT
>DGYN01000147.1:14290-14572 GCA_002398405.1 Caulobacteraceae bacterium UBA5005
AGGAGAAGGCGGCGCAGGCCCTGCTGGCCCACGGCAAGGCCAAGGACGGCAACCTGATCGTCGTCGCCCAGGCCAACCGGCAGGGCAACCAGATCGCTCAGCTGAACGCCAAGACCAAGGCGCGTTAGCCGAAGACAATCCTCCACATCAGACGCCCGGGGATGAAGGTGAAGCCGCCTGCGATGATCATCCCACCGACGTAGAGCCAGGTCATCATCTGGCTGTGGGCGACAAGGTTGCGCTTCCTGGCGAACCGCACCGCGAGCGGCAGGTTCAGCAGGG
>DGYN01000147.1:14795-15123 GCA_002398405.1 Caulobacteraceae bacterium UBA5005
GGCGCCCGACAGGATGTGGATCCACGACCACCAGTCGCCATTGATCCCGGTAATGAACAGGGAGGCGAAGGCTGTCGTTCCCATCAGCAGGACCCAGGTCCATCCCGCGCGGATATGGAACGTCCGGCCCTTGCGGGCCAAGAGGATGACGCCGCCCAAGGCAAAGGTCGCCAGCGCCGCATAGACGTGGATTTGGATGACCAGGGGCTGGGCGAACAGCAGCTCAAGGTGAAGCCCGCCGGCGATGGCGTACGCCGTTGCCGCCGCCACCAGGATCCCCGCGGCGATGGCCGCCTTCCGGCGGGGTGCGAGATTGAGCGGGCGGTTT
>DGYN01000147.1:15313-23052 GCA_002398405.1 Caulobacteraceae bacterium UBA5005
GTCATGGCGGCTCCTTGTGGCTTGCCCCGGCGGGCGAAGCGATCCATACTCATCAGTATATACCGATATGAATATACCCATGAGTATGTAAATGCAAGCGCCGTCATCCAGACAGTCTGAAAAGCGGGCCCAGACGCGCCAGAAGCTGATCAAGGCGGCCATCCAGGCCATTGGCGAAAAGGGGTTTGAGGCGGTCAGCCTGGACGAGATCGCCGCCGGGGCCGGCATGACCAAGGGCGCGATCTACGATCACTTCGGCAGCAAGGACGGGCTGTTCCGCGAGGTGGTCGCGCACGAATGGAAGCCGATTCCCTTTCCGGAAGGGGAGAAGTCAGCCCCAGCCAAGGTCCGGATGCGGGAATTCGCCGCCGCGGTCATCGCCGACGGCGCGCGCACGCGGCTTCGCCTGCCAATCCAGGCGGCGTTTCTGCTCTATAGTCTTTCGCATCCGGAGCTGCAGAAGGGCGTGCCCGATCGCCTGGCCCAAGGGGTGGCCAATGACGTCGCCCGGCTGAAGGAAGCGTTTGCCCCGGAAGAGCTGCCCATGGACCCCGAGCGGTTCGTGATCCTGCTTCAGGCCATGATCCCGGGGCTGATGTACATGAGGAGTCAGGCCCCCGGTGTCGTCACCGACGAGGCGATCACCGACATCTTCCTGGGGCTGCTGGCCCGCAAGTCTACTTAGCGGTTTGGTCGATCACCGCGCCGGCGCCCGCGCCGACCACCGCGCCGACCGGACCGGCGACAACGGCGCCGGCGATGGCGCCGGAAGCTGCCCGCTGTTCCATATTGTGGCCGCAGGCGCCCAAGGCGAGGGCGATGGCCGCGAGGGCGCAAAGGCTGATGGACTTGGTCATGGGAGGTCTCTTGGCAAAGGTTCGAGGCGGAAACGTCCCCCTAAGGCCAAGGTTCCATCTCCGATTTGCGCCGATTTGGACGAAATGCGGCGAGGGGCCGCGAGGGCCCAGATTTTTTCCCCAGGAAAGAGTCCTTTGCCGCCAAGCGGTTGGCACGAATTATGCTGCATTGCAGCGAAGAATTGCGAATCAGCCCCATTTGAGCCATAAAACACGGTAGAAAGCGGAACCTCGGCCAATGCGAACCGGCTGAGAACCTGTCCCGAACGGCGCCGCGGGGAGTGGCTTCGGGACTGTTGTAGGGGGGCCTGAGCGCCCTCGCCGAACAGGACGCGAAAGTTTTGAAAGCCACCTACCAAGCCCGCGCTTCCGCGCGCGCGCTCCTTACCCGCATACCTCTGGGTGTCGCCGCTGGCGGCGTCATCGGTCTCGCCCTCGGCGGGGCCTATATGGCCGGAGGGTTGGCGAAGGACGCGGGCGTTCAAGCCAAGGTGGTGCGGATCGCCGCGGCGGCCGATGGTGACTTCTCCCAAGCGGGCCTGGAAAGCCTGGCCGCGACCGACCCCAAGGCCCTGGCCTTCGCCATGCGCCTTGACCCTTCTCTGATGGCGGACGTGCAAAGCGACGAGCGGCAGACCGCCGAGCTTTCCCAGGAACTTTCCAAACGGGCGCCGAAGTCCAATTTCTTCAAGGCGTCGGTCTCTTCGGCGGTGAAGGCCTTTAGCGGCCCCGCGGCGCGGCCCTGGACGGCGAGCCCGCTGGACGCGGCCCGCCAACTCGATTGCCTCACCCAAGCGGTCTATTACGAGGCCAGGGGCGAGACCCCGGCCGGACAGGCGGCGGTGGCCCAGGTGGTGCTGAACCGCGTTCGCCACCCCCAGTTTCCGAAATCGGTCTGCGCCGTCGTCTATCAGGGCGCCACCAGCGGCCGCGGCTGCCAGTTCAGCTTCGCCTGCAATGGCGCGACCCGCTATCGCCGCGAAGGCGGCGCCTGGGAGCGGGCCGAGCGGATCGCCTCCCGCGCCATGGACGGCTATGTGATGGCCGACGTCGGCAACGCCACCCACTTCCATGTGGCCTCGATCAATCCGCGCTGGGGCAATCTGCTCCGGGTTGGCAAGATCGGCATGCATGTCTTCTACCGGTTCAGCGGCAAGGCGGGCTCGCCCGCGGCCTTCATCGCCGAACCCGAGCCTGCGCCGGAAGAGACCCATGAGCCGGTCGCCATCCTGGCCAGCATGACCATCGTGCCGGCTGACAGCCAAAGTCCGGTGATCACCGCCGCCAACGCCGTGGTCGACACCATGATGCGGGCCGATACGCCGGCCGCCCAGGCCGCGCCGGCAAAGCCCGAAACGTCCGCTTCCCCGGCCCCTTCGGCGGCCAAGCCGTCCTAGGCGGCCTTCGCGGCCCTGCGCAGGGCCTGCGGCGGATGGCCGAAGGCGCGGATGAAGGCGCGGCGCATGCGCTCGGGATCGCCAAAGCCGGTGGCGAGCGCGATCCGGTCGACGGTGTCTTCGCCGGCCTCAACGCGTAGACGCGCCGCCTCCAGCCGCAAGCGCTCGATCGCCTTGGCCGGCGTCATCCCCATTTCGGCCGTGAACACCCGTGAGAAGTTGCGCGGGCTCATGGCGGCCTGAGAGGCCAGGTCTTCGACCCCCAGCGGCTTTTCCAGATTTTCCCGCGCCCAGGTGAGCAGATGGTCGAACCGGCCACCGGGGCGTTCGAGTTCCAGCAGGGCCGAGAACTGCGACTGGCCCCCCGGCCGGCGGTGATAGACCACCAGCTCCTGGGCGGCGCGGCGGGCGATGGCCTCGCCGCAATCCTCGGCGATCAGAGCGAGCGACAGGTCGATCCCCGCGGTAATGCCGGCCGAGGTCCAGACAGAACCATCCCGTACGTAGATCCGGTCGGGCTCGACCCTCACCTTGGGAAAGCGCTGGGTGAAATCAGGGCAGCGGCGCCAGTGGGTGGTCGCCCGCTTGCCGTCCAGGAGACCCGCCGCCGCCAGGATATAGGCGCCCGAACAGACGCTGGTCACCCGGCGAGCGGTCTTGGCGGTCCGGCGGACGAAGGCCAGGATCCTGTCACAGTTCATCGCGTCCCGCGTTCCAAATCCGCCGGAGACGATCAGGGTGTCGACCTTGCCCAGAGCCTCAAACCCCTCAGCCAGCATGGACGCGCCGGAGGAAGAGCGTACGGCGCCGGGGTCGGCGGCCACGATGCGCAGCTCATAAGGCGCCGGCGTCACCATGCGGACGGGCATCTCGAAGGCGGCGATGGGGCCGGCGGCGTCGAGGAGTTGGAAGTCTTCGAAGATCAGGACGGCGACGGTGCGGGTCATGGCGTAAATCGAGGGAACCTTGTCATTTATGCCGGACCCTAGATCGGGCAAGAGGGCCGGGTCAAGCAGAGGAGATCATCCATGACCGCCCCGTTCCGCACCGTCTTCGCCGTCTATGAGGGGATGACGCACCTGGACTTTACCGGCCCGCACCAGTTCATGGTCCGGTTGCCGAATTCCGAAACCATCGTCGCCAGCCGCGACGGCGGCGAGGTCGACGCCGAGGGGCTGACCTTTGGCCGCACCCGGCGACTGGCCGACATCGAGTCCTGCGACCTGATCTGCATTCCGGGAGGGCTGACCGCCACCCAGGTTGCCAATGACGCGGCCTTCATGGCCGAAGTCACCCGGCTCTCGAAGGGTGCGCGTTATCTGACCTCGGTCTGCACCGGGTCGCTGGTCCTGGCGGCGACCGGCCTCATCCGCGGCAGGCGCGCCGCCTGCCATTGGGCCTGGCGCGAGCTCCTCACCGAGTTCGATGTCATCCCGGACCCGGCCCGGGTGGTGCGCGACGGCAATGTCATCACCGGCGGCGGAGTGACGGCAGGCATCGATTTTGCCCTCACCGTCCTGGCCGAACTCGCTGGCGAGGATTTCGCCAAGACCATTCAGCTGGGCCTCGAATACGACCCCAAGCCGCCCTTCAACTCCGGCCGCCCCGAGATCGCTGAACCCCAGGTCCTGGCCCGCTACAACGGCTTCATGGAAAAGCTGATGCCGGAACGCCGGCGCGAGGCGCGGGTGGCGGCGGAGATGATGAAGGTGTAGGGGGTCCGACACCGCACTTCGTCGATACCGCACCTAAGTGTGGTCCGGCCAAGGAACCCTCTCCCGCGTGCGGAGAGGGTGGGCTAGTCGCAGGCAGAACCGGCGAGTTCGGCCCACCCTTTGCAGTTTGCGGTTCCATGACCGCTCAGACCGCTCATTCCGCATCGAATCTGTCCCAGGCCGGGACAAAAACCCCCGGCGTGAGGGGGGGCTGGCTGGATGGGCTCCGGTTTTGGGCCGCCTTTTTCGTGGTCGTGTACCACTACGCCTCAGAGGCGCCGGTGCCGATCTATGACTTTCACCCGGCCTTCGACCGCGGCTACCTGGCCACCGATTTCTTCCTGATGCTGTCGGGATTTGTGCTCGGCAAGGCTTACGGCCGGGCGGTGGAGGAGGGGAAGATCGCCCCGCTGGCCTTCCTGACCAAGCGGTTGGCGCGGATCTGGCCGGCCCACATCATCGTGCTGATCATGACCGCGGCCCTGGTGTTCGCCGCGCACCTGGCCGGCTTCGACCCGCAGCATCCGGCCCGTTTCAACGCCGGCGACTTCTGGCCGCAGGCCCTGCTTATCCAGGCGTGGGGCGACTTTGGCGGCGGCGGCTGGAACCTGCCAAGCTGGTCGTTGTCGGCCCTCATCATCTGCTACGCGGCCTTCCCGCTCGTCTGGCCGGTGGTGCGCAGGATGGGCGCGATCGCGGCCGTCTGTTTCGCGGCCCTGATGGTCCTTGGGGCCGACGCCCTGTGCTGGGCCAACTTCGGCAGGGGGCTTTATGACCTTCCCTTCCAGTACGGCGTCCTGCGCGCCGCGCCCCTGTTCATCCTCGGCGCCGCCCTGGCCAGCCTGCCAGCCATGGGCCGCCGCACAGCCCTGGTCCTGGGCCTTGGAGGCCTGGCGACCTTCTTCGGCGTGCAACTGATCGGCCGCCACGACGGGCTTTCCATCGCGGCCATCGCCACCGTGGTCGCCTGCCTGGGGGCCATGCCGGTGATCAAGCCCTCGAAGCTCGCGGCCTACGGCGGCAAGATTTCGTTCTCGCTGTTCATCACCCACGTGCTCGCCGCCGTGGTCTGGTTCGGCGTGGTCCACAAGCTGGACCATCTGCCAGACACCATCCGCTGGATACTTTGGGCGGGCTCTTTGCCCTTCGCCCTCATCGGCGCGGCGGTCTTCGAGCGGCTGATCGACAAGCCGGTTCAGGACTTCATCAATCCCCGGCTCTCGGCCCTGTTGAAGCGCCCGGCGACGACCGCAACCGCCTAGCGGTGCTGGGGTCTTGCCCGCGGCGTCAGGTTCTGGCGGGTGTTAGCCTGCCGCCCCTGCTGATCGAGGTTGGCGTCGGCGTCCCCGGGCTCCCCCGACTGTAGTCCCGTCTTGAGATCGCGCCGGTCGGCGTGCTCGCCGGCGATGTCAGCGCGCTCATCCTTGAAGTGACGCTGTTCCGGCGGGATCGGGGGAAGCTTGCTCATGTTGGTCTCCTTCAAGGGGGTAACCGGGTGGCGCCCGAGAGGTTCCTAGCTTGACCACGGTCCTATACAATGCAATGTACTGGGCATAGCAAGGTATAGGTGGGATGACATGAGCCTCGATTCCCTCGTTTCGGTCGTCCACGTGACCCTGGGCGCGGCCATGACCCTTACCGCCGTCGCGGCCCTGATCCTGGCAAAGGGCTCGCGCGCACACCGCCTCGCCGGAGCCCTGTTCTTCGCCGCCATGGCCAGCATGGTGCTGACCGCGTCGGTCCTCTCCCTGATGCGTCCTGACATCCGGGGCAATGTCCTGGGCTTCCTGACTCTCTATCTGACCGTCACCGGCTGGTGGACGGCGCGGAATAGGGTTGGCGGGGCAGGGCGCTTCGAGATTGGAGCCGCCGTCGCCGCCGGGCTCGTGGCGGTCCTGAGCTTTTACTACGGCTATGTCGGCATGACCGATCCGGTGAGCAGCAAGGACGCGATGTTCGCCCCGGTGAGCCATTTCATCGGCGGCTTGGCGCTGCTGTTCGGCGTGATGGACCTGAGCGTCTACTTCCGGGGCGGCGTCCAGGGGCCCAAGCGGTTCACCCGCCACGCCTGGCGTATGGGTCTTGCGGCCTTCTTCGCCACGGCCGCGGGTTTTATCGGTCAGATGGAACGCTTCCCGGACGCAATGCAGCGGGTCATTCCCTATGGGGTCCTGGCCATGCTGGCGGTCGTTCTGTTCTGGATTGTCCGCGTCCGATTCACGCGCTGGCGGATGAGGGCCGTCTAGGCGTCCAGCCCGATATCCAGCACCGCCGCCGAGTGGGTCAGGGCGCCGACCGAGATGATATCGACGCCGGTCTCGGCGATGGCCCGGACGGTGGTCAGGTTGATGCCGCCGGAGGCCTCCAGGATGGTCTTGCCCTTGGCGCGGCGCACCGCCTCAGTGAGGTCCGCGACGCTGAAGTTGTCGCACATGATGGCGTCGGGCCTGTGGGCCAGGGCCTCGTCGAGCTGCTCCAGGCTGTCGACCTCGACCTCGATCTTCATCAGGTGGCCGGCGAAGGCCCGCGCCCGCTCCAGGGCGGAGCCGACGCCCCCGCAGGCGGCGACGTGGTTGTCCTTGATCAGGATGGCGTCATCCAGGCCGAAGCGGTGGTTGACCCCGCCGCCGCAGCGCACTGCATATTTCTCCAGAGCGCGGAGGCCGGGCGTGGTCTTGCGGGTGTCGGCGATGCGCGCGCCCGTGCCGTTGATGGCGAAGACATAAGCCGCCGTGAGGGTGGCGACACCGGAGAGCCGCCCCATCAGGTTGAGACCGGTGCGCTCGGCGGTCAGCAGGGCGCGGGCGTTGGCCTCGACCCGGGCGATGACCGATCCAGGGCCCACCGTCTCACCGTCCCGCAGCACCGCCTCGAAGCGGGCGCTGGGATCCAACGCGGCGATCGCCAGCCGCGCGCAGGAAAGCCCCGCCACCACGCCGTTCTGACGGGCCACAAAGGCGGCGCTCATCCTGGCCTCCGCGTCGATACAGGCGGTGACGGTGACATCGCCCGCGCGGCCCAGGTCCTCGGCCAGCGCCAGGCGGACGATGGGATCGATCAGGGTGTCGGGGATCTCGAAGCTCATGCGGCAGTCTCCGCGACGACGCGGGCGTCGGCAAGGGTGAGAAGGGTGCGACGGGCCGGGGAGGCCATGCACGGATAGTCCGAGCGGAAGTGTCCTCCGCGGCTTTCCCGGCGGCGGAGGGCGGCGACGGCGATCAGGCGGGCGGCGATCAGCGGCAGGGCCTGTCCGTGGGCGGCCTCCAGGCCTTCGATATGATCGATCAGCCGCATCAGGCCCTCGCGGTCGCGGATAACACCGGCGTCCAGGCTCATGGCGGCGCGCAGGCCGGTGATGGCCTCATGGGGGAGTTGCGGCGCGGCGCGGGCGGGTAGCGGGGCGGTCCCCGGATCGGCCTCGTCCCCGGCGGCGCGGCCGGAGAGATCGCCGCACACCGCCGCTTCCAGCAGGGAATTGGAGGCCAGGCGGTTGGCGCCATGCAGGCCCGTGGCGGCGCACTCCCCGGCGGCGAACAGGCCGGGGAGGGAGGTCCTGCCGTCCAGTCCCGCGGCAATCCCGCCCATGTGGTAGTGCACCGCCGGAGCAACGGGGATCGGCTGGCGGCGCGGATCGATGCCGGCGGCCATGCAGGCGGCGAAGACGGCGGGGTAGGCCTCAGGGAACCGAGACCCCACCGCCGCTCGGGCGTCCAGGAAGGCGCCCCGGCCCTCGGTGCGCTGGCGGTGGATGGCGCGGGCCACGATGTCGC
>DGYN01000147.1:23324-38563 GCA_002398405.1 Caulobacteraceae bacterium UBA5005
CGGGCCACGATGTCGCGCGGCGCGAGCTCCGCCTTGGCGTGGTACTCGGCCATGAAGGGGTGGCCTTCACCGTCGATCAGCTTCGCGCCCGCGCCGCGCAGGGACTCGGTGGCGAGGGGCGCGGGGTCGGCCCCGACGTCTATGGCGGTCGGGTGGAACTGGACGAATTCGGGATCGGCGACGGCGGCGCCCGCCAGGGCCGCGGCGGCCAGGCCTTCGCCGCGCAGCTCGCGCGGGTTGGTGGTCACCGCATAGAGGCCGCCCAGGCCCCCGGTGGCGAGGATCACCGCCGGGGCGACGATTTCCAACAGCCGGCCCTTAGTCTCGGCCAGCACCCCGCGAACCCGGCCGCTCTGGTCCTGCAGGAGGGCGTGCAGGCGAATATTTTGGCGGATCTCCACGTGAGGCGAGGCCATGGCCCTGGCGACCATGGCCTCCATGATCGCCCGGCCGGCGCCGTCGCCCTTGACCCGGGCGACGCGGGCGTAGGCATGGGCGGCCTCAAGGCTGAGGGCGAAATGGCCGGTCTCGTCGCGGTCGAAGGGGGCTCCAGCCGCCACCAGGCGGTCTACGGCGGCCCGCCCCGCGGCGGTGATCGCGTCAGCGACGGCGGCGTCCACCAGGCCCGCGCCGGCGGCAACGGTGTCGGCGGCGTGGATCGAGGCGTGATCCTGGGCGCTCAGAGCCGCGGCGATGCCGCCCTGAGCCCAGGCCGAGCTGGAGCCGGTAAAGAGGGCGCCGGCGCTGAGCACTAGCGTCTTCCTCGGCGCGGCGGCCAGGGCGGCGGAAAGCCCCGCGAGCCCCGCGCCGACGACGAGGACGCCGTCGTGACGGATGCGGTCCATGGCGAGCGCCCTAGATCAGTTCGACGTCGACGTGGTGACGCGCCTTGACCAGATCGTAGCGGGCCGGAACGGCGGGCGGGGGCATGTCGACCATGCGTTGGACGGCGAGGCGGGCGCGGGCAGCGACAGCTTCATCGACAGTGACCTCGTAGCGGTCATGCAGCAGGGCCTCATAGATGTTCTCGAGGCTGATCCGCTTCATGTGCGGGCAGAGGTTGCAGGGCCGCACGAACTCGGTCTCCGGCGCATCGCAGGCGACGTTGTCGGCCATGGAGCATTCGGTGATCAGCACGACCTGCTTGGGCTTACGTGTCATGACGTAGTCGGTCATGGCGGCGGTCGAGCCGGTGAAGTCCGAGGCCTCGATGACCTCGGGCGGGCATTCGGGGTGCGCCAGGATTTCGGCGTTGGGATAGGCGGCGCGAAGCTCGCTCATATCGCCGGCGTCGAAGCGTTCATGCACCTCGCAGCGGCCCTGCCAGGCGATGATCCTGATGGCGGTCTGGCGGGCGACGTTACGGGCCAGGAACTCATCAGGGATCAGGACGACACGGTCGGTCCCCCATTCCCGGGCGGCCCACTCCACCACCTGAACGGCGTTGGCGCTGGTGCAGCAGACATCGCTCTCGGCCTTCACGTCAGCCGAGGTGTTGACGTAGGTGACGACCGGGACGCCCGGATAGCGCTGCTTGATCAGGCGCACGTCCGCGCCCGTGATCGAGGACGCCAGGCTGCAGCCGGCGCGCAGGTCCGGGATCAGCACCTTCTTTTCCGGCGACAGGATCTTGGAGGTCTCGGCCATGAAGTGCACGCCGGCCTGGACGATGATGGCCGCGTCGGAACGGGCCGCTTCCTTGGCAAGCCCCAGGCTGTCGCCGACAAAATCGCCGACCCCGTGGAAGATCTCGGGCGTCATATAGTTGTGGGCCAGGATGACCGCGTTCTTCCGGACCTTGAGGTCGTTGATGGCCGCGATCAGGGGCGCGTGCAGACGCCATTCGATCGGCGTCACGCGCCGGCTGACCTTCCGCCACAGGGGCAGGGTGGCCGCTTCCACCTCGGGGGTGAAGGCGAGAGGGGCAAACCCGTCAGCCATCTCTTTAATCTCCTTATGCTCAAAATGAGCATTTAGGGGGCCTAGAAAAACGCCGGCCGCTTGTTCGGCGCCGACGCACAACACTTATGCTGAAACTGAGCATAAGTCCTTAACGGGTATATACGCCTCTTAAGGGGAAAAGGGAAGGGGCAGGGGACAGGCTGCAATTTTCCTCAGCGGAAAATTGGAACATGTCCCCGTCAGTTCAGAGTCCTGGCGTGCATCGTCTCGGCGATGACCTGGCTGAGCGCCTCGATGGTGTAGGGCTTTCGCAGCAGGGGCCAGGGGGCCTGTTCGGCTCCGGCGAGGGTCTCTCCGGTATAGCCGGAGGAGAGGATCACCGGCAGGCCGGGGTGGAGCCTGGTCATCTCGCGGGCCAGTTCCACGCCGTTCTTGCCGCCGGGCATGATGACGTCGGTGAGCATCAGGCCAAATTCGGTTTCTGAGGCAGCTTTGCGGAGCGCGGCATGGGCGTCGGAGGCGGCGACCACCGTGTGGCCCAGTTCGCGCAGCATGGCCTCGACCAGTTCGGCGACGTCTGCGTCGTCCTCGACCAGCAGCACCTTCATCGGCTCGGCCGGCGGCAGCGGAGCGATGGTGTCCGACGCCGCCACGACTTCGTCGGCCTGAGCCAGCGGCAGGAGCAGGCGGACGGTGGTTCCTTGGCCAAGCTTGGAGTCGATCTCCACCGACCCGTTGGACTGGCGCACGAAACCGTAGACCTGGGAGAGGCCAAGGCCGGTTCCCTTGCCCACCGGCTTGGTGGTGAAGAAGGGTTCGAACACGTGGGCGGCCGTGGCGGCGTCCATGCCCTCGCCGTCGTCGGTGACGCAGACCGCGAGGTATTCACCGGCCGGGGTGTCGCCCCTTTGTTGCGCGATCTTGGTTTTCGTCGTGGCGAGGGTGATCTGGCCGCCCTCGTCGATGGCGTCGCGCGCATTGAGCACCAGGTTCAGAACCGCGGCCTCGAGCTGGCTGGGATCGATGCGGGCGATGCCGGCCGTGGCCTGGAGGTCGACGGTCAGGCGCTGGTTTTCCCCCACGGCGCGGCGCAGCAGGGGCTCGGCCTCGGCCAGGACCTCATCGACGATGACGTTCTCGGGCTTGAGTGGCTGGCGGCGGGAGAAGGCCAGCAGCTGCTGGGTCAGGCGCTCGCCCCTGCGGGCGGCGGCGATGGCGGCCTCGCCCATGCGCTGGCGGCGGGCCGCGTCATCCGGATGGCGAAGGATGATGTCCAGGGCGCCGATGACCACGGTGAGCAGGTTGTTGAAGTCGTGGGCGACCCCGCCGGTGAGCTGGCCCAAGGCCTCGAGTTTCTGCGATTGAGCGAGCGCCGCCTGGGCGATGTCGCGTTCAGCGAGTGTCGCCTCGACCCGTTCAGCGAGGAGCTCGTTGATACGCATCAGGTCCGCCTCAGCCTTTTTGGCGTCGGTGACGTCGAAGGCGATGCCGATGAAACCTTCGAAGGCCCCGTCCGGCCCGAGCCTGGGCCGGGAAATGGAGCGCAGCCAGCGCCATTCGCCGTCGGCGCGATTGTAGCGGGCCTCCAGGACGAAGGGCCGGCGGGAGGCCTCGCCCTCGATCTGTTCCGCGGCGATGCGGTCCGCGTCGTCCGGATGCAGCCGGCTGCGCCAGTCAAACCCCAGAGCCTGTTCTTCCGGCAGCCCCAGGAAATCCAGGTAAGCCTGGTTGACGAAGCCGCGAACGCGGTCGCGGTTGGTCACCCACATCAGAGTCGGCGCGCTGTCGGCCAGCGCCCGGAACCGGCCTTCGCTCTCCTGGAAATGGGTTTCGGCGGCGCGTCGCGCCCGTCCTTCTTCGTCGAGGCGGATCAACAGCTCCCGCACCGCGCCGGCCAGGATGCAGGTGGTGATCGCCGAGGCCAGGAACAGGAGGAAGGAAATCCAGACCCCGGCGCTGATCCGCGACTCGGTGTTGAGCAGGGTCAGGACAATGATGGTCAGGCCCAGCAGGGTTACGGAACCGACGCTCCAGCGCCAGCCGGCGTAGATGGCGATGACGATCAGAGCAGGGAAAAGGGTGGAGGTGGGGGTGAGGCCCCCTTCGCCGCCGAAGGCGCGCGTCGCCAGCCACACGCCGCCCCACGCGACGCCCAGGCTGACGACTGTGATGGCCAACGCAACCGCCCAGTGGGTGCGCCGTTTAGGTATCCAGCGGATCGGCAGTTCTATCGGCGTCATGATTTCGCCAGAGGAACGGGTTTAATTGTCTGAACCTTTTTAGTAGTCAGTCGCCAAGCTTTGCAGGCGTTTCCCCCCGCAGAGCAAGACAAAGAGACATTGAAGACCTTCATCGCCCCCATGGCGTTTCCTTCATCCCCGCGGCAAAAACCCCTTGCCAGCCTTGAGAAACGATAAGGCCCAGCTTCTGTTCCGCAGATTGATCGATAAGGCCCGCGCCCTCGGCGCGAAGGCGTCGCTTTTGGCCCGGCAGGCCTATGCGAAGCGTCCGCGCGCCGTTTTGGCAGGGACGCTGGCCGGGGTGGCGGGTGTTGCCGCCCTGTCACTTGCGGCCTCAGCGAGCGTGAACGACGGCCAGTTTCTCCGCTCGAAAGGCAAGACCCTGGACGGCTATCTGCGCGCCGCCTTCGGCCTGTCTCCCTATGCGCTTTCGACCACGGAGCGGGCCGCGCAGGGGCTGCAGGGCTGGACCCCGACGGGGATGCCCGGCTGGGAGGTCTATGACATTTCCACGCCGCGGGTGATCACCCGCAACCTTTCCGCCGATGAAGCGCGGCTGTTCAACGCCCTGGTGACGGTGACCACGACCCCCGTCGAGCCGATGAAGCCCTTCCTGCTGGACGCCAACGCGTCGGACGAGGAGCGGGCGATTCTGTGTCTGACCCAGGCGATCTATTACGAGGCCGGTTTCGAGCCTGGCGAGGGCCAGCAGGCGGTGGCGCAGGTCGTGCTCAACCGCGTGCGCCATCCGGCCTATCCCAAGTCGGTGTGCGGCGTCGTCTATCAGGGCTCGCAACGGGTGACCGGCTGCCAGTTCTCCTTCACCTGCGACGGCTCACTGACCCGCCCGCCGGCCATCGCGGCATGGGAACGGTCGCGCCAGGTCGCCCGGGCGGCCTTGAGCGGCTTTGTCTACAAGCAGGTCGGGACGGCGACGCACTATCACGCCGACTATGTCTTCCCGTACTGGGCGCCGACCCTGGTGAAACTCAAGCAGATCGGGGCGCACATTTTCTATCGCATGACGGGCCCCGCCGGCTCTCCCGACGGCTTCGGCGGACGCTACGCCGGCAATGAGGCGGTGCTGTCGACCGCGGTGCTGACCGGTGGGGACGCGCGGACGCCTGACGCTCCCTCAATGATCCAGGCCGCCCCAGCGGCCCCCCTGTTCCAGACCGTCAGCCTGACCATCGACGGCCAGACCCGCAATTATCAAGTGGGGGCAACGCCTTTCGCCCCGCCGTCCACCCCCGCCGGCGCGGCGACCACGGCCGCGGGCGCGCCCAATGCCGCGGTCCTGCCCAGGCCCGACCCGATGGTGGTCCAGCCGGGCGTCCTGGTGCGCACCCGCCGCCAGGCGACCAGCGACGAGATCAATGAGATCAACGCCAAACTGAAGGCCTACGAAGACAGCCTGCCGCCGCTCGCCCGCGCCCCCGCGCCGATCGTCGATGAGGCCGGCGTGGTGCTGCTTCCCGAGAAGAAGCGCTAGACTTCTTTCGTGGTCGCGTTTTCCGGCGGCGAACCGGCATCCACTTCGCCGGAAAACGCTCTACCAGGCGCCGATTTTTTCCGCCTGGGCGTGGGTGATCGGGCGCTTGGCCTTGGCGTGGTCTTCCTCGGCCAGGAACCGCACAGCTTCCAGCGCCGCCATGCAGCCCATGCCGGCGGCGGTGACGGCCTGGCGGTAGACATCGTCGGTGACATCGCCCGCCGCATAGACGCCCGGGATGGCCGTGGCGGTGGTCCCGGCCTTGACCTTCAGATAGCCCGATCCGTCCATCTCCAGCTGGCCCTTGAAGAGCTCCGAGGCCGGGGCATGGCCGATGGCGACGAAGACGCCGTGGGCGGGAACGTCGGTGATCTCGCCGGACACCAGGTTGCGGACCTTGGCGCCGGTGACGCTGGGCGGCATGGGTTCGCCGCTGATCTCGGCGATCTCGCTGTTCCAGATGACCTCGATCTTCTCGTGGGCGAAGAGCCGCTCCTGCAGGATCCTCTCGGCGCGCAGCTCGTCGCGGCGGTGGATCAGGGTCACCTTGGAGGCGAAGTTGGTCAGATACAGGGCTTCCTCGACCGCGGTGTTGCCGCCGCCGACCACCAGGACCTCCTTGCCGCGATAGAAGAAGCCGTCGCAGGTGGCGCAGGCGGAGACGCCGAACCCCTGGAACTTCTGCTCCGACGGCAGGCCCAGCCACTTGGCCTGGGCGCCGGTGGCGATGATCACCGTCTCCGCCTCGATGACATTCCCGGAGTCGAGGGTCAGGCGGTAGGGACGGGCGGAGAGGTCGGCGGCGACCACCGTATCCTCGATGAACTCGGTCCCGACGTGCGCCGCCTGGGCCTTCATCTGCTCCATCAGCCAGGGACCCTGGATGACGTCGGCGAACCCCGGATAATTCTCGACATCGGTGGTGATGGTCAGCTGGCCGCCGGGCTGGATGCCGGTGATCATGACCGGGGAAAGCATGGCGCGCGCGGCGTAGATGGCGGCGGTATAGCCTGCGGGACCTGCGCCGATGATGGCGGTGCGAACGGGACGGGGATCGGACATTGCCAATATGTAGGAGAGATTCCTTGCGAAGCGAAGGTCCGCGGGGCCCTTATCCCCAACCATGCTGATTGCCATCAATGATCCGGACGACCCGCGCGTCGCCGCTTATCGCGACATCAAGGAGCGTGACCTTGTCGGCCGCCAGGGCCTGTTCGTGGCCGAGGGCGAAGTCGTCCTGCGGGTCCTGCTGCGCTCGGCGCTGTTCCGGCCGGTGTCCATCCTAATCGACGAGAAGCGGGCTGACGCCCTGGCATGGCTGGCCGAGGCGGATGCGCCCATCTACGCCGCCTCCCAGGCCGTGCTCGACCAGATCGCCGGCTTCCATCTGCATCGGGGGATATTGGCGATCGCTGAGCGCCTTTCGAGCCTGTCGGGGTCCGAACTTCTGGACGCCCTGCCGGACCGCGCCCTGGTGGTTGGCCTCTTCGGGATCAGCAACCACGACAACATGGGCGGGGTCTTCCGCAACGCCGCCGCCTTTGGGGCGAGCGCGGTCCTCCTCGACGCCCACTGCTGCGACCCCCTTTACCGCAAAGCGATCCGCGTCTCGGTAGGAGGGGTGCTGGCGGTCCCCTTCGCGAAGGCTGAGGGCGATCTGGTGGGCCTGCTGGAAGGCCACGGGTTCGACATCCTGGCCCTCTCGCCGTCGGGAAAGGTCCCTCTGGCGGAGGTGAGGCGCGCCCCGCGCATGGCGGCCCTGTTCGGGACCGAAGGGGAGGGGCTTTCCGATATGGTGCTGTCGCGGGTCCGGACCGCGCGCATCCCCATGGCCGCCGGCTTCGACAGCCTGAATGTCGCCACGACCAGCGGCATAGTCTTGGCGCATCTGGCGTGAAGACCTAAGGTCGGCTCCACGGGGAGAGATTAGTCATGCGTTTGAAGACCCTAGCTCTTGGCCTGGCCGCGATCCTGACGCTCGGGGGCGTTGCTGGCGCGGAGGAGCCCTGGGTCTTCAGCGCCTCGCCAGACCTGATTCGCGCCCACATGGCCTATCTCGCCAGCGACGAGATGAAGGGCCGCGACGCCGGCACCCCGGAGTACGATCTGGCCGCGGCTTACGTCGCCCGCCAGTTCCAGGAGATGGGCTTAAAGCCGCTGGGCGACGACGGGAGCTTCCTTCAGGCCGTGACCCTGGTGCGCCACCGGCCGGTGGACGAGGGCAGGATAAGGCTGATCGGACCGCGCGGTCCGATGGACCTGGTGCAATTCGAGGACTTCCGCGCCTCCAACGTCGCTCACGGCAAGGATGTCCGGGTCGCCGCGCCCGCGGTGTTCGCAGGGTTTGGCGTCGTGGCGCCCAACGTCGGGCGGGACGATTTCAAGGACCTGGACGTGCGCGGCAAGATCGTCGTGGTGCTCGACGGCGCCCCGGCCGAAGTCAAGGCCGCGGACCGCTCCTTCGTTATGCCCCCCCGTAACAAGGCCCTGATGGCCGAAAGGCACGGGGCCGTCGGCTTGATCGTCGTCAGCGCGACCGCCACCCCTGCCGTCCAGTCGGCCCGTCCCCTGCCAGCCCCCTTTTCCTGGACCTGGGGGACCCGCGATGGCGATGCGGCCTATGGCGGTGTTCCGGTGCTGGCTCAGGTGGGACCAGCCGGCGCCGCCAAGCTCTTCGCGGGGGCGCCGCAAAGCTTCAGTGACATCATGGCGGCCTCGCGATCGCCGGCGGGAAATCCTCAGCGGTTCGACCTGCCGTTCCGCATCGAAGCCTTCGCCAAGGGCGAGATCGGCGAGACCCGCAAGAGCGCCAATGTCATCGCCATGATCGAGGGGACCGACCGCCGCCTGAAGGCCGAGTACATTGTCATGAGCGGCCACCTGGACCACGTCGCCCCGCTGGCGGTCCCGGTGAAGGGCGATGCGATCAACAATGGCGCGCTCGACAACGCTGGCGGCATCGCCACCCTGATCGAGGCGGCGCGGGGCTTCACCACGGGGCCCAAGCCCAGGCGGTCAGTAATATTCCTGGCGGTGACCGCCGAGGAGAAGGGCCTGATCGGCGCGGACTATTTCGTGCGCAATCCCACCGTGCCCAAGCAATCCATCGTCGCCGATGTCAATCTCGACATGCCGGTGATGACCTATGACTTCACCGACGTGGCGGCGATCGGCGCCGAGCACTCGACTATCGTCAAGGCCGTGGAAGCGGCAACCGCCAGGATGGGGGTAAAGGTCTCGCCCGACCCGATTGTGCGCCTGGGCATCTTTACCCGTTCGGACCACTACCGCTTTGTCGAACAGGGGATACCGGCGGTGTTCCTGGTGGGCGGTTTCGAGAACGGCGGAGAGAAGGCCTTCAACGACTTTTACAACAACCGCTATCACCGCCCGGGCGATGATCTGAACCAGGCGATCGACTATGCCGTCGCGGCCAAGTGGGCCCGGCTGAATTATGAGATCGCCCGCGAACTCGCCGACCAGGCCGAGCGGCCGAAGTGGAAAAAGGACAACCTGTTCGGCGGCCGCTTCGCCTCAGCCGACGCGATCGAGCGTTAGGCGAAGATCAGGGCGACGTCCGCCGGCTCAAGCATCCGGAACTCCCCGGCCGCCAGGTCCCCGGGCAAATCGAGACCGCCGATCCTGTCACGGTGCAGGGTCTCCACGTGGTTGCCGATGGCGGCGAACATCCGCCGCACCTGGTGATAGCGGCCCTCGGTGATGGTGAGCGACGCGTCAGTCGGCCCGTGGACCTCGAGCTTGGCGGGCAGCAGCGGCTTTTCCTCGCCGTCCAGCATCAGGCCGCCCACGCCGAACACCCCGGCTTCATCGCCCTCCAGGGGCCGCGCCAGGCCGACGCGGTAGCGCTTTTCGATCGAGGCCTTGGGCGAGATGATGCGGTGGAGCAAGGCCCCGTCGTCGGTCATCAACAGCAGGCCCGAGGTTTCCTTGTCGAGCCGCCCAACGGTGGAGATCGGGGGCTCGCGCCGCCGCCAGCGTTGAGGTAGCAGCTCATAGACCAGACCCCCCGCTTCCTTGTGCGAACAGGTGACCCCGAGCGGCTTGTGCAGCATCAGGATCAGGCCGGGGAGGGGGTCGAGCGGGGCGCCGCCGACCCGCAGGCGCTCCGGGAGGTCTGGATCCAGCGGGATGCGCTTGGCGGCGTCGACCAGCATGGTCCCGTCCAGGGTGATACGGCCCCCGTCGGCCATCTGCTGGATCTCCCGCCGCGAGCCGTAGCCCATGTTGGCGAGCAGTTTGTCGAGCCTGGCGGCTTTCATCGGATGGCCTCGAAAACCTTATAGCCGGATTGTTCGATGACCGTATGCACGGCTTTGAAGGCGGCCTTCAGTCCCGCCTCATAGGGCAAATGGCGGTTGGCGACAGCATAGAGTCTCCCGCCGGGCCTAAGGATTTTGGCCGCGCGGCGGATGAAGGCCTGACCAAGGCCCCGGTCCTCATGGCCGGCATCGTGGAAAGGCGGGTTCATGACCACGAAGTCGAGGCCGGCCAGCGGTGGATCTTCCAGGGCGTCGGCCCAGTGGAAGTCGGCGCGGGGGTCGTCAACGTTGCGGCGAGCGGCCTCTACGGCGCGCCGGTCGATGTCGACCAGGGTCAGGGCGGTGACCTTGGGAGAAGCCAATACGGCGTGCGCCAGCACCCCAATGCCGCAGCCCAGGTCCGCCCCGTCTCCGGCGAGCGGCGGCAGGTGGGCGGCGAGGAGAACGCTGCCCGGATCGATGCGGTCCCAGGAAAAGACTCCAGGCTGAGACCAAAGGCCCGTCGATGGGACGAGGCGGGGCGCGCCCTCCGTCAAAGCCTTCTCAAGGCCCGCCGGCGCGGCGGGACGGAGCGCCGCGCAGATGCGGTGATGCCGCCGGGCGGTTTCGTCGACATCGCAGCCGAAGGCCGCCAATTCCTTGCCAAGGCGCGAGCCGCCCTTGTCCTTGGGGGCCAGGGCGAGGAGACGACCGCCGGGGGCCAGGGCGCGGAGGCCCGCCGCCAGGACCTGACGGCGCTCCAAGGCCCCCGGCGGCGCATAGACGATGAGCTCCGTCAAGTTCGATAGTGTTTCCAGATCTTTAGCGCCGGGTTTTAACGGAGAAACCTGAACCGCGCCGGCCGGGATTTCCGCCAGTTCGCGTGGCGGCAGGCCATAGACGGCAGCGGTGGGGGTCTCGGCCATGGCCAGCGCCTACAACAGCCTGCGACGGCGCGCCACAGTTGCGGTTAGAAACTGTGTTAACCCTGTCGCGCTAGGCTGATCCCATGAGAAGGACGGACGATCTTGAAGCGGGCGTTCCGGCTGTCAGCCTTGATGAGCTAGCACGGCGCTATCGCACGCGCGACCAGTTGCTCAATGACGCACAGATCGGCACCTGGCGGTTCGATCCGGACCTCGGCCTCTACTACTTCGCCGACGCCCTGTCGCTTGGCCACGAACAGCTGCAGGCCGTGCCAATCGCGACGCTCCAATTGGTTCAGCATCCGGACGACCAGAACAAGGATATCGCCATCCGCGAACGTATCACCACCGAGGGTGGCGCGGCCGAGGCGGAGATGCGCTATCGCCGTCATGACGGCGGCTGGACCCATCTGCGGGTCGCCTATCGCGCCGGCCGCAAGCTGCCCTCCGGACGCTATGAGATGTACGGCCTGAGCCAGGACGTCACCGCGGTCGCCGAGGCGCGGGACCTCGCCAGGGAAAGCACCCTTCGCCTGCGCATGGCATTGGAGGCGGCCCGGGCGGCCGTGTTCGAATACGATTACCGCGCGCGGACCATGTGGCTGTCACCCGAGTTCGAGGCGCTGACGGGCCGGGCTCCAGATACCGTCCATGACGTCACGGACGACTCCTTCTACAATTACCACCCCGACGACCGCGCCGCCGTGATGGCGCTCGGCAGGACCAAGGACCAGGCTGATCCCATCGACGTCAGGCTGATGACCCTGAGCGGGGAACGCTGGATGCGCCTCTATTTCGAGGTCGAGCGCGACGCGGAGGGCCAACGGCGGCGGGGCGTCGGCCTGCTGCTCGACATCGACGACCAGAAGCGTCAGGCCATCGCCCTGGAAGAGGCGCGGGCCGCCGCGGAGGCCGCGACCGCCGCCAAGTCGAACTTCCTGGCCTCGGTCAGTCACGAGATCCGTACGCCGATGAACGGCGTCATCGGGGTCCTCAACCTGTTGAAACGCGAAGCGCTTTCGGAAGAGGGCCGCAAGCTCCTGGAGGAGGCCATCGGGTGCAGCGACGTGCTGGCCCAGCTGATCAACGATGTCCTGGACTTCTCCAAGATGGAGGCGGGCAAGCTCGATCTTTCGCCCCATCCCACCGACCCGGCCGCGGTGGTGGCCGGCGTGCTGAACCTGATCCGCCCGCAGGCGGAGGAGAAGGGCATCTACCTTCGCTCCGTGATCCCCGAGGGCATGGGCCACATCGAGATCGATTCCCTGCGACTGCGGCAGTGCCTGTTCAATGTCATCGGCAACGCGGTGAAGTTCACAAGCCGGGGCGGGGTCGAAGTCCGGCTCACGCTGAAGGATGGCCGGCTGCGCTGCGAGGTCGCGGACACCGGCATCGGCGTGCCCCGTGAGGCGCAGGATAAGCTGTTCTCGCGCTTCCAGCAGGCCGACACCGGCACCACGCGCAAGTTTGGCGGCACCGGCCTTGGCCTCGCCATTTCCAGGAGCCTGGCCCGCATGATGGGCGGCGACCTTGATTTCGAAAGCCGCGACGGAGAGGGGTCGATTTTCTGGCTGGAGATCGACGCGCCGCCGGCTCAGGCTCTGGCGGCCGATCCGGACCTGAGCATCGAGGCGACCCCCCTGGAGGGCCTATCCATCCTGGTGGTGGACGATAACCGCACCAACCGTATCGTGGCGGTCAAAAGCCTAGAAGCCCTAGGCGCGGCGGCCGAGGCCGTCGATAGCGGCCAGGGCGCCATCGATGCGGTCGCCGCGAAGGCCTTCGATCTGGTCCTTATGGATATCAACATGCCCGAAATGGACGGCATGGAAGCGACCCGCCGGATACGGGCGCTGAACGCGGCGGCGGCGGCCTTGCCGATTGTCGCCATGACCGCCGACGTCATGGTCGATCAGCAGGCGCGCTACTATGCCGCCGGGATGAACGGCATGGTGCCCAAGCCTTTCTCGCCCCTGCAGTTGCTGACCGAGGTCGCCCGGCTGGCGAGCGCGGCCGATGAACCGGATCTCCAGGCGACCGGCTAGGTGAGCAAGCGCATCCGGTAGGCGTTGGCCGCCGTCTTTCCCAGACGATCGAGCAGGCGATAGTTGACCACCGCTCCGACCGGCGCCCCGATCACCGGGATAAGCTGAGCGAGTTTCGCCAGGTCGATGTAGTCGCGGTACTGCTGCTGAAACCGGCGCCAGTCGAAATCCTTAAGGCTCGCGGGCCGCTCGCCGGCGCGGTCCTCCCAATCGACCATGCCCAGGTAGATTTCCCGCCGGTGCTGCGCGCTGGAAAAGGCCAGCTGAAAGATGGCCAGGATGTACAGGCGCTCGGAAAGCTCGCCTCCGTCGCGGCCGTACAGGGCCGCGATCTCGAACAGCAGCTTGACCTTGGTGGCCAGCAGTACGGGGAACTCGGCCGCGGCGAGGACAAAGCCGCCGGCCCCCGCCACGCCGCCCTCGGCCGCGGCGGTCTTGCGGTAGAAATCGATCCGTTTGGCGACCTCGGCCTCGCGCTCTTCAAGGGTGGCGCCGGTCAGCGGTTCGGCGGTGGTCCAGTCCGATCCAGTGAGGATGCCCTTGGTGAGGTTTTCGATCGCCGCCGTGACGACCTGATGGACCTTCTCGGGAATGACCCTGTTGATCCGGTCCTGAAGATTGCGGGTCGCCTTGTCCCAGGGGCCCGGCGCCTTGAGCATCTCGGCCTTCCAGGCGGCGAGTTCTTCGCGGGCCTTGGCTTCGTAAGCGCCGCTCATGCGTAGTTGAAGGAGAGGCTGATGCGGTCCTTGGCGGCTCCGTTGGCCGGGACCTCGTGGCGGATGAAGCTCTCCCACAGCAGGAGGGTCCCGGCGCGGGGCTCCACATGGACAAAGGTCCTGTCGGATTCCGGAGCGCTCGCTGTGCGCTTGGGCGCGGCCATCATCAGCGGCAGGCGCGGGTCCTCAAAGCGGATCGCCGAAGCGCCTTTCGGAGCCTCCAGATAGACCGTGCCGGCGACCGCGCTATGGGGATGGATATGGCCGGAGTGGGCCGCGCCAGGCTTGAGGATGTTGATCCAGAGGCTTTCCAGCTTGAGCTTGCCGCTATCGAGGAAGGCCTCCTTGGCGAAGGCGGCGACGTGGCGGTCGAGGTGGCGGCGCAGATCGTCAAACAGGCTGTCCCGGCGGGTCAGATCCGTCAGCGACGCATAGGAGGTGTAGCCGCCGTAACCGTGTTCCCTGGCCCATCGCTGACCGGCGAGGTCCTGTTTGGCGATGGCGCGGGAGGCCTGAGCCAGGGCCTTGACGTCGAAGCCGCGCTCAGCGGCAAGATCGGCCTCATAGAGGCGGGTGACAAAGAGAGGGCGGACGCTCATCCGCCCTCCATAGCCTGTTAGCCCACCCGAGTTCCACCAACCGCCGCGAGGCGGATGCGCGGCGTTTCCTGCTGCTGGCCGTTCCGCACCAGGGTGGTGGCCCCGATGGTCAGAAGCTGCAGGCGGTAGATCGGCAGGCCGCCGAGCACCGAGGCGGGCGCGGTTGGCTCATACAGGCCCAGGAAGCGGTCGACCTCGCCATTGGCGCTGCGCAGCGGCAGGAGGACGATATTCAAGCCGAGGATATTAGCGCCGGCCTGGGCTTCAGCGACCAGGCGAACGGGGTGGACCCGGCGCCGGGCGCCTTCCAGGGCCGTCTGGATCGGCAGGCGGGCGGCTTGCGTCCAAAGGTGCGTGAAGGCCGCGCCCCTGAGGTCCATCCCGTGCAGGTCGCCGACGAACCCGCCGGCCAGCCGGAAGATGTAATCGCCCGGTCCCCGGCGTCCCAGCATGAAGACTTGCGGCAGAAGGGTCGGGAAATGGGTCGGGTCGATATCGGCGCGCGCCGGCGCCATTCCGCCAAAAATCCGGCTTTGCCAATAGTCTATCAATAGTTCCGTGCTCGAATGGGTCATCGAAGGCACGCTCCTTAAAGCCTGTCATGCGAGCCAAGAGCCGCACGACTGATGCAGGGAAAGGAGCGGGCCAGGTGAATTTGTCCCGCAATGGGACAACCGGCGGGGGAAATCGGCGCTTTTGGCCCGGTTTCGGCCGCCGACGGCATGTTCGAGGGGGTTCGCTTATGAAAGCGGCTTTAAGACTGGGTCTGGGTGCGGTGTTCGGGCTTTTCGCCCTGTTCCTCGTTTCCAGCGACGAGGCCAACGCTCAGTGTTGCGCGCCGCCGCCGCCGCCCTGTTGCGCCCCGCCGCCCCCGCCCTGCTGCGCCGCCTGTCCGACGATCGCGCCGAGGTGATTCTCGACGAGCCGGAACAGGGCGTCGCCCCCGGCCAGGCCTGCGTTTTCTACCAGGGCGAACGCGTGCTGGGCGGCGGTTGGATCATGCCTTCGCGAGAGGCTTGACAGCAATCGCCGGGACCATTATACGAACCGCTCTCGACGC
>DGYN01000041.1:0-8859 GCA_002398405.1 Caulobacteraceae bacterium UBA5005
CCGTAGGGGGAGGGGGACCATCGAAGATGGTGGAGGGGGTTCTCCGCGCCTGAGGCGTCAATCGTCCGTGCTTCGGGACTAACCCCCTCCACCGCTGCGCGGTCCCCCTCCCCCTACGGGGAAGGATTTGCGCGTCTTAATTTCAATCGTTATGCGTAGCACATGCATAACGCCCTGCGCCGGCGCATTCTCGCCCTTGCCGCCGTTCTCCTGGCCCTGACGGCGGCCCCCGCCGCGCCCGCGCAAGGCCAGCCGGTGACGGTGTTTGCCGCCTCGTCCCTACAGAATGTCCTGGAAGAAGCGGGCAAGGCCTATACCGCCAGGACCGGCAAACAGGTGCGCTTCTCCTTCGCGGCCTCCTCGGCCCTGGCGCGCCAGATAGAGCAGGGCGCCCCGGCCCACCTCTTCGTCTCGGCGGACGCGGCCTGGATGGACTATGTGGCGGCGCGCCGGCTGATCGCCTCGGCCAGCCGGGTCGATCTTCTGACCAACAGGCTCGCCCTGATCGCGCCCTCCGGCTCGCGGGTCCGGCTGACCGTCGGCCGCAATATGCCGATCGCGGCGGCGCTGGGCCCGAATGGGCGCCTGGCCGTGGCGGGGGCGGAGGTTCCGGCCGGACGCTACGCCCGTGAGGCCCTAACCGCGCTCGGCGTCTTCAAAAGCGTCGAGGGAAAGCTTGCCGCGGGCGAGAACGTGCGCACGGCGCTGAATTTCGTGGCCCGGGGTGAGACGCCGCTGGGCGTCGTCTACGACACCGACGCCAAGATCGAACCTAGGGTAAGGATCGTCGGACTGTTCCCGGAGGGAAGCCACGCCAAGATTATTTATCCCGCGGCCCTCGTCTCAACCACCTCGAATCCAGACGCGGCGGCCTTCCTCTATTGGCTCAGAGGGGCGGAGGCGACGGCGGTGTTTGCCAAGTACGGGTTCGCGAGGCCAAAGGCTTAGGTCAAAGGGAACTCTGGCGTTTCCGGAAGGCGCGTCCCTTCTCCCCTCGGGAGAAGGTGTCAGCGAAGCTGACGGATGAGGGGAGGCTCAAACAGCAAACGTTCACGCGATCCTCGCAAGAGCCGGAACCGCCCCTCATCCGACCTCCTTTCGGAGGCCACCTTCTCCCGAGGGGAGAAGGGTCGCTAATCTTTAGAGATAAGGGAGAGTGGTCGGGACTTCGCACGAGTCCAGCAAACCTAACCCGCCATCCGCTCCGGATCGGAGACGGCTTCCACCTCTTCCGGCGCCGCGGGGACTTCCTGCAGGCTGCGGATGATGGTCATGGCGCGGCGGGCCATGGCTTGCAGTTCCTCGGGCGCGTCCTGGGGCGCGTCGGCGATGAAGTTCACCAGGTCGCGGGCGATCTGCAAGAGCTTCGGCGTGTTGGAGATCAGGATGGCCTGCATCTCGATACGGCGCGGATCGCGGTCGTATTCGGCGCCGGGGGTCCGCCAGCCGCCCCAGTCCTGGCGGTCGGTGACCACCACCGGATAGGTCCCCGGGTAGGGATGGTGCGAGCAGTCCTCGGAGGTCTGCCACTTGTTCTTGGCCCGCAGCAGGCGCCATTCGCCGAAATCGGTGGCGTCGCCGGTGTCGTTGGCTTCCTCGGGGCGCAGCTCCTGCGCCAGGAAATCGCGGCCGAAACCGACGTCATAGGTGATGCGGACAGGTTCGTTGAAACCCTTGGCCCAGATGGGGGTGAGCTTCTCGATCACAGCCCAGGCGCCGACGCTCTCGACCCACACTTTCTGACCGCGGTGATAGACTGCCTTCGCCATGGGAACCTTGGTAAATGCCGGATTTATCGAGAGGTATCCTGGCTCCAATTGATTGAGGATGAGTCAACTCGCGACATTTTCCGGCCCCACTCCGCAGGCTGTCACTCTTGGTCCCTCTCCCCACAAGCGATGCGCCGTGGGGAGAGGTTAGGAGAGGGGAAGCAAGTCTCAGAGCCCGGCGTTGCGCTGCCGGACTTCCTTGGCGGCGCGCACCAGGCCGATGAACTCGGCCCGCAACCCGTAGGGATCGGCGCCCCGCGCGCCCTGGGCGAGGGCGAGCGTCTCATCCCAGCTCATGCCGTCGCCGACATAGGCGTCGCCCCGCAGCTTCTGGCCATAGGCCGCGACGCTGGCGGCCCAGCGGGTGGCCTCAGGCGCGCGGTCGATGGAGGGATAGAGGGCGGCGGCCCCGATCGGCGTCTCGATCAGTTTCGAGGTCGTCCCGCCCGGCGCCTTGTAGCGGATCTTCAGATAGCCAAGCTCTGTGGACTTGGGATCGGCGCGGCGTTGGGTCTCCGCCCCATAACGCAGGGGATCGACGCTGGCCGGGCCGCCCGCGCGAGAGACCTCATAGAGGGCGGTAACCGCGACGCCGGCCCCAACCTCGCCGGCATCGACCCGGTCGTTGTTGAAGTCCTCCCGCCGCAGCATCCGGGTCTCATAGCCGATCAGCCGGTATTCGGTGACGACGGCCGGATTGAACTCGACCTGGATCTTCACATCGTCGGCGATGGGGAACATCGAGCCCTGGAAGTCATCCCGCATCAGCTTGCGGCCCTCGTCCAGGGTGTCGACGTAAGCCGCCGTCCCATTGCCGTTCTGGGCCAGGACCTGCATGCGCTCGTCCTGATAGTTGCCGCGGCCAAAGCCGTAGATCGACAGATAGACGCCGGTCTTGCGCTTCTCGGCGACGAAGTCCTCCAGCCGCTTGTTGTCGGTGACCCCGACGTTGAAGTCGCCGTCGGTCATCAGGATCACGCGATTGACCGCGGCCTTGTCGAAGTTCTGCTGGGCAAGCGCATAGGCCAGCTGCAGGCCCGCCCCGCCGGCCGTCGAGCCGCCCGACTGCAGGGCGTCAACGGCGCAGCGCATCTTCAGCTTCTCACGGCCCTTGGTCGGCGAGAGCACCGCCCCGGCCGAGCCCGCATAGGCGACCATGGAAACCGTATCCTGAGGACGAAGCTGGTCGATCAGGACGTTGAGCGTCTTCTGCGCCAGCGGCAGGCGGTCTGGCCCGCTCATCGAGCCGGAAGTATCCACCAGGAAGACCAGGTTCAGCGGCGGCTCTTGGCCCGCCGGCGGCTTGAAGCCCTGAACGCCGATGTGGATCAGGTCCTTGCCCTTGGCCCAGGGAGAGGGCGCGACCGCCAGATAGGACTTGAACGGATCATCGCGGCCGCTCGGCGCCGGGTAGCCGTAGTCGAAATAGTTGACCAGCTCCTCGACCCGCACCGCATCGGTGGGCGGCGAAACACCGTCGCGCAGGAAGCGGCGGACGTTGGAGTAGCTCGCGGTGTCCACATCGATGGAGAAGGTCGAGACCGGCTCGGCGGCGGTCTGTTTGATCCCGTTGGGCGTCCGGCTGGAATAGGTTTCGGAGCCCGGGAAGGTCGCGTCGCTGGCGACCGGCGCCACAATCGCCGGGGCGATGCGCATCTCCATGGGAACGGGCTGGGCGACATAGGGCGCCGCGGGGCGAGGCGGCGGCGGTGGCGGAGGCGGCGGCGGGGGAGCGGGCATTGCGACCCGGGGCGCGGCCTGGCTGAGCGTCCGCCCCGAACCGGACGAGCCCATATAGAGCCGCTGGCTCTCCTGCTGGTCCGGCGCGGCCTTGAAGCCGAGGTTGGCGCAGAGCACCGCCGTGGGCTGGCCGTCGAGCGGGCTCACCCGGCTCTGCTGCGCCATGACCGAGCTTGCCGGCCCCGAGGTCGTGGCGATCATTACAGCAAGGGTGGATGCGAGTATGCGGAACGAAGCGGCCATGCGCTTGTCTCCCCTGACGATGACGTCCCCCACTCAAGGCCAAGCTCGCGCCGGATGACGGCGAAATCAGGGCCTCTAAATTTAGGCCCTCCCCCCGCGGGTCGTTCGGGGGGAGGGCCAGGATGGGGGCTGGTTGGCCCGCCTTTGATGGGAACGCCGCGCTGGGAGCATTTCGCCGTTCCCCTTGGGACAGGACGGACCAACCGCCCCCATCCACCCCGTTCCCCCACGGTGGAGGTTGAGAGGCAGGGTCTAGAAAACTCAGGTCACAGGCCGGCCCTCCGTTGACCGACTTCCTTGGCCGCACGGACCAGGCCGATGAATTCGGCGCGCAGGCCGTCCCGATCCTCGCCCTTGGCGCTTTCCGCCAGGGACAGGGTCTCCCGGCCCATGACCTCGACACTGATGGCGGAGTCTTCGGCAGCGCCCCGGATGATGGTCCCCGTCGAGATGATCTCTTCGACCACGGCCTCTCCGGCCGGAATTGGAGTGATCACGGGAGGCGGCGGTGACGGACGCGGCGCGGGGATAGCCACGGGCGCATGACCGGCCAATCGATAGCCGAACTCCGCGCAGGCGGCGGGGTTGGGCGCGCCATCCCCGGCCGCGAGGCCCTGAGCTCGCAGCGCGCCGGAAGGAATGGAGGTGGTGGCCAGCAGGCCCGCCAGGCCGAATGTTGCAATGTTACGGCAACGCAATGTTTCGGACATCGTCGATCTCCCTTGTCCCATTGGATCTGACGCCCAACCTGAGACTCAACATATATCCGAGTTGCAACAATGTCTACAGAAAAGTTGCAACCATGAAATATGATGCAATGTCGCAATATTCGTGCGCCGCCCACGCGCCATCGCCGCCTTGTCCCGCAAGGGACGGCGGTGAATCAGATCGGTTTGCGGGAAGGGCTAGTGGGCGCCGGTCTGGCGCGAGATCTTCTCGAGGGTCTTGCCGCTGTCGCGGTTCTTCGCCTCCAGGGCGAGGTCGCCGAGGGAGACGATGCCGACCAGCTGGCGGTCGTGATCGAGCACCGGGATGCGGCGGATCTGTTCCTCGCCCATCCGCTGGCAGACCTCCTCGACGTCATCGTCCTCGAAGCAGTATTTGATGTCCCGGCTCATCATCGCGGCGGCCGAGGTCTCGACGTTCCGCCCGTTCGCCACGGCCCGAACGACGATATCCCGGTCGGTGATCATGCCCAGCAACCGCCGGCCGTCACAGACGGGGAGGGCGCCGACATCCAGCCGCGCCATCTGCTCGGCGACGACGCGCAGGCTGTCATCGGGGCGGGCCACCAGAACGTCCTTGGACATCAACTGGGCGATTTTCATGACGTCTCCTTGGGGCTGCCCAAGGAGAACCGGCGTAGGCGGCCGTGAGTTCCGGCTAGTCCTGCGGAACCACGCGTCCCGGGATAAGCTTGCCGCCGCACGCCCTGGCGATCTCCGCGTCCAAAGGCTCCCCGGGCGCGAACAGGCAGTCAGCGCCTTTATCCGGCGCAGGGGTCACAACGGGGCGTGCGCCCCGGGCGCGGGGGATGGGCGGGCTCGGACAGTTGGTCGAGGCGCCCCGCAAAGCGTCCGGCGTGCAATCGACGATGATAACTTCGATCTTGCTGTCGTCCGGCTGCCGAAAGGCCGGAACGCTGACGCCGTCATAGAGGAACGGCTTGTCGAACTGCAGGGGAGCCTGCTCCTGGGCGATGGCGGGGGCGGCGCAAAGCGCGGCGGCCAGGGCGATAGCAATACAGCGCATGGCTGGCGTCCTCATGGAAGCTCCCGCGCAAAGTGTAGTCCCGCTACGCGCAAATGGAAACGGGCCGCGTCTTTGCGAACGCGGCCCGTCTCGGGGACATGTAGCGCAAAGCGATACGTGTCCCCAGATCCAAGCTCACTTCAGGACACGGACCGCTGCGCGCGACCTGTCCCGGCGCGGCGCTAGTGCTTGAGGATATCCCGCACGCCTTCCTTCACCTTGCCGAAGGACTTCTGGATCTTGCCTTCGCCTTCCAGGGCCGCGCCCTTGGCTTCCATGTCGAGATCGCCGGCGGCCTGGCCGGCCTTCTTCTGAACCGTACCGGCGGCTTGTTTGACGGCGCCCTTGGCGGTGTCCTTGTGCATAGGAGTCTCCTTTGAAAACTTCGGCGCGGACGATGCGCCTTTCAAAGGGCTAACGCCTCAGGCGGCGACGGGTTCGCGGGGCAGGCGGCTCAGCAGCGAATCGAAGGCGGCCCTGGCCATGGCCCGGGCCCGGGCGTCGTCCAGCAGGCGGCGCTGTTCGCCGAACCCCTTGATATAGCTCTTCATGTCGAACACCGCCTGGGCGCAGCGATCCGGGCTGAGCGGGGGGTGGGTGAGCGCCGCCATCTCTCCCGCCAGGGTCGCGCCCCAGCGCCGGTGCAGGTTCTGCATATAGTCGCGCACCTTGCCCGGCTGGTCGTCGAACTCGATAGACGCCTGCTGGAAGGGGCAGCCGCCCGGGCCGCCCTCGGTCTCCACCCAGTCGAGCCAGCGGTCGAAGACGAAGGCCAGGCGCTCGCGGCCCGCGTCGATCTTCAGGGCCGGGGTCCAGACCAGGGCCAGGAACCGTTCCACCGCCGCGTCGAGCACAGCCAGGTGCAAGGCCTCCTTGTCGTCGAAGTGCTTGAACACCCCGGACTTGGAGAGGCCTACCGCCTCGGCGAGGTCATTGAGGCTCACCGCGCCAAGGCCCCGCACGGACGCCAAACGCCCTGCTTCTTCAACGATTTTCGCCCGGGTGGCCGCGCCCTTTTTCATCTCTGGGACCATGACACAAATTCCTGGCTTGACAAAAAGTGACTCATCGTGCCCTTTTCCTAACACACGGTGAACGACCGTGCACTACCTCAGTGGAGGGCGATATGACGCAGATCAAATTTGGGGCCCTGGCCGCCCTTGTTCTTATGACGGCGAGCGTTTCCGCTCCGGTGCTGGCGGCTGACAAGGCCGAAGCCCGGCTGGCGGCGGCGGTGTCGGCCCCGCGAAAAGTGATCATCGACGGCCGGCTTTGGTCCTGCGAGGGCGAAAAGTGCACGGCCGGTTCCCAAGGCAAGAATCAGCCCATCGGCCGCGAATGCTCGCGCGCCGCCAAGGTGCTGGGACCGATCGTCGCCTACACCCAGGGCGAGAAGACCCTGGGTGCGGCTGAAATCACCGCCTGCAACGGCGGCGTGGAGACCGCCCGCACGGCGTCGGGCTCTGATGCGGCCGCGCGCAGCAAGTAGGCCCTTGGCTACACAGACTTCAGCCCGTCCGTCCGGCGGACCGCCGCGTCAGCCTTTTGCGAGGAGGCAGCTAAGTGCCGCGACATCCAGACCATACCGCGCCGGACGGGCTGAATACCGGAATTCCAGAACCCTCCACCCGTAGGGTACCCTCGGGCTCGCCGGACCCTGCCCCTCCGGGCGCGAACGGCGAGCCCAATTTTTCGGGAGATGCGGCCGACGATATTTTCGCGACGCTCAAGGAGCGCATCAACCGTCTCTGGGACGCGCCGGACGATGTCGAGGCGGCGCGCGTGCTGCTCACCGGGCTTTCCGACGATTGAGGCGCCGCTAGGCGCTGGCGCTGTGGACTTCCAACCGCTACATGCGGGCCGATCCCGACCTCATTTTCGAGACGAGCCCGCTTCCCATGGCGCAGCAATACATTTTCCAGATGCAGGGCCTGACCAAGGCCTATCCCGGCGGCAAGAAGGTGTTCGAGAACATCTGGCTGTCCTTCTATTCGGACGCCAAGATCGGGGTGGTCGGGGTCAACGGCTCCGGCAAGTCGACCCTGCTCAAGATCATGGCCGGGATCGACAAGGAGTTCAGCGGCGAGGCCAAGGCCGCCGACGGCACCAAGATGGGCTACCTCGAGCAGGAGCCGCACATCGATCCGGCCCTCAACGTGCGCGAAAACGTCGAGGCCTGGTGCGAGGAAAAGAAGCTCCTCAACCGCTTCAACGCTGTCGCCGCGGAACTTGGCGAAAACTACACCGACGAGCTCATGGAGGAGATGACCGCCCTCCAGGAGAAAATCGACGCGGGCGACATGTGGGACATCGACAGCAAGATCGAGATGGCCATGGACGCCCTGCGCTGTCCGCCGGATGACTGGCCGGTGACCAATCTCTCAGGGGGTGAAAAGCGCCGCGTGGCGCTGGCCCGCCTGCTGCTCTCCAAACCCGACATGCTGTTGCTGGACGAGCCGACCAACCACCTGGACGCCGAAAGCGTCGCCTGGCTGCAGCATCACCTCGAGGATTTCCCCGGCTGCGTCATCCTGGTGACTCACGACCGCTACTTCCTCGATCAGGTCACCAAGTGGACCCTGGAGCTCGACCGCGGCAAGGGCATCCCCTTCGAGGGCAACTATTCCGGCTGGGTTGAACAGAAGCAGAAGCGCGTCGTCCAGGAGCAGAGCGAATCTGAGGCCCGCCAGCGGGCGCTCACCCGCGAACTGGAATGGGTGCGATCCGGCGCCAAGGCCCGTCAGGCCAAGTCGAAAGCCCGCCTCGCGGCCTATGACGACATGGTCCGCGAACAGGAAAACTCGCGCCTGGCCCAGACCCACGCGGTCATCCAGATCCCGCCGGGCCCGCGCCTGGGCAACCTCGTCCTGGAGGTCACCGGCCTGGAAAAGGAATACGGCGACAAGGTGCTGTTCAAGGACCTGTCGTTCAAACTGCCGCCCAACGGCATCGTCGGCGTCATCGGCCCCAACGGCGCCGGCAAGTCGACCCTCTTCAAACTGATCACCGGGGTGGAAAAGCCCGACGCCGGCACGGTGCGCGTCGGCGAAACCGTAAAGCTCGCCTATGTCGACCAGAGCCGCGACGCGCTGGACGCCAACAAGACCGTCTGGCAGGAAATCAGCGGCGGCCTCGACGTGATGGCGGTGGGCAAGCGCGAGATCAACACCCGCTCCTACGTCGGCTCCTTCAACTTCAAGGGCGGCGACCAGCAGAAGAAGGTCGGCCAGCTTTCGGGCGGTGAGCGCAACCGCGTCCACCTGGCCAAGACCCTGGCGGAGGGCGGCAACCTCATCCTCCTCGACGAACCGACCAACGACCTGGACATCGAGACCCTGCAGAACCTCGAAGAGGC
>DGYN01000041.1:9154-16998 GCA_002398405.1 Caulobacteraceae bacterium UBA5005
GTGGAATGGTTCGAGGGCAACTTCGAAGCCTATGAGAACGACAAGAAGCGCCGCCTGGGCGCCGACAGCCTGATCCCCCACCGGATCAAGTTCCAGAAGTTCACGCGCTAAAAAGGCCACCTGTTCGCGGTTCCAAATCCTCCACCGCAGGGGGAGGGGGACCATCGAAGATGGTGGAGGGGGTTCTCCGCGCCTGAGGCTGCGGACGGCCTACCTCGAACAACGTTCCACGGGCGCACTTGCTTTAGGACCCCCTCCACCGCTGCGCGGTCCCCCTCCCCCTACGGGCGAGGATTTAGCGGGTCGGATGCCCTAGTCGGTCAGACAGGGGCCGCGCAAGGCCGTTCAGGAAGCGGCTGATGCGCCGCGGGCCGATGCGGTCGCGCAGAGCCGCATAGACATCCTCATCGACGGTGATAGTGAGCTTGCGCACCATTCCCCCCTATACACATTGCCAATGACCAAACCCGTCGTCCTCCTCTCGCACCCAAGGCTCGAGCAGTCGGCGCACCTGCTCGCCGAGGACTATCAGGTCGAGCGGCTGTGGACCCAGGACCAGGCTGTCCTGCACGCTGGAGCCGGCAAGGAAGTCGAAGCCATCGTCACCGCCGGCGAGGTGGTGCTGACGCCCGAACTGCTCCTCGGCCTGCCAAAACTGAAACTGATCGCCTGCGTCCCGGTGGGCTATGACGGGGTCGACGTGCCCTGGTGCCGCGCCCATGGGATCGAGGTCACCCACGCCCCCTGGCTCAATTCCGACGATGTCGCCGACCACACCATCGGCCTGATGCTCGCCGCCTGGCGCGGACTGGTCAGCGGGCACGAGTACATCATGTCAGGCGAGTGGCAGAAGGGCTGGCGGATGCGTCCCTTCGGCAGCCTGAGCGGCAAGACCATCGGCATCGTCGGCCTGGGCCATATCGGCGTGCAGGTCGCCAAACGGGCCGAGGTCTTTGGCCTCTCCGTCGCCTGGTGGGGCCCCAATCCGAAGGATGTCCCCTGGACCCGCTACGAGACCGTGACCGAGCTCGCCGCCGCCAGCGACATCCTGGTGGTCGCCTGCCGCGCCGACGAGACGACCCGCAACCTGATCGACGAGCCGGTGCTCAACGCCCTGGGCAAGCGGGGCCTCTTGATCAACGTCGCCCGCGGCCGGGTGGTCGATGAAGACGCCCTGATCGCCGCCCTCAAGGACAAGCGCCTGGGCATGGCCGCCCTGGACGTCTTCTGGGAGGAGCCCACCCCCGCCGCCCGCTGGGCCGAAGTCCCCAATATCGTCCTCACCCCCCACACCGCTGGCGCTTCGGCGGAGACCGTGGTCAAGATGGTTGGGCAGGCGCTCGAAAACCTCCGCCGTCACTTCGCGGGCGAGCCCCTGCTTAGTCCCGTGAGGACAGATTAGGCTTGATATAAAGATATCTTTATGTCTTTATATCCCCCATGGAATTACGCTCCGAAGAGGTTGTTGAAGCCCTTCGCGCCGCCGGCGAGACCTCCCGGCTGCGGATTCTGACCCTGCTCGCCCGCGAGGAGCTGGCGGTCATGGAGCTTTGCCAAATCTTGAGCCAAAGCCAGCCCCGCGTCTCCCGCCATCTGAAGCTTTTGGCCGAGGCCGGGCTCATCGAGCGCTTCCCGGACGGCGCCTGGGTCTTCTACCGCCTGGCCGCGGGCGGTCCCCGCCGCGTCCTCGTCGACCATATCCTCGGAATGGTGAAGCCCGGCGACCACGCCTATGAAAAGGACGCCGAACGGCTGCAAGAAATCCGCCGCCTCCGCTCCGAGGCCGCCAGCGCCTACTTCCATCTGAACGCGGCCCGCTGGGACCAGATCAGATCGCTCTATGTCTCGGAAGCCTCGGTGGAGTCGGCGATCATCAAGGCCGCCGGCGAGGGCCCCTTCAAACAGATGGTCGACCTGGGCGCCGGCACGGGGCGCATGCTGACCCTGCTTGGCCCCCGGGCCCAGAGCGCGGTGGGTCTGGATCTCTCGCAACAGATGCTCAACATCGCCCGGGCCAACGTCGCCAAGGCGGGACTGAAGCGCTGCGAGCTGCGCCACGGCGATATCTTCAACACCGACCTCGCCAGCCATTCCGCCGATCTGGTGGTTGTCCATCAGGTGCTGCATTACCTGGGCGATCCAGCCGCGGCGCTGAAGGAAAGCGCCCGCCTGGTGGCGCCCGGCGGGCGGCTGCTGATCGTCGACTTCGCCCCGCACAAGCTGGAATTCCTGCGCGACGAGCACGCCCACCGCCGCCTCGGTTTCAATGACAACGAAATCGAAGGCTGGCTGCTGAAGGCGGGTCTGTCGAAGGTCAAGATCGCCACCCTGCCGCCCTCGGCCCAGCCGGGTCTGACGGTAAAAATCTGGACGGCCGAGCGCGGCCGCGAACATTCAAGGAGCGCCGCATGAGCGCCAATATCGCCGCCCTGTCCCGCCTGGGGCCCGTGGCCGCCGCGGGCGGTCGCGAGACCAGCCGCGTGAAGCTCTCCTTCGAATTCTTCCCGCCCAAGACCGACCAGGCCGAGGAAGCCCTTTGGCACGCCATTGAGCGGCTGGCCCCCCTGGCCCCCGAGTTTGTCTCCGTCACCTATGGCGCGGGCGGCTCGACCCGCGAGCGCACCCACCGCACGGTCAAGCGCATCCTGGACGAGACGAGCCTCAAACCCGCCGCCCACCTGACCTGCGTCGGCGCCTCCCGCGAGGAGGTCGACGAGGTGATCCGCGAGTACTGGGACGCCGGCGTCCGCCACGTCGTCGCCCTGCGCGGCGACCCGCCCGAGGGCATCGGCGGCTCCTACGTCCCCCGCGCCGACGGCTACGCCAACGCCACGGAGCTGACCGCCGCCATCCGCCGCATCGCGCCCTTCGATGTCATCGTCGGGGTCTATCCGGAGAAACATCCGGAGAGCCCATCTTTCGAGCACGATATCAACGTTTTGAAAGCGAAAGTTGATGCTGGCGCCAGCATCGCCGTCTCCCAGTTCTTCTTCGACATCGACGCCTTCCTGCGCTTCCGCGACCGGGTCGACGCGGCCGGGATCACCATCCCCATCGTGCCGGGCATCATGCCAGTGACCAACTTCAAGGGCCTGCGCAAAATGTCCGCCGCCTGCCAGACGGCGGTGCCCGACTGGCTCGCCAATCTCTTCGACGGCCTCGACGATGATGCCGACACCCGCCGCCTGATCGCCTGTTCCGTGGCCGCCGAGATGTGCGCCAAACTGGAGGAGGAGGGCTTTAACACCTTCCACTTCTACACCCTCAACCGCGCCGACCTGGTCTACGCCATCTGCCGGGTCCTGGGCGTCCGCGAGAAGGCCGCCGCCGCATGAAGCTCAAGACCGTCCTTCTGACCTGCGTCATCGGCGCCCTGGCCGCCGGGCCGGCGGCGTCCCAAAACGTGGCCTGGACCCAGGCCGTCCCGCCGCTGAAGATCATCGACAACACCTATTGGGTGGGCTCGGCGGACCTCGCGGCCATCCTCATCACCACGCCAGCCGGCCACATCCTGCTGGACGTGGGCGTGCCTCAGAACGCCGGCCTGGTGAAGAAGAACATCGAGGCCCTGGGCTTCAAGGTCAACGACATCAAGGTGCTCCTGAACACCCACGCCCACTTCGACCATTCCGGCGGCCTGGCCAAACTTAAAGCCGACACCGGCGCCCGGATGATCGCCTCCGAGGGCGACACCTACGCTTTGGAGAAGGGCGTCTATCCAGGCTCCGAAACCCAGGCCAATCTCAACTTCCCGCCGGTCAAGGTCGACCGCCAGGTCAAGGACGGCGACACTGTGACGCTTGGCGGCGTTACGCTCACCGCCAACATCACGCCGGGCCATTCCAGGGGCTGCACCACCTGGACCTGGCCGGTGAAGGACGGGGCCCGCACCCTGACCGCCGGCGCCTTCTGCTCGGCGAGCGTCGCCGCCAATCGGGTGACGGGCGCCAATTTGCAGTATCCGGGGATCGTCGCCGACTACCGCTCGACCTTCGCCAAGGCCAAGACCATGAAGATCGATGTCTTCCTCGCCGCCCACGGCAGCTTCTTCGACCTCGCCGGCAAGCGGGCCAGGATCGCCCCCGGCGCACCGAATCCCTTCATCGATCCGGCGGGCTTCCAGCGGCTGATCGCCAGCCAGGAACGCGCCTTCGAACAGACCCAAGGAGCCGCCCGATGAGCGCCCGGACCGACCGTATCGCCACCCTGAAGGCCGCCGCCAAGGAGCGTATCCTGATGCTCGACGGCTCCTGGGGCGTGATGTTCCAGCGCGAGGGCTTGACCGAAGACGACTTCCGCAACGACCACTTCCGCGACTACCCGGGCCAGCTGAAAGGCAACAACGACATCCTGTGCCTGACGAGGCCCGACCTCGTCACCGCCCTGCACGACAAGTACTTCGCCGCTGGCGCCGACATCAGCGAGACCAACACCTTTAGCGCCACGACCATCGCCATGGACGACTATCACCTCAACGCCGACGACTGCCGGGAGATCAACCTGGCGGGCGCCCGCCTGGCCCGCGAGGCCGCCGACCGCTGGACGGCGAAGGAGCCGCACAAGCCGCGCTTTGCCGCCGGCTCCATCGGGCCCTTGAACAAGATGCTGTCGATGAGTTCGGACGTGAACGATCCGGGCGCGCGGCTCGTCACCTTCGATCAGGTTTACACGGCCTATAAGGAACAGGTCCGCGCCCTCAACGAGGGCGGGGTCGACCTCTATCTGGTCGAGACCATCACCGACACTCTGAACTGCAAGGCGGCGATCAAGGCCATCCTCGACCTGGAAGACGAGGGGTATGAGCCCCTGCCGATCTGGATCAGCGGCACCATCACCGACCGCTCGGGCCGCACCCTGTCGGGCCAGACGGCGGAGGCCTTCTGGAATTCGGTCAAGCACGCCAAGCCCTTCGCCATCGGCTTCAACTGCGCCCTTGGCGCCGACCTGATGCGCCCCCACATCGCCGAGCTTTCCCGCATCGCCGACACCCTGGTCGCGGCCTATCCCAACGCGGGCCTGCCCAACGCCATGGGCCAGTATGACGAAGAGCCGCACGAGACCGCCCACGAACTGCACGAGTGGGCCAAGGACGGCATCGTCAACATTCTCGGCGGCTGCTGCGGCACCACCCCCGACCACATCAAGCACGTCGCCGACGAGGTCCGCGGCATCACCCCCCGCCAGATCCCCGAGCGGCCGAAAGCCATGCGCCTGGCGGGGCTGGAGCCCTTTGAGCTGGCATGACCCCGCAACTCAATAGGGGGTCCCCATGGGACCCCTTGACAAGCGCCCGGGCCCTCTCCACCCTCGCGGGGAACGATGGAGGTAGCTCATGGCGCACACCCTGGTGAGAGACGTAGTGATCTGGACCAAGCATGTTCACGGGGGCGACCTTGCCGCCCGGCTCGAGGCTTTGCCCGGAGATGAGACGGTAAATCTCGTCGTCGACGGCGTGGCCGGCGCCTGGTGCAAGATGCGGGACGGCAAGGATGGGCGTCCCACTCATGGGCTGCGTCCCGTGGGACGCGCCCAACAGTTCTGGAAGGCGCTGTATGAATCCCGGCGCGGAGACTCTGTTTCCATCGGTCTCGCGGATCAAATGCCCGGCGTCGCGGAGACGGCCGGGCCCTTCATCTACCCCCCGACCGCGAGGTCAGAGGCCGAGAGACAAGCGGCTCTCCACGCGTTGCTGAACGTAAAGGGCTACCGCTCGGACGGGTCTAAAATGACCCGTGACGAGATGCACGACCGATGATTTCCGCGGACACCAACATCTTCGTCTATCTTCACGACGACGCGGAGCCACAGAAGAAGGAGGTCGCCCAGGAGGTCATCCATCTCATGAGCCGGCGTCGGTCTCCCATTGCGCTGCAAGTCGTTGGAGAACTGCAGAACGTCTTGAGGCGAAAACTGAAGGCGTCCCCTGCGGCGGCCGCCCAGGCGGGCAGGAACCTGATGACCTTGCTGCCGGTGGTTCCCGCCACCCAGAGCGCGGCTGAGCAGGCGCTGGATTTCGCGGGCACAGGGCACATTTCCTACTGGGATGGCTTGCTGCTCTTCACCCTGCGCCAGGCTGGCGTCACGACCCTCCTGACCGAGGACCTGCAGGACGGTGAGCGCTTCGGCGCAATTCAGATCGTCAATCCGTTTGGCCCCGTCGGCATGAGCGAAAAGGCGCGTGTCGTCCTGGGAGCGGATGCCCCATGAGCAAGGACCTTTCCCCCATCGAGGCCGAACAGCTGCGCGATATCCGCGCCCGGCTGAACCGCGTGCCGAAGGGTGAGCTGGGCGACAAGTCCGTGGGCCCCCTGACCAAGGGCTTCTTCGTGATCTGCGGCCGGGTGGGCCTCTCGCCCCAGACCGGCGGGACGCCCATCGCGACCCTTGGCGAGCTTAAGACCTCCATCGCCGAGGCCGACCTCACCAAGCTCAAACAGATCATCCAGCAGCTCGAGGGCCTGCGCGCCGACCCCAAGGTCTGGCGGGCGATCTTCAACTTCGGGATCCTGCAGGCCATCGCGACCCGGCGCCTGGTCATCGGCGGCAAGGAACAGCCCTGATGCACGTCCATGAAAGGATCGACGACAAGGTCCGCGCCTTCATCGCCGAACAAAAGATGTTCTTCGTCGCCACCGCGCCCCTCTCCGGCGACGGCTCGGTCAATATGTCGCCCAAGGGATATGACTCTCTGGTGGTCCTCGACGACCACACCGTGGCCTATATCGATCTTGGCGGTTCCGGCGTCGAGACCGTGGCCCATGTGCGCGAAAACGGCCGCATCACCCTGATGTTCTGCGCCTTCGACGGGAAGCCCAACATCCTGCGTCTCTACGGCAAGGGCGAAGCCGTCACCTTCGATAACGAAGTGAGGTTCAATGAGCTTTTGAAGCTCTTCCCCACCTTCGACCGCGCCCGGGCGATCATTGTCGTTTCAGTCACCCGGGTTCAGGATTCCTGCGGCTGGGGCGTCCCCTTCTACGAGTTCAAGAGCGAGCGCGATCAGTTGCGCCGCTATGTGGACCACCGTTCCTATGACGAGTGGGCCGAACACCGCTACGACCGCAACGCCCTTTCCATCGATGGCCTGCCGGGCCTCATCAAACCTCCGACCGAGCCCAAATGACCCGTCCTGTCTTCATCAACGTCGGCGAACGCACCAACGTCACCGGCTCGGCGAAATTCAAGAAGCTGATCGTCGAGGGCGATTACAACGCCGCCCTGGACGTCGCGCGTCAGCAGGTCGAGGCCGGCGCCGCGATCATCGACGTCAACATGGACGAGGGCCTTCTCGATTCCGAAAAGGCCATGGTCACCTTCCTGAACCTCGTGGCCGCCGAGCCCGACATCGCCCGCGTCCCGATCATGATCGACAGCTCCAAGTGGGAGGTGGTCGAGGCGGGCCTGAAGGTCGTTCAGGGCAAGTGCATCGTCAATTCGATCTCCATGAAGGAGGGCGAGGACAGGTTCCGCGAACTGGCGCGCCTGTGTCTGCGCTACGGCGCCGCCGTGGTGGTCATGGCCTTCGACGAAATCGGCCAGGCCGACACCGCCGACCGCATGGTGGAGATCTGCACCCGCGCCTACCGCATCCTGGTGGACGAAGTCGGTTTCCCGCCGGAAGACATCATCTTCGACCCCAACATCTTCCCGGTGGCGACGGGGATCGACGACCACAACAACAACTCTGTCGCCTATTTCGAGGCGACGCGGCGCATCAAGGCGACGCTTCCCTTTGCCCGGGTCAGCGGCGGCGTCTCCAACGTCTCCTTCAGCCTGCGCGGCAACGAGCCCGTACGCCGGGCCATGCACTCGGTCTTCCTCTACCACGCCATCAACGCCGGCAT
>DGYN01000041.1:17227-17543 GCA_002398405.1 Caulobacteraceae bacterium UBA5005
TGGACATGGGCATCGTCAACGCCGGCGACCTGCCGGTCTATGACGACATCGACCCCGAGCTGCGCGAAGCGGTCGAGGACGTGATCCTCAACAGGCCCAAGAACTATTCCCCGACCGAGCGCCTGGTGGACATGGCCCCCCGCTACAAGGGCGACAAGGGCGTCGCCAAGGTGGTCGATCTCAAATGGCGCGACCAGCCGGTGGCGGCGCGGCTCTCCCATGCGCTCGTCAACGGCATCACCGAGTTCATCGACGCCGACACAGAAGAAGCGCGCCTGGCCGCCGAGCGGCCCCTGCACGTCATCGAAGGCCCGCT
>DGYN01000003.1:0-11607 GCA_002398405.1 Caulobacteraceae bacterium UBA5005
AAAATGGGCGGCTACGGCTTCCTGCGTTTCAGCCTGCCGATGTTCCCCAACGCCAGCGAGCTTTTCACCCCGCTGGTCTTCACGATGTCGGCGATCGCGGTGGTCTACACCTCGCTGGTCGCTTTCCGTCAGACCGACATCAAGAAGTTGATCGCCTATTCGTCCGTCGCCCACATGGGCTTTGTTACCATGGGCATCTTCGCGGGCAATGACGCCGGCGTGCAGGGCGCCATGTTCCAGATGCTGAGCCACGGCGTCATCAGCGGCGCGCTCTTCCTCTGTGTCGGCGTTGTCTACGACCGTATGCACACCCGCGAGATCGCCTTCTACGGCGGGTTGGTGAACCGCATGCCGCTCTACGCCGCGGTCTTCATGCTCTTCACCATGGGCAATGTCGGTCTGCCGGGGACCAGCGGCTTCGTCGGTGAGATCCTCACCATGACCGGGGTCTATCAGGCGTCCACCTGGACCGCGATCGTCGCGGCCACCGGGGTGATTCTCTCGGCCATGTACGCCCTGACCCTCTATCGCAAGGTCATCTTCGGCACGATCGTCAATCCGGACCTGAAAGCCATCACCGACCTGGAGCGCCGCGAGATCATCGTCTTCGCTCCGCTGGTCATTTCGACCCTGGTGCTTGGCGTGCAGCCGAACCTGATCTTTGACATCACCGACGCCTCTGTGAACGCGCTCGTCACCGCCTACCAGACCGCGATCGGAGGCGCGCTGTGAGCCTGATCGATCAACTCCACGTCGCCCTGCCGGAAGTCATCCTGGCGGTATCGGTCCTTATCCTGATCGTGGTCGGCGCCTTCGGGGGCCAGAAGTCGAGCCTCCTCGTCTCGGGCCTTTCGGTCGTCGCCCTGATTAGCGCCTCGATCACCGCGGCCTTTGCCCCCTTCGGCGACATCTTCCAGGGCGGCTTCCTCAACGACCAGGCGGCGACCTACGCCAAGGTCGCCATCTACGCCATGAGCGCGGTCGCCGTGGTTCTCGGCCACGGCTGGCTCGCCCGTCTCAACGCCCGCCAGTTTGAGTATCCGCTGCTGATCCTCCTGGCCGCGCTCGGCATGGGTATGATGGCGTCTGCTGGGGACCTCATCTCCCTCTACATGGGCGTCGAGCTCCATTCCCTGGCCCTCTACGTCCTGGCCGCCTTCCGCCGTGACGATCCCAAGGCGTCGGAGGCGGGCCTCAAATACTTCGTCCTCGGCGCGCTCTCCTCCGGCCTGCTGCTCTACGGCGCGAGCCTGATCTACGGCTTTGCCGGCTCGACCCGGTTCGACGATATCGCCACGGCGGTCTCCACCGGCGCCGATACGGGCGTCCTCTTCGGCCTCGTATTCCTGATCTGCGGTCTGGCCTTCAAGGTCTCCGCCGCGCCGTTCCACATGTGGACGCCGGACGTCTATGAGGGCGCCCCGACCCCGGTCGTCGCCTTCTTCACCGCCGCGCCAAAGCTTGCCGCCATGGTGATGTTCGCCCGGGTTCTCTATGAGGCCTTCCCCGGCGCCCTGGACCAGTGGCGCCAGGTGATCATGGTCATCGCCGGCATCTCGGTCATCGTCGGCGCCCTGGCCGGCCTGGTGCAGCAGAACCTAAAGCGACTCCTGGCCTACTCCTCGATCGCCAACATGGGCTACGCTTTGATCGGCCTTAGCGCCGGCAACGGTGACGGGGCCCAGGCCGTCCTGATCTTCATGACCCTCTATATGATCGACACTACGGGCTTCTTTGCGGTGCTGACCTCGCTGCGCCGCAAGGGCGTCGCCATGGAGACGCTTACCTCCATGTCGGGCCTCTCGCGCACCCATCCGGCCATGGCGCTCACCCTGACCGCACTCTGCGTCAGCGCCATGGGCATCCCGCCGTTCCCCGGCTTCTTCGGCAAATATTTCGTCTTCAAGGCCGCCATCGACGCGGGCCAGTGGCCGGTGGCGGTGCTCGGTCTGGTCACCAGCGTCATCGCGGCGTTCTACTATCTGCGCCTGGTCAAGGTGATGTGGCTCGACCCCTCCGAGGGCGCGCCGGACAAACTACCCTTCGACGCCAAGGTAATCGCCTACGCCGCCGCGCTCTTCGCTCTGCCCGGGGTGATCATTGCGCTGCGCTGGATTGAGCCCCTGGCCGCAAATGCGGCGACGGCGCTGAACTAGGTGCAGATCCCCTCCGTCCTGCTGGACGAGATCGATTCCACCAACGCCGAAGCCCGCCGCCGAGCCGAAGCGGGGGAGACGGGCCCCTTGTGGATCGCCGCCCGCACCCAGACCGCGGGCAGGGGCCGGCGAGGGCGCGCCTGGACTTCCGACCCCGGCAATCTCTACGCCACCCTGCTGATGACCTGGGACCGTTCGGCGGCGGAGGCGGCCCAGCTGTCCTTCCTGGCGGCGCTCGCCGTCTCGGACGTGGTTCGCGCCTATCTCGCCAAGGACGCCGTCAGGGTGAAGTGGCCCAACGATGTCCTGGTGGGCCACGAAAAGGTCAGCGGCATCCTCGTCGAATCTGGCAAGCGGCCGGATGGTGTCCTCTGGGTCGCTATCGGTATCGGGATCAATATCGCCCACCATCCGGAAGGGACAGAGCGGCCCGCCACCAGCATCGCCGCCCACCGCGCCGGTCCCGCGCCCGACGCGGCCGAGGTGCTCGAGGGCCTGGCGTCCGCCTTCTCCGATTGGATCGGCAAGGTGAGGGAAGGGGGCTTTCCCGCGATCATCGCTGCGTGGACTGAGCGCGCCTATGGTCTTGGCGAGCTTGCAACCGCGCGTCTGGAGGCCGAAACGGTTCAAGGCATAGCCGAAGGACTGGACGCGGACGGCGCGCTGCGTCTTAGGCTTAGGGACGGAAGCATTCGCCGCATCACCGCCGGCGATGTCTTCTTTGGAGGGGCGTGATGCTGCTGGCCATCGAACAGGGCAACACCAACACCATGTTCGCCGTCCATGACGGCAAGGAATGGATCGCCGAGTGGCGTTCCGCCACCGAGAGCACCCGCACTGCCGACGAATACGCCGTCTGGCTCCTGCAGCTTCTCGAACTCGAAGGTCTTTCGCTGAAAGACCTGACCGGCTGCATCATCTCGTCCGTCGTGCCGCAGTCGATGTTCAACCTGCGCAACCTCTCGCGCCGCTACCTCAAGGTCGAACCCATGGTGGTCGGCGAGAACGTCGATCTCGGCATCGAAGTGACTATCGCCAAGCCCAACGAGGCCGGCGCCGACCGCCTGGTCAACGCCATCGGCGGCTTCGCGGCCTACGGCGGCCCGCTGATCATTATCGACAGCGGCACGGCCACGACCTTCGACGTCGTTTCCGCCACCGGCGCCTTCGAGGGTGGGGTGATCGCGCCGGGCATCAACCTCTCCATGCAGGCTCTGCACACCGCCGCCGCCAAGCTTCCCCGCGTCGCCATCCAGCGCCCCGCCACCAACAAGGTCATCGGCCGCGATACGGTCGAGGCCATGCAGTCCGGCGTCTACTTCGGCTACGTCGCCCTGATCGAAGGGCTGATCGAGCGGATCAAACGGGAATATGTGAAACCCATGACCGTCGTCGCAACCGGCGGGGTGGCTTCCCTGTTCGTAGGGGCGACACGCGCGATCGATAAGTTCGATTCCGACCTTACGATCCGCGGGATGCTGGAGATCTGGCGCCGCAATACGCCGCCGAAATCGAAATGACCAAATCCAATTCCGACGACGAGTTCGTCTTCCTGCCGCTTGGCGGGTCGAACGAAATCGGCATGAACTTCAATCTCTACGGCTATGGGCCGCCTCACCGGCGCAAGTGGATCGTCGTCGACCTTGGCGTCACCTTCGGCGACCTGACCACCCCTGGGGTCGAGATCATCCTTCCCGACCCGACCTTCATCGAGGAACACGCCGATGACATCCTCGGCATCGTCCTGACCCACGCCCATGAGGACCACATCGGCGCCCTGGGCTGGCTCTGGCCCCGGCTGCGCGCCCCTCTCTACGCGACACCCTTCACCGCCTATCTGATCCGTGAAAAGCTGCGTGAGGCCGGCATCCTCGACGAGGTTGACCTCACTGAAATCCCGCTCTCCGGGACTTTCAGCCTCGGGCCCTTCGAGCTGACTTTGATCACTCTGACCCACTCGATCCCCGAGCCCAACGGCTTGGCCATCAAGACCCCGCTCGGCGTCGTGCTCCACACCGGCGACTGGAAGATCGACCCCGATCCCTTGCTGGGCCCCGCCACCGACGTCAGCGCGTTACGCAAACTCGGCGACGACGGCGTGCTGGCCATGGTCTGCGATAGCACCAACGTCTTCGTCGACGGCGAGGCGGGATCGGAAGCGGGCGTCCGCGTCGCCATGACCAAGCTGATCGGCTCGCTCAGGGGCAAGATCGCCGCCGCCTGTTTCGCCTCCAACGTCGCGCGCATGGACACCATCATCCGCGCGGCTCAGGCCAACGACCGCCGGGTCTGCCTGGTGGGCCGCTCCATGCACCGCATGGCGGCAGCGGCCAAACACGTCGGCCTCTTCACCGGCGTCCAGGACTTCGTCACCGAGGATGAGAGCGGCTACTTTCCCGCCGACAAGATCCTCTACCTGTGCACCGGTTCACAAGGAGAGCCCCGCGCGGCGCTGTCGCGCATCGCCGACGGCAGCCACCGCCACGTCAATCTAGGGAAGGGCGATCACTGCATCTTTTCCTCGCGGGTCATTCCCGGCAACGAGGTCGCCATCCGCAACCTGCAGAACAACCTCGCCGACCGGGGCGTGCGCCTCTACACCGACCGCGACCACCCGGGCATCCACGTCAGCGGCCACCCCTGCCGTGACGAACTCAAGGAAATGTATCAGTGGGCCAGGCCGCAGATCGCCATCCCCACCCACGGCGAGCGCCGCCACATCCTCGAACACGCCGCCTTCGCCCGCGACATGCAGGTCCAGGAAACTGTCACCCCTCGCAACGGCGACATGGTCCGCCTCGCCCCCGGCCGCGCCGAGATCATCGACCAGGTTCCCGCCGGCCGCCTCTATGTCGACGGCAATGTCATTGTCCCGTCCAACGCCGAACCCCTGCGCGAGCGCCGCCACGCGGCCTACAACGGCGTCCTCACCGTCTCAGTCGCCCTGGACGGCAAGGGCCGCATCGTCTCCGGCCCGCAGGTGCGGGGCATCGGTCTGCCCGGCGACGACGAATACCCCCTGGACGATGCCCTCGACGATCTGGCCGACGAGGCCGAGACGGCACTCAAGAAGCTAAAGGGCGACGAACGCGACGACGACGAAGCGGTGGAAGCCGCCATCAAGCGCGTCCTCAAAAAAGCCGGCCAGCGCATCTGGGACCGCCGCCCGGTAGTGGAAGTCACCGTTCTGCGGGTGTAAGCACCATTCCTCTTCGGGGGAGGCGCCCATGCGCAAATGGATCATCGGCACAATCGCGTTGGCGGCCCTCAGCGCGCCCGCCACGGCTCAGGAAGGCGCCGACCGCCTGGTGCAGGAGCTCTACAAGCTCGAAAGCATCCCCACCAATTCCGGCGACATTGACCGTTTCTTCGCCCGCGATCTAGCGCGCGCCATCAAGCGCGATATCCGCGGCGGCGAGGTCGGCGAGACCAACGGCGGCGACTACCGCTACAACGCCCAGGATTTCAAAATCACCGACCTGAAGTTTGAGCGCACCACCAACCGCCTGGGCGGCGTCGTCACCGTCAGCTTCAAGAACTTCGACAAGCCCGAGACCGTCACCTACGCCATGTGTCTGGCCCGGCGCGGCTGGCGCATTACCGACGTGCGGCCTACGGGATGGGCCATGCGCGACGCCCTCAAACTCCCCTCTGTTCCCGTGGATTGCTAAGATGATCGGCAGACTGAACCATGTGGGCGTCGCCACGCCCTCCCTCGATGAGGCGGTGAAACTCTATCGCGATGTGCTGGGCGCCACGGACATCACCGAAAAACGCTCCATGCCGGAGCAGGGGGTAAGCTTCCAGTTCGTCAATGTCGGCAATTCGCAGATTGAACTGATCGAGCCTTTCGGCGAAAATTCCCCGATACTCGGCTTCCTGGAAAAGAACCCCAAGGGCGGCCAGCACCACATCTGTTTCGAGGTCGAGGACATCTACGCCGCCCGCGACGACATGATCGCCAAGGGCGTCAAGGTTCTGGGCGAGCCGCGCATCGGCGCCCACGGCACCCTGATCATCTTCTGCCACCCCAAGGACATGGGCGGCCAGCTGGTCGAGCTTATGGAGACGCCGAAAGGCGCCCACTGATGGGTCCGATCACCGGCATCGCCATCTATCTTGTCCTCTGGTGGGTGGTGCTTTTCACCATTCTGCCGCTGGGGGTGCGGAGCCACCACGAAATGGGGATCGACCTGAAAGACGGCGGCGATCCCGGCGCCCCGGTCAATCCGAACCTGAAGCGCAAATTCATCACGACCACCTGGGTTAGCGCCATCGTCTTTGCGATCTTCTGGGCCGTGGTGCACTTCAAGCTGATCACCCTGCCGGGCACAGCGCAGTTTTATTGAGCGGTTTTGCCGCCTTCTTCAGCGGCCACCCCAAAAATCCCGCACAAAATTTCAGCAATTTGCTGCGATGCGGCTCGACCCTTCCGCGACCGCACACCGCCGCCGCGGGAGTCGCGTTACCCAGACATCCATCAGGCCGTTCTCTCTCGGTCCTGGTTCATGGCGTAATTCCCGACGACGACTTTAAGCCGCGGCCCTCAAAAGCCGCGGCCTTCTTTTTGGCCAATGCCTTGCTCATGGTCACGCTGGCGGGCAAAACGAGGCCCCAGTCTCGCAGACCATTGGAATCACGCCGCTCATGCGCCTGTCGCGCTTCTTCTTGCCCGTCCTGAAAGAAACCCCCGCCGAGGCGCAGATCGTCTCCCACAGGCTGATGCTGCGCGCCGGCATGATCCGTCAGGAGGCGGCGGGGATCTACGCCTGGCTGCCGCTCGGCTTCAAAGTCCTCAAGAAGATCGAACAGATCGTCCGCGAGGAACAAGATCGCGCCGGAGCCATTGAGCTGCTCATGCCCACGCTTCAGCTTGCGGACCTCTGGCGCGAAAGCGGCCGCTACGACGACTACGGCCAGGAGATGCTGCGCATCACCGACCGGCACGAGCGCGAACTCCTCTACGGGCCGACCAACGAGGAGATGATCACCGAGATCTTCCGCTCCTACGTCCGCTCCTACAAGGATTTGCCGAAGAACCTCTACCACATCCAGTGGAAGTTCCGGGACGAGCAGCGCCCGAGGTTCGGCGTCATGCGCGGCCGCGAATTCCTGATGAAGGACGCCTATTCCTTCGACGTGGATGAGGCCGCCGGCCGCCACTCCTACAACCAGATGTTCGTCGCCTACCTGCGCACCTTCGCCCGCATGGGCCTCAAGGCCATTCCCATGCGCGCCGAAACGGGGCCCATCGGCGGCGATCTTTCGCACGAGCTGATCGTGCTCGCCGAAACCGGCGAGAGCGTCGTCTATTGCGACAAGAACGTCCTCGACCTGCCGATCCCCGGCGAGGACACCGACTACCAGTCCGACCTCTCGGGCATCGTCGAACAATGGAGCAGCATCTACGCCTGCACCGAGGATGTGCACGAACAGGCCCGCTATGAGGCCGAGGTCAAACCCGAAAACCGCCTCGAGACCCGCGGCATCGAAGTCGGGCAGGTGTTCTTCTTCGGCGACAAATATTCCAAGCCCATGAAGGCCGTGGTCGCCGGCCCCGACGGCGTCGAGCGGCCTGTCCAGATGGGCAGCTACGGCGTCGGCGTCTCGCGCCTGGTCGCCGCCATCATCGAGGCCAGCCACGACGATAACGGCATCATCTGGCCCGAAAGCGTCGCCCCGTTCGGCGTAACCATCCTCAGCCTCAAGCCCGGGGACGCCGAGGTGGATCTCGCCTGCGAGACGGCTTACGAGGCCCTGACCAAGGCCGGCAGGGAGCCGCTCTACGACGACCGCGACGAGCGGGCAGGGGGCAAGTTCGCCACCGCCGATCTGATCGGCATGCCCTGGCAGCTGATTGTCGGCCCCAAGGGCATCGCCAACGGCGAGGTCGAGCTGAAGAACCGCAAGACGGGCGACCGCCAGACCCTCAGCCTGCCCGACGCCTTGAAAGCCCTCGGCGCATGAAGGCTGCCAAGCCCGCCGGCGCCTTTTCCCCCTGGGAGTGGCTGGTCGCCTTCCGCTACCTGCGCGCCCGGCGCAAGGAGGGCGGGGTCGCCCTGATCTCGATGATCGCCTTTGGGGCCATCAGCGTCGGCATCGCGGTCTTGATCATCGTCATGTCGGTGATGAACGGCTTTCGCGCCGAACTCCTCTCCACCATCCTCTCCTTCAACGACCACGCCTTCGTCCAGGGCCAGGCCGCCACGGAGGTGAACTACCCGGCAACCGTCCAACGCCTGCGCGCCGCTCCCGGCGTCACCAGCGCCGTTCCCACGGTCGAGGCCCAGGCCCTGATCAGCGGCGGCGGCATAACCCGCGGCGTCAATGTGCGCGGCGTCGCGGCGGCTGACCTCAAGGCCAGCGAAATCGGTTCATCCCTCAGGATGGGAACCCTGGACGGGTACGGCGCCGGCCAATACGGCGGCGACATGGTCGTGCTCGGCGAGCGCCTGGCCGGCGAACTGGGTGTAAAGCCCGGGGATTTCGTCACCCTGACCTCGCCGTCCGCCTCCGCCACCGCCTTTGGCACCGCGCCGGGACAGAAGGACTACATCGTCGGCGCCACCTATTCGGTGAACATGTCGACCTTCGACCAGCTGTTCGTCTACATGCCGCTTGAGCAGGCACAGCTGTTTTTCGGCCGCGGCGCCGATGTTGACGTCATCAAGGTCCGCGTCGACGATCCCGACAAGGTCGAGAACAACATCGCCGACATCCGCGCCGCCGCCGGTCCGGGCGCGGTGGTCACCGACTGGCGTGACGCCGACGCCGCCTACTGGGGCGCTCTGCAGGTCGAGCGCAACATGATGCGCATGATCATGATGCTGATCATCGGCATCGCGGCGCTGAACATCATCTCGGCCCTGGTCATGCTGGTGAAAAACAAGGAGCGCGACATCGCGGTGATGCGGACCATCGGCGCCAGCCAGGGCTCGGTGATGCGCATCTTTTTGCTCTCAGGCGCGGCGCTCGGCGTTGTCGCCGCGCCGATCGGCGTCCTGATGGGCGTCCTCTTCTGCATCTACATCGAGCCGATCCAGCGGGCCGTCGACTGGCTGTTCGGGACCGACACCTTCAGCGCCGACGTCTATTTCCTCTCCTCTCTGCCGGCCAAGCTCGACTGGATGGAGGTCGCCCTGGTGTTCGGCTGGACGCTCGCCTGCTCGATCCTCGTCACCATCTATCCCTCGTGGCGGGCCTCGCGCATCGATCCGGTGGAGGCGCTGCGCTATGAGTGATGTGGCCCTGTCCCTGCGCGGTGTCGCCCGCACCTACATGTCCGGCGACAAGCCGCTGCAGGTGCTGAACGGCGTCGACCTAGACCTGAAGGCCGGCGAGATCGTCGGCCTGGTCGGTCCCTCGGGCTCCGGCAAATCGAGCCTCCTGCACTCGGCGGGCCTGCTGGAACGCCCGACCGAAGGCCAGGTCATCATCGAGGGCCGCAACTGCAACGACCTCTCAGACCGCGAACGCACCTCGATCCGCCTGTCGACGCTCGGCTTCGTCTATCAGTTCCACCACCTGCTGCCGGAGTTCACGGCGCTGGACAACGTCGCCCTGCCGCAGATGGTGGCTGGCAAGGACCGGAAGGCCGCCCGCGACCACGCCTTCAATCTGCTCACGCATCTGGGCCTGGGCGAACGCGCCAGCCATCCGCCCGCCCACCTTTCCGGCGGCGAGCGTCAGCGGGTCGCTATCGCGAGGTCCTTGGCCAACGAGCCCCGCATCCTCCTGGCCGACGAGCCCACCGGCAATCTGGACCCCGCCACCTCTGCCCGGGTCTTCGACGCCCTGCTGGATCTGGTCCGCGTCACCGGCGTCGCCGCCCTGATCGCCACCCACAACCTCGAACTCACCAAGTTCATGGACCGGGTCTTCACGATCAAGGAAGGGCACCTGGAGGCCCTGCGGTAGCCAATTGCTCCCCAGGCCGCCAACGGCGGCACAGTCAATACACCGCCCAGTACACGACCTCGTTCGTGCTGGAGGAGATAGCTGTTCCCCCCATGCTTGGACGGTCATAGTTGCCATCGTACTGCAGGGCATAGACGGTAAAGCTAGCCGGATAATCGCCTGCGCCATTCACCCCAGCAACCAGAGAAGGCACGGGCCAGAACCCCGGCTCTTCGATGTAGTCAGTGCATTGCGGCGGACATGCGCGCACCGCCTTTTTCTGAGTTTGGGCTTCTATTGCCCGCAACTCAGCTGGCGGAACGCGCATGCGCAGCTGAAAATACCCTGGACCTTGAAGGACCGGGAATTCCGTTGCGAAGCTGACATCGGTCGCGGACGTTGGGATTCTTCGCGGGAAATGATCCGCTACCCCCCATTCCGTCCATTGCTTCAACCTAGCAGGATAGGCGGCTAAACGACGTGTTTCGCCCGAGATGAGCGTTCCCACCTGCGAATGGCAGCTCCACAGTAGCGCGAAGGCTACGAGCAAAGTCACGCCCAACCACACTTTCGGTGCGCGGCGCCGGCTTAACACCCGGCTACTTCCCCGCCGCCCCACCGGGCGTGAACGCCTGCCGGCACAGCTCTGTCCCGAAGGCGTCGGAAAGCTGCGTCTCCGCCGGGCCCATCTTCAGGATGCCCAGCTTGCCGCCCATCACCGTGTGGCCGATCTGATAGACCCCGACCAGCTGGCCGGTCGAGATCTCGACCAGCCGCGCCTCGCCCCGGATCACATTGCGGCCGGCGATGATCGTGGTGATCACCGGATTGGTCCGCTCGAACTTGTTGATGCTGGCTTCGAGACGCAGGCCCCGCGTCCCCCGCGCGCAGGCGTCGAGCTTGGCCTTCACCTTCTGCTCGAACAGGGCGTTGAACTCCGGTGTGACCTTCAGGTCGCCGCGGGTGATCTTGACCTGATCCACCCGGCCGGCGGTGACCAGATCCGCTGGAAGAGTTTGGAAGGCCGAACTCTGCGATGTCGAAACACAGGCGGTGAGGAGCAGGCCGCCCGCGGCCAGGACGATAAACGCTGTACGCTTCATGGCAGGGGTCTCCCGGATTCTGGAAGCGGGACCGTAATCCAAAGCGCAACAATGCGAAACCGTCCCCGGTCCGGGACAGGTCGCGCGCAGCGATCCGTGTACCGAGCGGACTCTATGGTGGGGGACACGTACCGCTGCGCGTTACATGTCCCCAAGTTGCGCTACTGATCGGGCGGGGCGAAACTGATCTCTTCCAGGGTCTTGCCCACCTGTTTGGCGCCGTAATCCTTGGAGATGTCGCCTAGGGAGACGATGCCCGCCAGGCCGCCGGACGGGTTGACGACCACCAGACGCCGGATCTTCTGGCTGGCCATCTTGCCCACCGCCTCGGCGACGGTGTCATCCTCGGTACAGGTCTGGATGTCCGCGCTCATGATGGTCGAGACCGGCTCATCCATATTGGCCCCTTCGGCGACCGCCCGGATGACGATGTCGCGGTCGGTGATCAGGCC
>DGYN01000003.1:11835-12323 GCA_002398405.1 Caulobacteraceae bacterium UBA5005
GATGACGATGTCGCGGTCGGTGACGACGCCGACGACCTTGCCGTTCTCCGCGATCGGGATCACGCCGCTGTCCACATCGCTCATCATCTTGCCGACGGCGCGGATGGTGTCGTTGGGCTTGGCTACGGCGACCTGGGCGGTCATCACTTCGCTCACGTGCATGGCGGGTTTCCTCGTCTGTGGGGTGGGGTCCTGGACCATAGAAGGGCCGGGAAAGCCGATCGTTCCCAACGATCCGGAGGCTAAAACGCGGCGTCTTGGGAACGATCCAAGGTCAAGCTCGTTGAGGAAGGGCGTTTTTGCAAAATTCCAAAGGGGACATTTCCATGCGCTCTATCATCGTCGCAGCGGCGGCTTGCTGCCTGGCGCTCGCCGCCTGCTCTGAGAAAACCGAGGCCGAAGCGGAATCCGCGGGCGCCAACGCCGCCGCCGCCGCCGTTGACGCCGGAGACGCCGCCGCCTCCGCCGCCAGCGACACCGCGGCCAAC
>DGYN01000073.1:0-23660 GCA_002398405.1 Caulobacteraceae bacterium UBA5005
GCGGTCTCTATCGCGACGGGACCGGCGGCCGGCCGACGACGTTGGAGGCCCGCGCCGCCTGGGCAGCGGCGTTCCACCGGCCCATGAAATCCGGCGGCTGGCTCATGTGCTCGTGGAAGAGGCTGGCGCCACCGGCCAGCTCCTCGGGCGCATAGTCCTTAAGCACGGTGCGGATCACCGCCCCCTTGGCGAAGACGGGCTGGGCCGCGGCCGTCCCGGCGAGCGCCAAGCTCGCGGCGCCGGCGCCCAAGAGGCTGAGCGCCTCGCGCCGGGTCTGATGTTGATCAGCCATGGTCATTCCTCCCTGTGCGCCCTTCGTCGTGGCGCGTTCAGGCAGAGCTTACCGATTTGCGTCCCGGCGGCTAGCGGCGATCAGATCGGATAGTGCCGCTGGCCGCTTTCCACGCTGATCCAGCGCAGGTCGGTGAACTCGTTGACCCCGGCCTTGCCGCCGAACCGGCCAAAGCCTGAAGCCTTCACGCCGCCGAAGGGCATCTGGGCTTCGTCCTGAACGGTGGGGCTGTTGACGTGGCAGATGCCGCTTTCGATCCGTCGCGCGACAGAAAGGGCCCGGTCGACATCTCTGCCGAAGACGGCGGCGGACAGGCCGTATTCGGTGTCGTTGGCGAGAGTGACCGCCTGATCGACCCCCTTGGCGCGGGTGACGCCAACCACCGGGCCAAAGCTCTCCTCGCGGAACAGGGCCATGTCCGGGGTGACGCCATCGACGATGGTGGCCTGGAAGACGACGCCCTCGGAAGTTCCGCCGGCGACGACCTTGGCGCCCTTGCTTTCCGCATCGGCGATCAGGCGCTTGAGGCGCTCGACGGTGGCGAGATCGACGACGGCGCCCAGCGGCGTATTGCCGTGTTTGGGGTCGGCGGCGGGCAGGGCCCTGGCCTTTTCGGCGAAGGCGGCGACGAAGGCGTCGGCAATGGTCTCGTCGACGATAATCCGCTCAGTCGACATGCAAATCTGGCCCTGGTGCATGAAGGCCCCGAAGGCCGCGGCCTTCACCGCCGCCTCGATGTCGGCGTCATCGAGGATGACCAGGGGCGCCTTGCCGCCCAGCTCCAAGACCGAGGGCTTGAGGTGACGGCCGCAAAGCTCGCCGACGATACGGCCGACGCGGGTCGAGCCAGTGAAATTGACCCGCCGGGTGGCTGGGTGGGCGATCAAGGCCTCGACCACGGCCGGGGCGTCGTCGGCTGAATGGCTGACGAAATTGACGACGCCGGCGGGAAGCCCGGCTTCAATCAGCACATCGACGATCAGGCGGTGAGTGGCGGGGCAGGTTTCCGAGCCCTTGAGCACCACGGTGTTGCCGCAGGCCAGCGGGGTGGCCAGGGCGCGCACCCCCAGAATCACCGGGGCGTTCCAGGGCGCCATGCCGACAACGACTCCGGCCGGTTGGCGCACGGCCATGGCGGTGGTCGAGCCGTGGTTGGAGGGGATGACCTCGCCGCCGATCTGTGTCGTGAGGGCCGCGGCTTCCTCCAGGAGGGTGGCGGCGAACATGGTGTTGAACATGCCCCAGCCGGTGGTCGAGCCGGTCTCAGCGGTCATCAGCGTGGCGAAGGCGGGCGCCTTGGCCTTAAGCTTGGCGGCGGCGTCGAGCAAAATAGCGCGGCGCGGGCCCGGCCCCATGGCGGCCCAGGCGGGGAAGGCGGCGGCGGCGGCGTCGACAGCGCGCTGCGCGTCCTTAGCGCTGCCCGCGGCGGCGACCGTGGCGACCTCGCCGGTCACCGGATTGCAGCGCTCGAAGGTCGCTCCGCCAGCGGCGTCGCAATCGGCGCCCGCGATGCTCAGCTTCACCTGGTTCATATCGAAGTCCTCATGAGAGACGGCGCCCGGCCTATCAGGCGAGCACCCAGGAAAACAGGGTGGCGGCGGCCTTGGGCGGCCGGGCGGTCCTGACCTTCGCCTTGGCTTTGCGGGTGCGGGTGGCGTCGCTTTTCAACAGGCCCTGGGCAAGACTCCCGGCCCAGTCGCGGCCGCAGCCCTCGAGGCTCGCGGCCGTGGCCGTGCAGCCGATCTGGTGGGTGACCTCACCGGGCGCGCGAGCGTCGTGCTGGCCTTCATAACGCAACGCCTTTCCCTTCTCGCGGCCGAAACTCGACGAGATGAAGAAGTCGGCATGGGTGGTCAGGCCGCAGACCCGTGTCTTGGCGTCGAGGCGGGCGAGAGGCCCAAACCACAGGTCGCCGATCTCTTCCCCCACATCGAGGGGAGTCGCGCCGGACTTGGCCATCACTGCGGCGAAACGGCGGCTTTCCGGATATCTGGAATCGAAGACGACGATGTCGAAAGCCTTCTCGGCGGTCTTGGCCCTCGCCGCGGCTGGGGCCGTCGCGAGGATCGCGGCGCCGGTGGTGAGCACGGCGCGTCGTGTGGTTGGGCCGTCGGCCATTGGAATTCCTTAGCTTTTCTCGCGGCGGGAAGACTGTTCCGCTCCCTCGTCGCGGCAAGTCCAATAGACACACGTACTGTTCGTCAATCTGATAGTTGGCGACACGAACGATTTGTGGTCAAGCTGCGAAAAACCATAAGCGACTAAAGGGAGGTCTTCTATGCGTAAGGGATATGGGGGGCGGCTGTGCGCGCTGATGTGCGGCGCCGCCGCGTTGTCGGTGGGTGTATCTGGGGGCCAGGCTTGGTCCCAGGAACAGGAAACCAACGTCGAGGAGGTGGTGATCACCGGCTCCTTCATCCGCCGGTCGGAAGGCTTCCAGGCCTCTTCGCCCGTGGACGTGCTGCAGGCGGCTGAGGTTCTCGAGGAAAAAGCGCCGACCAACCTCGCCAACGTCTTTGCTGAAATGCCCGCCAATTTCGGCTCGGCCTTCTCCACCGGCCGGGCGTTGGGCGGCGGCGAACGCGGCCTTGGCACCGTCAACCTGCGCGGCCTGGGCGCCGCCGCGACCCTGGTGCTGCTCAACGGCCATCGCCAGACCCAGGTGGCTGACAGCCCCGACAACATCGTCGACGTCAACAGCCTCGTGCCAGACATCATGGTCCAGCGCATTGAGGTCCTGAAGGACGGCGCCTCGGCCCTGTATGGCACCGACGCCGTCGCAGGCGTGGTCAACGTCATTACCAACGACCGGTTCGAGGGGCTGCGCCTGGCGGCCCGCGTCAACTATTTCGATTACTCCAATGTCGGCGACTACCAGCTGCAGGGGATGTGGGGATCAACCTTCGCCGAGGACAGAGGGCACATCGTCGCCGCCCTGTCCTTCGTGCAGCAGGACCCGATGAACTCGACCTTCGACGCGCCGGTTCTAGGCAGGGACCGCAACAACCTGCGCTACACGATCGCCTCGGGCTCGCCGGGCCGCTACGTGGTGCCGCTGCGGGACGCCGCCGGCGCGGTCCGCGCGGGCGCGGGCTCTACAGCCACCCGGGTTGATCCCATGTGCGGCACGGTTATCGGCTCGATCCCCACTGACGTCCCGCCGGCGACCCGCGTCGCCGCTCAGCTGCCGGTGGCCACGGCCACGGACTGCCGCTACTTCTTCTTCGACGACAACGCGCTCCAGAGCGAACTCACCCGCTACCAGGGCTTCGCCCGCGGCCACTTCGATTTTTCCGACAATCTGCGGTTCACCGGCGAGGCTGGCTACACCAGCTTCGAGACGGCGACCTCCTACACCACCGGGGAAACCGTCGGCGCTTCGATCATCATTCCGGGCCACAACCCCGGCAACACCTTCCGCGCCGTGAACGCGGCGGGGCAGCCGCTGTTTGCCGTATCGAGCGGCGTCGCGGCGGGATTCACGCGGGATGGCGCGCCTGTTTTCCTGCCGACCCGCAATGCTCAGAACCGGGTGGTCCTGACCGCGGACCCTACCAACCCCGCCTCGGGTATTCCCTTCTATGAGGACGTGACCCTCAATGCGCGCCTCCTGGGTTCGCAGTGCGGCCTGCCGACCGGCAATACCTTGAGGCCCGGCGAATGCGCCGCCATGCGGGCTTCGCGGTCGGACAACTCGGTCGCGCAGATGGCCGGGTTCTTCTCCGGCAAGCTCTTCGACGATTGGGACTGGCAGGCGGGCCTGTCCTGGAGCCAGTACAAGCTGGCCACCAATGGCACGACCGGTAACGGCCTGACCGCGGAATTGCGCAGCGCGTTGGACGGCCTTGGCGGCCCCGGGTGCGCCTCGACCAGCGCCCGCAACACCGGCGGCTGCCAGTACTTCAACCCCTTCGGCAACTCGGCCTTCGCTACGGCGGGGGGAACCGACGGCCGGGCCAACAGCCAGGACATCATTGACTGGGTGATCCCGACTCTCACCGACCGCTTCAAGTCGACCCTGCTGGAGGGCGAGGCCCACACCAGCGGCAAGGTCTTCACCCTGCCCGCCGGGGACGTACAGGTCGCCGTCGGCTATCAGTTCCGCACCGCGGACCTGACGGGCGACTATGACCAGCGCCGCAACGACGGCCGCACCGCCAACCAGAATACCGCCAACGACTTCGACGTGAGCCGCGACAATCATGCGGTGTTCGGCGAAATCAACGTCCCGCTTTTCACCGGCGAGAACTCCTCGCTGGAGATTAACGGAGCCGTCCGCCACGAGTGGATCGGCGACACGCTTGAGACCACCAACCCCAAGGTCGGCATCCTCTTCAGCGCCTGGGACAACAAGTTGACGCTACGGGGCTCCTACGGCGAAAGCTTCGTGGCGCCGTCGCTGTTCCGCCTGTTCGGCAACGTCGGGGCGGGGGCCGCGGTGACCGACTGTCCGGTCACCCAGAACCCGGTCTGCACCGGCCAGACGAACCTTCGGATCACCAACATCATCTCCGGCAATCCGGACCTGAAGCCGCAGACTTCGGAGAACTACAGCTACGGCGTGTCCTTGCGGCTCTTTGAGGGCCTGACGGTTTCGGTGGACAACTGGCACTACACCTTCAACGATCTGATCACGACGGAGTCGGCGACCAACGTCGTCCGAGCAGATCCGACCGGAGCCAATGGGCGGGTCATCCGCAACGCGTCCGGCCAGCTGGCGATCGTTTTCACCCAGTATCAGAACGCCCCGAGCCTGGAGACGGCCGGGGTCGACTTCGAGGTCAACTACCGGCGTCCCATCGAGAACGTCGGCGACTTCGTGTTCAACATCGCCGGCACCTATGTCGACCAATACGACGTCATCCCGACGCCCGGCGCGGCGGTGGTGCACGGGGCGGGCCGGACCAATGACCAGCCCGGCGTCGTCGGCCTGGTCGCCAACCCCAGGCTGAAGGTCAACGGCCGGATCAGCTGGTCCAACGGTCCGCACAGCGCCATGGTCCTGGCTCGCCACATCGATAGCCTGACCTTCTCGCGTGATCTGACCAAGACCATCGACAGCTTCACCCCGCTCGACGTTTCCTACACCTACAACTGGAAGGGCGAGCAGACGTGGGCCAAGGACGTCTCGATCACCGTCGGGGCGGCCAACGTCTTCGCGGAAGTCGCGCCCTTCGTGCCGTTCCCGGCGTTCCAGGCGTTCATCGGCGGGCTCTACGACCTGCGCGGCCGCTCGGTGTTCGCTCGGGTCACTTCGACCTACTAGGGATATCCCCGACTTCAGGCCGTGGGCTCCAAGAACGCCCGCGGCCTGTTCTTTTTCTGGAGCTAGTCCATGCCGGCCCCTCTTCCGCCGGGGGTCTCCCAGCGGTCTTTCCAATCAGCCCTGGAGGCCTTCCGAAAGGCCGTGGGCCAGGCCTTCGTCTTCACCTCGGACGAGGATAGGGCGAGCTACGCCGACCCATTCTCCATCGGCGACCCCAACGAACACGAACCCTCGGCGGCTGTGGCGCCCGCGACGCTGGAGGAGGTGCAGGCCGTGGTCCGCGCCGCCAACCGCTATGGCGTCCCCCTGTGGCCGGTCTCCATGGGCAAGAACTTCGCCTACGGCGGCGCCGCGCCCCGGGCCAAGGGAACGGTGGTCCTTGATCTGAAGCGCATGAACAAGGTCCTCGAGATCAATGAGGATCTTGGCTACGCCCTGGTCGAGCCGGGGGTCAGCTATTTCGACTTCCACAAGGCGCTGGAGGGCAAAAACGTCTGGATGAGCGGCCCGGCCCACAGCTGGGGCAGCATCATCGGCAATTCCCTGGAGCACGGGGTCGGCTACACCCCCTATGGCGAGCACGCTGAGTTCATCTGCGGCATGGAAGTCGTGCTCGCGGACGGCTCGGTGGTGCGGACCGGCATGGGCGCGGTCGAGGGCAGCCAGGAATGGAACCTCTACCGGGCGGGCTACGGCCCCACCTGGGACGGCCTCTTCACCCAGTCCAATTTCGGCATCGTCACCAAGATGGGGGTCTGGCTGATGCCGGTTCCCGAGGGCATGGCGGGGGTCTCCATCAGCATCCCCCGCGAGGACCAGCTGGAGGCCATGGTCGACACCCTTCGGCCCCTGCGCCTGGATGACACCATCAACGCCACCTACACCATCGCCAACGGCATGCGGCAGGCGACGCGGGCCGGATCGCGCGCCAACCTCTACAAGGGCAAGGGCTCGGTCCCCAAGGACGTGATCGGCCAGCAGCTGGCCAGACAGGGCGCGGGCTGGTGGAGCGTCTCTTTCCTGCTGTTCGACCGGCCGGAAATCCTCGACCTGAAGCTGGCCCGCATCCGGGAAGCCTTTGCAAAAATCCCAGGCGCGGCCATGGCCCCCGTCAACCGCTGGAAAAAGGGCGAGCCGACCGCGGCCTGGATGCGGCAGGACTTAAGTCTCGGTCCGCTGGGCATGGTCGACTGGCACGGCGGGCGCGGCGGGCACACCGATTTTGGGCCCGTGATGGCGCCGGTCGGCAAGCGGGTGCGCCAGGTCTACGACCTGATGTACGGCCTCTATGAGAAGCACGGCATCGATCCCTATGTGGGGGTCTTCGGCCTGGGCAAACGCGCGCTCGTCACCGTGGCGGACATCATCTACGACCGCGACGACGCGGACATGGTGCGGCGCTCGCGGGCTCTGTTCGCCGACCTTGCCAAGGAATGCTCCAAGATCGGGATCGGGGTCTACCGGGCCCACATCACCTTCATGGACGAGGCGGCGAACATGCTGACCTTCAACGACCACGCCCTGATGAAGCTGAACCGCAGAGTCAAGGCCGCGCTCGATCCCAAGGGCATCCTCGCGCCCGGCAAACAGGGCATCTGGCCGGAGAAGAAGCGATGAGGGCGATGGTTTTCGCCGCCGCCGGCCTGGTGCTGATGTGCGGCGCCGTCGCAGCCCAGGACCGGCCCCTGAGCCCCAAACAGGCGGAGGGCAAGGCGCTGTACGCCGCGACCTGCGTCTATTGCCATGGCCCGCGCGGCTACGGGACCGAAGCGCTGGCGGCCAGGCTTGGGGCCGGCAAGGGTGTGCTGGACGGGCGGAGCGACCTCAACGCCGAATACATCCGCGCCATCGTCCGGCAGGGCCTGGGCAATATGCCGGCCTATACCCCGACGGACCTCACCGAAGACCAGATCGCGGCCGTCGGCGAGTATCTGATGCGGAACAACCCGCGCTAGGGCCTGGGCGCGGCGCGGATCACCGAATTTTTCAGAGGCGATTGCTCGACGACGCGCCATGAGCGCGCGCACGAAGGCCTTCAACTGCCCTTCATCCTGGTCAACCCTTGCGTTAGACTTCATCGGTCAAAGGGCAGGGGGTGAGTATGCGGATTTTGACCCTGGCCGCCGCAGCGGCGGTGCTGTCGGCGGCGGCGCCTCAAAGCGCGCCGAGCGTGGTGGACACCTGGCCGGCCAACGGCGCGACGGTGTCGCCCGGTGAGACGACGATCAGGATCACCTTCAGCGAACCGATGGCGAGGGACGGCATGTCCCTGACCGTGGCGGGGGCGGCGGAGTTTCCCAAGCCGACCTCGCCGCCGCAGTTCTCGGCAGACGGTCTCAGCCTTTCTTTCAAGGCGTCCCTGCAGCCCGGAAAGACCTACGGCATCGGGGTGAACGGCCCCAGCCACAAGAATTTCCGCAGTGACAAGGGCGTGCCCGCGACGCCGGCCGTCGTGATCTTCAAAACCCATCGCAACCCGCCGCTCCAGACCCGCCTGCCTCCCGTGGAGGGCAGGGGCTGAGCGCTATTTGCAGACCATGCCGCTGGCGGGGGCGCCGCCCATGCCGATGACGCGCCAGCCGTCAGGAAACTTCCTGAGGCGATAGACGCTGACGCGGTCGCGGGGCGGCATGAGGGTCCCGTCGGTTTTCAGCCGCGAAAAGCGCAGTTCGGTCTGGGCGGTGTCGGGCCCGGTCATGCAGGTGCTGACCCCGAAGATGTCTGAGTGGCTGTAGCCCTGGCTCTTCAGCCGGTCGAACTCGCCCTTGAGGCCCGCCTCAGTGCTCCAGGCGTGGGTCGGCTCCAGGCGGTAGATCTTGGCGACGATGGTCTTGGCGTCGTGGGCGTTCCACAGCCGCAGGTACTGCGACATGACCGAGGACACCTCGCTTTCGGCGGTCTGAGTATGGCCGGCGCCGGCGAAGGCGAGGGCGGCGATCAGCAGGGCGGGCGCTAGAAGGCGGGGCAAGGTCTTGGTCATGGACGAGGAGGCTAGCTCAGCCATGAGGTGGGCGCCACCACCGTGGCGCTTCGAGCGTTCATGGGAGCTTCAGGCGCAAAGGCGGACGATCACCGCCAGTCAACACGTGAGGAGCCGTCCATGCGTCCCATTCTTGCCCTCGCCACAGGCCTCCTGGCCCTTGTCCTCTCCAGCGGCGCGGCGCTCGCCTGCAGCTGCATGCGCCCGCAAAGCGCCGCCGCACACGCCGCTTCGGCGGACACGATCTTTGTCGGCGAAGCTATCGGCGAGGCCCGCCGGCGTGATCGCGAGGTAGTGACCCGGTTCCGCGTCGAGCAGGTGCTGAAAGGCAAGATGAGCCCAACTCTCTTGGTCCGCCATGGCCTTGATTCCGCTGCCTGCGGCGTCCAGTTCCAGCCAGGCGCCCGCGTCCTGGTGCTGGCCCGGCGTGGGGAAGGCGGCGAACTTGAGACCTCGCTCTGTTCCGGCCCGATGTTCCCTGAGGCTGAATACCGCCGCGCCCTGAACATGCCGGGCCCTCAAGCCGGACAGTGCGACGCCAGGGCCGCCCAGTTCGCGGTGGGAGCGCGCTATTCGCAGCGCCTCGGCGCGAGGGCCCAAAGAGCGGCCGGCGCAGGCAGCCTGCGGGTTCGCAAGCCTGACATGGCCTACACCCAAGATCTGAGGTCAGACCGGCTGAACCTCGACCTCAATCGAAACGGCCGCGTGCGGCGGGTAGTCTGCGGCTAGTCGTCGAAGCCGACGAAGACGGTCGCTTCGGCCAGGGACTTGCGCTTGGAAACCACCGCATTGGCTGGGAAGGTCTCGTCCGGCCAGCCGAGGGCGATGCTTTTCATGATGACCTGGTCGCCGGCGATCCCGGCGTGTTCGCGGACCACGGGGGACTGCATGATGCCCTGGCTGTTGATCACCGCGCCAAGGCCCCGGGACCAGGCGGCGTTGACCAGGGCGGTGGCCACCGCGCCGCAGTCGAAGGGGGTGTCGTCGCTGCCGTCCAGGGCCCGGTCATAGGTGACGATCACGCAGACCGGGGCGTCAAACTGGCGAAAGCCGCGCAACACCCAGTCCTGGCGCATCGCCGCGTCGTCGCGAGCGATGCCCATGGCGGCGAACAGTTGCTTGGCGACGCCGATCTGCCGCTCGCGGTGCTGGCCGGCGAAGGGCTGGCCGGTGCGGAACTCGCGAGATTGCGGAACGCCCGCCACCATCCGCTCGGTATTGCCGGCGCGGATGCGGTCCAGGGGCTCGCCGGTGACGATGTAGAAATTCCATGGCTGGGTGTTCATCGAGGAGGGGGCGCGCATGGCCAGGGCGATGATCTCCTCGATCAGAGCGCGGGGTACGGGATCAGGCTTGTAACCGCGGATGCTGCGGCGGCCGAGGATGACGTCGTCGAACTGCATGAATGACCCTTGGGCTTAAGCGCTCAAGGCTCGCGTGGCCGCACCCGCCGGTCAAGCAATCAGAAGACGGGCGATTTGCTGTCGAGGTCGCAGAGGTCCTCCAGGGAGGCAGGCGGAAGGACGCATCTCCAAATCATGTAAGCGATTGAAGCGTATAGGGCTGTCTCGATTTGTGGAGCCGTATTGTGTCGCGCAGTGTCACAGTGAAGTTGACTGCAGTGTGGTTTGGTAGGCGCACTAGACCCGAGCTTCGAGAGCGAAACCGGTACGGCTACGCACTTCAGCCAGAGTTACACCCGGAGCGAGCTCTAAGACCGTAACAGGCCTTCTACCCCTAGCCACATCGAACGCGCCCAGCTCGGTGATTACGAGGTCTACGACATTCACCCCCGTCAGAGGCAAGGTGCATCTATCAACGAGTTTGGAGGCGCCTGATTTCTCCAGGTGCTCCATGACCACTACGACACGGCCGACGCCGGCGACGAGGTCCATCGCGCCTCCCATTCCCTTCACAACTTTCCCGGGGACCATCCAATTGGCCAAGTCGCCGGACCGGGAGACCTGCATGGCCCCTAAGATCGAGAGGTCGATATGCCCGCCGCGGATCATCGCGAAAGAGTCGGCCGATGAGAAATAGCTGCTGGAGGGGAGCTCGGTGATGGTCTGCTTGCCGGCGTTTATCAGATCAGCGTCCTCGTCGCCCTCGAACGGGAAGGGCCCCATGCCGAGCATTCCGTTTTCGCTCTGCAGGGTCACAGACACGCCCGTTGGGATGTGGTTGGCGACCAAAGTCGGGATGCCGATGCCCAAGTTCACGTAGTATCCGTCGCGGAGTTCCTTCGCCGCACGGGCCGCCATCTCATCGCGCGTCCAGGGCATTTACGCAACCTCCGTCAGGAGGCGGACTGTCCGCTGCTCAATCCGCTTCTCAAAGGTCGCCCCCTCAAAGATGCGGTCGATGAAGATGCCGGGCGTGTGGACTTGGTCGGGGTCGATTGCTCCCGGTTCGACGAGCTGCTCCACCTCCGCAACGCATACCTTCCCCGCCGTCGCCATGATCGGATTGAAGTTCCGCGCCGTCTTTCGATAGACGAGATTGCCCTCGTGATCGCCTCGCCAAGCCTTCACGATCGACAGGTCCGCGGTCAGGCCGCGCTCCATCACGTAGAGCTCGCCGTCAAATTCACGGACTTCCTTGCCCTCGGCGACCAGGGTGCCAACGCCCGTCTTTGTGAAGAAGGCCGAAATGCCGGCGCCTCCCGCACGGATGCGTTCCGCAAGCGTGCCTTGGGGATTGAACTCGAGCTCGAGCGCGCCTGACATATAGAGTTCCGCAAAGAGCCTGTTCTCCCCGACGTAGGATGAGATCATTTTGCGGATCTGGCCGCCCGCGAGCAGGACCCCGAGACCAAAGTCATCGATGCCACAGTTATTGGACACGACGGTCAGGCTCTTGACCCCGCTCTCCCTTATCGCCGCGATGAGGTGCTCCGGGATGCCGCACAGGCCAAAGCCCCCCGCCATGATGGTCATGCCGTCGAACAGCACCCCGGCAAGGGCTTCGCTGGCGGACTTCCTCAACTTTCTCATCCGGCGCCCCGCATCTATTCCTTATGCGGGGAATAACTTACTCGAAGGCGGTTTGACAAATTCTTTGTCTAAGGAATAACTGCCGCCAATCAAACCATGGGGAGCTATCCAATGAAGCCTTTGCCTCCTGTTAGGCGGATCGTCACCGGGGTGAACGCCGCGGGGAAATCCTATCTCGAGGAGGACGGTGTCTCCCCGGCCATGCTGACCAATGACGGGCGGCCCGGCTACCGCAATAACAACCTTTGGCGCACGCTGGGGCCGGACATTTCGGTCGATACCGAAGATTCTATCCTGCAGCACAAGGGCGTACTTCCCCCGCCCCGGGGCACCGTCATCCGCGTCATCGACATCCCCCCTGAGTCGCCCGATCCCGAAGAGCGCCGCAAGGCCACCGAGGCGATCTTCAAGCAGATGTTCCCTGACGCCCAGCACCACACCGGGCACAGCCGTCATCCCGGGATGCACACCACAGACACAATCGACTATGCGATCCTTCTCCAGGGCGAGCTCGTCGCCATTATGGACGAGGATGAGACGACCATGCGCGCGGGCGATATCTTGATCCAGCGGGGCACCAGCCACGCCTGGGCAAACCGTTCGAGCGAAATCGCCCGCATCTGCTTCGTCTTGATCGACGGCAGCCGCTAGGGATTGGCTTGGGCCGCTGCGGCGATCTGTTCCGCAGCGGCGGCCAACTTCCCGCCCCGGAGGAAGCGATTGAGCGCGACAGCTGCGACGAGTGCGATCAGACCATAAGCGACCGCGACCACCGACAAGGCGTTCGCCAGGCCGCGGGCCTCGCCGGGGAAGAATGTGTCCCCGACCCAGCCCGCGATGACGGGCGCCAGACCCGCTCCGCAGACGCCCTGCAGGAAGAGGAACAACGCCATGGTTTTGCCGATCGTCAGTGAAGGCATGGCCCGAGCGACAATGGTCGAGGTGACGGGCAGGTAGATGGTGCTCGAAGCTACGACGAAGGCCTGGCAAATCCAGAAGGCCGGGAGAGTTTGCGCTTGCGGAGCTGATACGGCCGCGATCGCCAGGACCGCCGATGCCGCGATCGCCACCACGGCTGGGCCCGACGGCGATTTCCTCGAGAGATAGTCCATCATGGCGCCCGCGGTCAGGAGGCCAACTGGCGCGATCACAAGCAGCATGGCGCCCAGGGATGCCCCGACTTCAGGTGGCGTCATGCCAAAGTTGCGCATGAGCATGGTAGGCGCCCACATTGCGAGGGAGGCGGCCAACATCGCGTGGCAGACCGAGAACACGGCCAGCGCGGTCATGACGCCGCTTTGCCGACCCATCTCTGCCAAGGCCTTGGCGAATGTCGCCTGGCTTTGGTCGGATTTTTCTCGCCCAGGGTCAGGAAACGCGAAGGGCAGCAAGGCCAGCGGCAGGCCGGCGAGACCGATGAGGATCAGGCAGATTTGCCAGGGGGCGGCCTCGCCAATCAGCGGAAGACTGGACCAGCCTCTGCTGGTGATGAGCCCGAGCAATATCCCGCCGAGGATCAGCGACAGTCCCGCCCCGCACGAGGCTGCGGCGCCGTAGAGGCTGAACGCCCGGCCATGGTGTTTCTGCGCCACCCCGTCCCTGACGAGGGAGTAGCTTGGCGGTGGTATTACGCCCTCACCCAGGCCGACACCCATCCGCGCCAAGAACAAGCCGAGAAAGCTGGAAGCCGTCCCGCACAAAACCGCCATCCCTGACCAAAGGGCGACCCCGCCGGCGATCATGCTTCTGCGACTGAACTTGTCGGCGAGCCATCCGGCAGGCAGCGCCACGGAAAAGTTGGCGACTGCAAAGGCGAGCCCGACGACCAGTCCCATTTCGGTGTCAGACAGCCCAAGGTCGGCCTTGATAGGCGCGACGAGCAGGGTCAACACGGTCTTGTCGATTTGGGCGAGCATGCTGAGGATTGTGAGGCAGATGACCATCCACCACCCGACGGCGACCGCCTTCGTATCGCCGCCCGATTGAGGGTGTTGAACCATGTCTCGCTCCCCGACCCATGGCGCTTTGCGCCTGAGAATTCTTACCGCGAGGATTATCACGGGCGGGGAGGCGTGTATATTCACTACCGAGGGAATTAATTGGAGGCGCTAGGTTGACGATGAAGCTTATGTTTGCGGTGAGAGCGAAGCCCGGCCTCACCAGGGAGGAAGCTCTCGAACACCTGGCGCAACGACATGCGCCTCTGGTCAAGGGCTCGGTAACGCTTCGCAAGCGTCTGAAGACCTATATCCAAAACCACGCCATCAGCGCCCCGTCCGTGCCGAAGCTGACCCTTGCGCGCGACTGGATCGTCGAGAGCTGGCGCGATCCTTCGGTTGTTTTGCCCGAACCTCCCGAAGCGCCTGACGCTATTGAAGTGCGGGAGGACGAGGGCCGCTTTCCAGACCGCGCCACCCTCCTTGCCCTGAACACGGAGGAAGCTCCGGTTTGGCATGCCGATCCCAACGCTCCGTTCGCGAGCGCGCCCTACAAGATCTTCACCTACTTCAAACGGAACCCCGAGATCGCTCCTGAAGCGTTTGACCGCGCTTGGTCGGAAGCTGCCGACGCGCTTAGCGCCATCAGCCCGTTTCGCGAGAAGGCGACCAGCTTCATTCGCAACCGGCCGGTTCCCGGCGAGGGTGGACCTAAGACAGCAAGTGGCGGGCCGAGCGCTCCCGTCGTGCCTCAATACGACGCCGTCGATATTTGGCGCTTTCCCACGCGCGAGGCGCTCGAGGCCCTCGTCTCGGAGGGTGGGTTCCGCAGCGCGATGGACGGGTATGAGAAGCGGTTGGCCGAGCCGGGGTCTCTGTTTCGCTTCGCTTCAGTTGAGAGCATCGTATTCGATGACGCCCTGATCGACCCGGCAAGCCGCACCTGAGCCCTAGTCAAAAAAGGGGCGGCTCGCATCTCGCGAGCCGCCTAAGTGGCGGGCCACAGGGAAGTGAGGCGGACTGAGAGGGACGCCTCCTGGCCGCGTCAGAAGTCGAACCGCGCGCGGACGCCGTATGTCCTTGGCGGCATGATGTTGGCTGAGTAGAGGCGATGCCCTTTTGCGTCCAACTGGGGCACCGAGGAGGCGCTCGTATAGACGACCTCGTCGCCAATGTTGTTGGCGTAGGCGGTCAGCGACCAGCGGCCTTCCGGCTCAATGTAGGTCAGTTGCGCGTTGAAGATCGTGTAGTCGTCATCCTGGCCGTTGGGCAGGAAGTTGAAGTCCAGGTATCGGGTCCCGAAGGCGTACTGCACGTCTATGCCGGCCCGCACCTCTGCCTCTGAAGCCAAGGTGAACCTGTGCTCGTAATCCGCGACGCCAGTCCACTCGGGGGTGCGCGGCAAGCGTTGGCCCGCGCAGTCGATTTCGAAGCGGCCGCCAGTGAGAGGACTCGACGAGCAAAGTGTCCCGCCTGACGGCGTGTAGGCGCCCAGGCCCAGCTGCTGCAGTTTGAAGCTGTCATAAGTGGCGTCGTTGTACTCCGCGGCGAGCCGAAGATTGCCCCCCTCCCAGGGGCGCATCACCACGTCCAGGTTGAAACCCTGAATAGTCGCGTTGCCGGGATTGCGGGTCAGCAAGGTCGTGCCCCCGCAGTTGTCGAGGCCGACGTAGGAGATCTGTTGCGACTCGTATCTCCAGTGGAACGCTTCGACGTTCACCTGAAGGCGATTGTCGAAGAAGCGGTTGCGCGAGCCCAGGGTGAGCGCCTTGACCTCTTCGGGATTGAAGGGGTCAGCGCCGCAGGCCAGGGTTTGCGAGAAGCCGCCACCCTTGAACCCAGTGGCATAGGTCGCGAACAGCATGGACTGCTCGGCCAGGTCGAACTCAGCGCCGACTTTGAAGTTGGTCTTTTCGGCGGTGATCGGTCCGACAGCGATGACCGGGGTGGTTGAGGTGAAGGGCACCAGCGGCGGCCCACCTACCCCCTGCTGATACTCGCCGCCAATCTCTTCCTCAGTCCACCGGACGCCGCCGATCAGGCGGAAGTTGTCCGCCACGCTGAACGTGCCCTGGCCGAACACCGCCTTGGCCTTGGTGGCTTGGTCGAAGGTCACAGCCGCGAGACGGCCCGAAGAGAACGGCGCAAGGAAGATGTCCTGCTCTTCCTTGAAGTAGTAGGCGCCGACGGTCCATTTCAGCGAACCTTCATCGTTGCCAAGCCGGCCCTCGAACGTCGTTTGATCGACGCTCGCGCCTTCCCAGAAGCGGAAGTTCGAGGTGTAGGAGACCGACTGCTGGTCCTGACTGCGGAAGGCCGGGATGAAGGTCAGGGTGGCGAACCCGACATCGATGTTAAGCTCGGCGTTCATGCCCTTGATGTCGCTGTCGATGAACCGGTCGGTTGGCGCCGTGAAGGGCGCGGTGTTCGGGCCAAAAAGGAATGGATAGGGCAGCGGCGGGTCGGTGATGTCCCGCCACGGATCGCCGGGGTTGTCCTTGAACACGACGCCGGAGCCTTCGCCGCCGATCTTGGCGAGATCCCCGGCGACCAGCAGGGACACGGTCTCGGAGGGTTCCCACAGGAACTTCACGCGCGCCGCCTTGATGTCTTGGTCCTGGCCGCCGTTTGAGGTGTAGCCATCGCGATCGATGACTTGACCTGCGATCCGTAAGGCCGCGGTCTCCCCAAGCGGAACATTGACCGCGCCGCTGCCTTGCCCAAGCGAATAAGAGCCGCCTTCGGCGCTGACAAACCCGCCCAACTCTCCGAGCCGGGGGTTATTGGTGATGACGTTGACCGCGCCGCCCGAGGCGTTGCGCCCATAGAGGGTGCCTTGCGGACCCTTCAGGACTTCGACGCGGGAGACGTCGAACATGGCGGGACCAACCTGCGTGCCCCGGGCGTAATAGACACCGTCGATGCTGAAGGCGACGGCCGTCTGGCTGCGCCCGTTGGTCGCCGGATCGCCAACGCCCCGGATGTAGACCTGCGGGTTCGGGCCGCTGTTGCCGACCTGAACGCCTGGCGACAGCGAGGTGAGGTCCGAGACGTCATTCAAGACGTTCAATTCGTCGCCGCTGATCACCTCGATGGCCACGGACGCTTGCTGGACATTCACTTCACGGCGTTCAGCCGTGACGATCAGTTCTTCGACGCCGTTCTCCTGCTGCGCGGGTTGCGTTTGAGCCCACGCCGTTTGTCCGACGAGAAGCAGCGCAGTGGACGCCAGCCAAAGGCACTTTTTCATGAGAATTCCCCCTTTTTTCGAGGCGCGCATGTCCATCGGCCGCGAGCCTTCGCCGCAGGATTATATCCCCGGTGTGGGAATTACAATTCCCTGACTGAAGAATTCTTTGCCTGTGGCTTTTCCGGCGCCACTGTTCGGCGCGTCGTAAGATGCGCGCGGCCCTTCCTCGCTTAGGCCCCGCGGAAACGGCGACGACTTGGAGTTCCTAGCCCGGCGCGTTGAATGTCATGGACCAGGCCGCCGTATTTTCCGGCTTGTAGTCCCACTCGCGCGTGATCCATCCGTCGTCGGCGCGGTCCATATCCGCGGTGAGTTCCATCGCGCCGCCGCAGGGGCTTTGGAAGTACCAGAAGTAGTTGGAGCCGATCACGTGGCGACCGGGACCGAAGGCCGGCTGCCAGCCCTTAGCAAGGAGGTTCTTTCCGCCCATCATCACCTGATTGAAGTCGGTGACGTGGAAGGCGATGTGATGGAGGCCCCGCTCTTCGCCTTGGAGCAGGAAGAGCGTGTGGTGATAGGTGGAGTTCGAGCACCGCAAGAACGCGCCCTTTCCCCCTTTGAATTTGTCAGTCAGCCGAAATCCCAAGCGGTCCTGGTAAAAGCGCGCTGAGCGCTCAACGTCGGGGACGAGCAAGACGACGTGCGCCATCGCGGCGGGTCGGACGGCTTCGTGGAAATCGACCGGTGTGTTGATTGGGCGGTTAGGCGTCGCGCCGAAGATATTCAGCGGATTGGGCGCAGGCGGAACCTTTCGGCGGCGCTCCACCCTGAATGCGATACCAAAGCCATCGTCGTCCGCGCTGTGCAAGACGCCTTCAGCATCTTCGTACACTTGCCGGTCCTTGGACAGTTCGGCCGCGATGGCGGCGAGATCATCCTTACTCTCCACGCCCCACACCATCTCCCGAACGGTCGAGCCCCCACGGACCGCGCTCGGGAGGCCGGCGTCATTCGCGCCACGCACCAGAATCTCGCTCCCGTCGAGCGTCTCGAAGTCGGCGTGGGCGCCGCCCTGGGCGCCGTCGGCTAGGCCGAAATTTCGATAGAAGGAGCGCGCCGCTTCCAGGTCCTCAACGCCGAGCGTCACCGCGTCCAAACCGTTCAATCGCATGACAAGCCTCGCCTTCCGCCAAACAACAGGGTCTGTTATTCCCCACATGGGGAAATTGTCAATTGGATGTTCAGACCGCCCGACATCGCGATGAAGGCCCTCGTTGATCTCTTCCCCTCGCTGGCGTTCCCTCCTAGAGGAATAACCGTCCACTCGGACGCATGAACAAGGATTTCCGAGGCATGAAGACCCCTGCACGACCCTCGAAGAAGGCGGCAAAAGGCGCGCCTGCCGAGCGGAGGCCAAAGGGGCGGCCGCATGCCGATGGCCCCAAGGTCGGGCGCGAAGCTGTCGTAGCGGTGACCCGGCGGATGCTGAAGGAAATGTCTCCGTCAAAGATGAGCCGCAATGAGGTAGCTCGGGAGGCTGGCATCGATCCAGCCCTCATTCGCTACTATTTCGGCGACCAGAATACGCTCCTCACAGAGGTCCTCCTTCAGATCACCGACGAGGCGCATCGCCGGCGCGAGCTGGCGAGGCGAGGGCAGGAAGCGGCGGGCGTCACGACGCAGCAGAAGATTTCCGCGCGGATCGATCGCCTCCGCGAGATGCTGACGGACAATCCGCACGTTCACGAGCTGGTGCTGGATCGCGTCGTGTACGGGAAGGGCGCGACGGAAGAGCAAATCGCGCTTCTTCGCGATCGATGGCACCGCGCCTCTCTGGAAGAGTTGCAGGGGATCATCGACGAAGGCGTGGAGAACGGCGAGCTGCGTTCGGTCGACGCTCGCTATCTCTACATCGCCATGGCCGGCATGAACGAGTTCGCGGTCAATGCTTTCCCGCTGTTCGAACTCTTGGGATGCGAACCCCGCGACCAGGAGACCACCCTCAAGGACTACGCGAAATTCCTTGTGGACCTGGTGCTGAACGGCATTTCGGCCAAGCCCGACAGATAGGATCCCGCCGGGAGCGGTTGACCGCTGGACTATTTCCATTAAATCTCTGACCTGGGAATTATGCGGCCGAGCCGCTTTCTCTAGGTGAATGGGATGTCCAGACAGCTCCTCGGGGCGCGCAGAGTCGCGTCCCAATGACAATCGATGTGCACGCGCACTACTTCCCGGAGGCCTACGCCCGCTTCGTCGAGCCGCTCGGTCTTGGGGGCAGAATGTGGCCGCCGCCCAAGCCCGGTGAGAAGCCCGCGCCCTATCGTTTTCCGGCCGAAGACACGCCTCGCCGGCTCGCTCTGATGGACGAGGCGGGGGTCTCCCGCCAGATTCTCTCGATCATCACCGCGCCCTATCTGGAAGACCGGGAGCAGGCTCTTTCGTCAGCGCAACTGGGCAACGATCTCTACGCAGAATTCTGCGCTGAGCATCCTGACCGCTTCTCGTTCTGGGCCTCCTTGCCGCTGCCGCACGTGTCGGCCGCAGTCGAGGAAACCAAGCGCGCTATGGACGAACTGGGGGCCGTGGGCGTCACCCTCCAATGCTTCTGCATGGGCGAAACGATCGCTCGCCCTGAGTTCGACCCACTGTTCGAGGAACTGAATAGGCGCAAGGCCGTCGTCTTCCTTCACCCATGCCAGAACGCGTTGGGCAGCCCGATGATTGGCGATTTTGGCCTGACAGTTTGCCTCGGCGCCTCTGTCGAGGATGCCGTCGTGGCCCTGCACCTGATCGTGCGGGGCATTCCCGAGCGATTTCCGGACATCAAATTCATCGTGCCCCACTTCGGCGGGATTCTGCCCATGCTCCTGGAGCGCCTCGACGGCCAATTGCCGAACACCGGCCTCGCCGAAAAGCCCAGCGCCACCGCGCGGCGCTTCTATTACGACACCGTCGGTTGGGGATCGCGCGCCGCCATGTTGGCGGCGGCAACAGCCTTTGGAAGCTCCCAGCTTGTTCCCGGCAGCGATTGGCCGGTGCTCCTGCCCTTCGAAAGCTACAAGACGACCTTCGACCACATCCGCAACAGCGGACTGAAGGCGGAAGAGGTCGACGCCATCCTCAACACCAACGCCCAGCAACTGCTTGCGGACCGCCTTCCGTGCGGCTGCTCAAGCGGCCGGAAGCATGGAGTATCTCTATGAAGCTTTGCCTGTTCTCAAAGAAGGACGCGGCCCTCAAGCCTGGAATTCTGACCGATGGCGGTGTGGTCGATATTTCGACTCTGGTCCGCCAGGGCGCAACGCCGCAGCTGACCATGCAGGCTCTGATCGACGATTTTGACGCCCGGCGGTCAGTTCTTGAGGATGCCGCCGCGTCCGCTCGTCCAATCTCGCTCGATCAGGTGCGTCTCGGCCCGCCGCTTCCGCGTCCCGGCAAGATCGTCTGCTGCATCGCCAACTATTGGGAGCATGCCCAGCGGGCGCCTCGGGAACTGAACATGTTCCTCAAGAGCCCCGATGCGGTGGTTGGACCTGGAGACACCATCCGTTTGCCCGAGTTCACCGAGCCCTGGGCCTTCATGCACGAGGCGGAACTCGCCATCGTATTCAAGGGGCCATCAAAGAAGATCGCTGAGGACAACTGGCGTGACGCCGTCTTCGGCTACACCTGCCTGATCGATGTAACCGCCCGCGGCGAAGGCCGGATCACCTGGAAGAAGGGCAGCTGGATGGGCAAGTCCTTCGACACCTTCGCGCCGATCGGGCCATGCATTGTCACGGCGGACGAGATCACTGAGCCGAACGATCTGCACGTGCAGTTCTGGAACGACGGCCAGCTTCGCCACAACTACAACACCGACGACATGGAGCACCGCGTGCCCGAACTGGTCTCCTTCGTGACCCAGTTCATGACCATGAATACCGGCGACGTACTCTCCTGCGGGACGAACCACGAAGGCTTGGGATTCCTGCAGGATGGCGAGACCGTCGAGATCCTCATCCATGGCATTGGCAGGATGTCGCTCAAGGTCGAGGACCCGCTCCACCGCACGTGGGAGCGCGGGGTCTATATGGGCGCGGATTCCACGCACCACGACGCTGTCCGTCGCCATCGGCCAGAAGTCGTCCTGAGAGAAAGCGATGCGTCGGTCAGGGCCGGCGGATGAGCAAACTGAATGCAACGCACGACCCGGCCCTTCGCAGTTGGGTCGAGACGGCCAATACGCCTGGATGCGATTTCCCAATCCAGAACCTGCCGTTCGGGCTCTTTCGTACCGCTGGGGGAGGGCCCCGCGGCGGAGTGGCGATTGGCGATCTGATCGTCGACCTGCGGGCTCTTTCTGAAACCGGACTTCTCGATGGTGAAGCCCAGGTTGCAGCTCTGGCCGCATCCGGTCCCGACTTGCTTCCATTCCTTAGGCTGGGACAAGGACCAGCCTCAGCCCTGCGCTCAGCGCTATCGGAACTCCTTGCCAAAGGCCGAGGCGAGAACCGGCTGAGGCCGTTGGCGAGCAAGTTTCTGGTTCCGATGGATCAAGCTGACATGCAGCTGCCAATGCATGTCCGGCAGTTCTCCGACATGTGTGTTTCGACGTTCCACATCGGCCGTCGTCGCGGCAAGGACGAGCGTGGCGAGCCCATCTGTCCGCCAGTCTTCCGAACTCTGCCGGTCGGCTACGACGGCCGGGCGAGCTCCATTGTACTTTCCGGGACCCCGGTCCGGAGGCCCTACGGCTTGTGGCTTGCCGAGCCCGACGATAGTGAACCAACCTTCGGCGCCGAGCCGCGCCAGGACTACGAGCTCGAACTCGCCATTTGGCTTGGCGGCGAGGGCAACCAACTCGGCGAGCCCGTCCCGGTCTCCAAGGCGCATCAAGCCATCTTCGGCTATGGACTTCTCAACGACTGGTCCGCGCGGGGCATCCAGATGTGGGAGAACATGCTTGGCCCGTTCCTCGGCAAGAGCATCGCGACGACGGTATCGCCGTGGATTGTCACCGCTGAGGCCTTGGCGCCGTTCCGCGCTCCTGCCTTCGATCGGCCGGCTGGCGACCCGCCTCCGCCACCGCATCTGACCAATGAAGACGACCAAGCTGCCGGTGGTTTGGACCTGAAGCTTGAAGCTTTCCTGGAGACCCAGAGCATGACGGAACGGGGTGATGCCCCATTCAGCATCTGCCAGACCAACTTCCGCGAGATGTACTGGACCCCCGCCCAAATGCTGGCCCATCACAGCTCAAACGGATGCGCGCTTTCGGCCGGGGATCTTCTCGGGAGCGGGACATGCTCAGGCCCGCCGATCGAGGCCGCGGCGTGCCTGCTTGAGCGGACCATGTTCGGACCGCTGACGTTACCCGGGGGGGAGGAGCGGCGGTGGCTTGACGATGGTGACACCGTGATCCTACGGGGCAAAGCAGAACGCGAAGGGTTCGTGTCGATCGGCTTTGGTGAAGCGCGCGGGCAAGTGCTCCCGGCTCTCCCATACCCCAGCTAGAGCTTAGGCGTATTCGCGCACGACTGTTGCGAGGTCAGCCGAAGCTGCCAGTTGCGTGTCGACGGAAGCCTGAGCCATTTCGAGCTCACCCACCTTCAGCGACCCCTGGAGGACGGCCCGGCAGCGCGGGTAACGTTCATTGGTGAACCGCTCCAAGCGTGAGCCGAGTTCGCCCGCCTCCGCGAGCCGCCGCGCGAGACATAGGGCGTCCTCTACCGCCAATCCTGCGCCGTAACCCGCATGAGGTGTCGTTGCGTGGCAGGCATCGCCCAAGAGAACGATGCGCCCTTGGTGCCAGGGCGGCGACATCAGCAAACTTTCAAGCGGCCGGTAGTTGACCGAGGTCGTGTGGTCCACGCGCTCTCGAAGTTCGCCGATGAGGCCGCCAAACGGGGCCATGCGCTCTCGCAGAAGTTCCGGCCAGTCCGCCGGTTCGCGCCACGGATTGCCTGGCGCTGACTCCAAGAGGAACATGTACATCTGGTCGCCAGAGATCGGGTTCAACCCGATCTTGTGGCCCTCATCCATGAAGACCCAGATGGTCTGCACGTCTCGGGGTTTGGGAAAGAGAGCTCGCCAGCAACCTTGCCCGGTGAAGACTGGGGCCGGAGCTTCAGGAAAAGCCAGGCGGCGGACTTTCGACATTAGCCCGTCTGCTCCGACTACCAGGCCAAACCGACCCTGCGTGCCGTCGCTGAATTGGACATCGACTCCCCCGCCCGTATCGCTCAACGCATCCACGGTAACCCCCAGTCGCACCGTTGCGCCTGACGCACGCGTGGCCGAGGACAGGATGCGGTGGAGCGTGGGCCGCAGTATGCCGCCACCCGCGGACATGTCATCGGCTGCTGGTACATAGGCCGCCTGCTCTCGCAGCACGTTCCCGTGGATGTCGTGAATCTTGCGTCCGCCATGGATGTGGCCGGCTGAGCGGACTTGATCGAGAACGCCGAGTTCTTCGAAAGCGCGCAGGCTAGCGCCGTTTAGGGTCAGCCCGGCGCCGACGGCCTTCCAGCCCGGATCGATCTCCGCCAGCGTGCAGGGGACACCCTGGTTCGACAACTGGGTCGCGAGGGTCATACCCCCAACTCCCCCGCCCACGATCAAAACGCCAAGGCCAGAGATATCGTCCACGCACGCCGTCCTTCCGCCCCGCAGTAAGGCCAGACTTGCGGCGCCATTCCCCAAGTTGTCCCTTGCCCTCGCCACACCGGCTTGCGGTTACGTGACGCGAGTCGCACTGAATTCCCCTATCGGGGAATAAAACTGCGGTCAAGAGTTGGCGGTCATCGTCGGTCCCAACCGACATCACGAGATCAGATGGATTTCAAAACCGGACGAGATGAGCGCGGTCTTGGCACAAGGTGCGAGGGTCGAGGCCGGGCCGTAGAGGATGCCGTGTCGCGCAGTAGTTTCGCTCCGACAGTCGCCGCCAACGCCGATGGGCGCTCGATCCCTGGACTTGTGGGTGTTTTCGGAAAAAATGGCGCGCCCGGAACGATT
>DGYN01000073.1:23926-44557 GCA_002398405.1 Caulobacteraceae bacterium UBA5005
TCCAGCTGAGCTACGGGCGCGCATTGCCTTTGCGGCGAAGGCGCGGAACCTAGTCGCTGGCCTTGAAAAGCGCAACCCGTCCCGGCGGGGGTTTTGAAGGGATCTGAAAAACCCTTTGCTTTGCCGCATCCTCCGGTCCCGCTATGGTCCCCGCCATGAAAGCTCTCGTCAGTTTCGTCGCCGTCGCCGCCGCAGCCCTGCTCGCGGGGACGGCGCTCTCGCAGGCGCCCGTCGCCGCGCCCCAGCAGTCGGCGGTCGCGGAGCGAGGCAAGGGCATGGTCGCCGCCGCCAATCCCCAGGCCGTGGATGCGGGCCTGAAGGTGCTGCGTGAGGGCGGAACGGCGATCGACGCCGCTGTGGCGGTGCAGGCAGTGCTGGGTCTGGTGGAGCCGCAGAGCTCGGGCCTGGGCGGCGGGGCCTATATGGTTTTCTACGACGCCAAATCGAAGCAGGTGACAGCCTATGACGGCCGGGAGACCGCGCCGTCGGCCGCGTCCGCCGAACTTTTCGCCGGGCCGACCGGCGCGCCGCTCAACATGTTCGAGGCCATCCGATCGGGCCGCTCCACCGGGGCGCCGGGCGTCGTCGCCATGCTGGCCCAGGCGCACAAGGATCACGGGGTGCGGCCCTGGAAGAGCCTGTTCACCGAGGCCGAGCGCCTGGCGAGCGATGGCTTCGTCGTCGGCCGGCGTCTGGCGGGCTATGCGGGCGGCGGCGGCCGTGGCGGTCCCGCGCCGGACGTGGCGGCTTATCTGACGGGGGTCAGGGAAGGCTCGATCCTGAAGAACCCGGCGTACGCCGCGACCGTGCGGCGGATCGGCGCCGAGGGACCCAAAGCCTTCTATGAGGGGGAAATCCCCGCCGCCATTGCAGCGCGCGTGGCTCAGGAACCCCTGCCGGGCAAGCTCACCGCCGCCGACATCGCCGGCTACAAGCCGCAAAAGGGTCCGGCCCTTTGCCGCCCCTACCGCGCCTATCAGGTGTGCACGCCCAACGCGCCCTCCGGTGGACCCGGGGTCCTCATGGCGCTCGGCATCTTCGAGAACACCGACATCGCCGCCCATGGCCCGGCTGACCCGCAGGGCTGGTACCTGTTCGCCGAGGGAAGCCGGCTGATGTACGCCGACCGCGACCGCTATATCGGCGATCCGGCCTTCGTCAGCGTGCCGGTCGCGGGCCTGCTCGACCCCGCCTACCTGAAATCCCGCGCCGCCCTGATCAAGGACAAGGCCGAACCCCGCACCGCCGGCTCGCCGCCGGGCGCTCAGGTGAGGGCCGCCGACGCCACCCGTGAGGTGTCCGGCACCTCCCACTTCGTGGTCGTCGACGGCAAGGGCAATGTGGTTTCCATGACCACCACGGTGGAGAGCCCCTTCGGCTCGGGTCGCATGGTCCACGGCTTTGTGCTCAACAACCAGCTGACCGATTTTTCGCTCAGCCCTCGAGACGCATCGGGCGCCCTGGTCGCCAACTCGCCGGCGGCGGGCAAGCGCCCGCGCTCGTCCATGGCCCCGACCATCATCCTCGACAAACAGGGCAATTTCGTCGCGGCGGTGGGATCGCCCGGCGGCAATTCGATCCCGGCCTATAACCTCAAGACCATCGTCGGGCTGCTGGACTGGAAACTGCCGGTCAAGGACGCGGTCGCGCTGCCCAACCTCATCGCCCGGGGTCCCGGCACCTCGGCGGAGGTGTCCAAGTTCGCCCCCGGCGTCGCCGACGCCCTGACCGCCAAGGGCGTCACCCTTCGGGCGGGCGGCGGCGAAGATAGCGGCCTCCACGCCGTGATGATCCGGAACGGCAGGCTCGAAGGCGCGGCGGATCCAAGGCGCGAAGGCGCGGCGAAAGCGCCTTAGGTCTTCTTCCGAGGTCGCGCCAAGGGCTCCAGCGCGCCCGGCAGGGTAATCTCGAAAACCGAGCCGTCGGGGCCCGTATCCTTGAGGATGAGGTCGCCGCCATGCGCCTGCGCAAGCTCGCGGGAGATGGCGAGGCCAAGGCCGGTGCCGCCGGGGCGGCCTGACCCGGTGAAGGGCGTGAAGAGGCGGTCGAGCGCGCGGCTCGGCACGCCCGGGCCGTTGTCGGAGATGGTGATGACGCTCATCGGCCCCTCGCGGTGGAACTCCAGCCGCACTTCCCCCGGCCGCTTCTGATCGGGCGTCGAGACCGCCTGGCGGGCGTTTTTCAAAAGGTTGAGCAACATGCGGTGCAGGTGGTCGGGATCGGCGCTGACCCGGTCGCTGGCGTGCAGATTGGCGATGAAGCGGACCCCTTCGCGCGTGACGCCCGCATCGTCGGCGGCGGCGGCGACAGCCTCCTTGAGCATGACCGCGGTCAGGGATGGGGCGGGCTCGGTGCTCTTGCCGTAGGCCAGGACCTCGGTGGTCAGGCGGGCGGCGCGGTCCAGGGCGCGTTCCAGGCGGGGCAGGGCCTTGGCGACGGAGGGGTCGCCCGACAGCGCCAGGCGCTCCGACGAGATCTGGGCGCTGGTGACCATGTTGCGCAGGTCGTGGTTGATCTTGGCCACCGCTTCGCCCAGCGCCGCCAGTCGCGCCCTAGAATTGAGCGCGGTGCGCAGGTCCGCCTGCATGAGGTTCAGTTCGATCTCGGCGCGGCCGACCTCGTCGCGGCGGCCGGAGGGTTCGATATGGGCCTTGGGATCCTCCGGGTCGGCGCGGAAGCGTTCCATGGCGCGGGTGATGCGCTGCATGGGCATGACCAGGAAGGTGTTGAGCGAGGCGTAGACCGCCGCGCCCGCCAGGGCCGAGATGAACACCGTCAGCCACAAAAGCCGGCTGAGGTAGCCGCGCAGTTCGAGTTTCAGAGGGCTGTCCGGCGCGACGATCTCGATCATCCCGCCACCCTTGACCGCCGTGGTGGTGTCGCGGACCAGCACATTGGAGTCCTTGCCGGAGGTCAGGGTGCGCACCGGCGCGGCGAGCCATTCGACGAAGTTCTGGGATCTGAGGTCGATCGGATAGGGGGTCTTCATCTTGGCGGAGAAGGGGATGTAGTGCTTGCGCACATCGCCCTCGACCACAGCGACCACGGTGACGCCGCTGCGTTCGCGCATGTCGGCCGCCATCTTGCCGGTGACCACCTGATCGGAGGCCGCGGCGGGCACCAGGATGGCGAGCTCGGCGGCCCGCACCCGGTCGGAGAGCCAGCGTTCCTCGAAGGTGGCCAGCGAGGCCGCCAGCACCACCATTTCGGCGAAGGCGACGAACAGGACTGTGAGGATCAGCAGCCGGGCGGAAAGGCCGCCGGGCCAGAAGAGCCGCCTTGCCTTGTCGTCGAGATCGGCGACGTGCAGGGCCTCAGCGACCCCGGCGGGAAGGGACTTCTTCGCGGGATGGTGAGTGTCATCCGCCATAACGCCATCGTTACCGGAGCCCGGCGTTCTGCGCAAACTAGCGGTGCGCGGTCCCCACCGCGTCGCTGATGCTCTTGAAGCCCTCGGCCTTCAAGCGGGCGGCCAAATCGGCCTTGAGGCGAGGGATCAGGCCCGCGCCTTCAAAGACCAGGGCGGAATAGAGCTGCACCGCTTCCGCCCCGGCCCTGACCTTGGCGAAGGCGTCGGCGCCCGAGGCGATGCCGCCCACTCCGATCAGGGGGACGCGCCCCGCCGCCGCCTGATAGAAGCGCGACAGAACCTGGGTGGACAGGCTCATCAGAGGCCGGCCGGAAAGACCGCCAGCCTCCTCCTTCCAGGGGGAACGCAGGTCCGACGGGCGGCTGACGGTGGTGTTGCCGACGATCAGCGCGTTGATCCCGTGCTCCACCACAGAGGCGATAATCGGCTCGATCTCCACGTCGGCGACGTCGGGGGCGACTTTCAGGAACAGGGGATAGTCGGCCTCGCCTTTCAGAACCTCGCGGGCCTCGGCGATGCGGCCCAAAAGCTCGTCCAGGGCCTCCTTGGCCTGCAGGGCGCGAAGGCCGGGGGTATTGGGCGAGGAGATGTTGAGGGTGAAATAGTCACAGTGTCCCCAAAGGCGCTGAAGACCGGTCACATAGTCGCCGGCCCGGTCGGTGCTGTCCTTGTTGGCCCCGATATTGGCCCCGACCACACCCCGGCGGCCGCGGGAAGAGAGGCGCCTTGCGAAGGCGTCGAGGCCCTCGTTGTTGAATCCCAGGCGGTTGATCACCGCCCGGTCGGGGGTCAAGCGAAAGAGGCGCGGCTTGGGATTTCCCGCCTGCTCCAGGGGCGTCACCGTCCCACATTCGACGAAACCGAAACCGGCGCGGAGCATGGCGTCGGGGACCTCGGCATTCTTGTCGAACCCCGCGGCCAGGCCCACGGCGCTGGGCAGGACCAGGCCTCCCACCGATGTCGCCAGCACCGCGTCATCGGAGCGCGGCGCGCGGGGGCCAAGGCCCGAAGTCAGGGCCTTGATGGTCAGCCCGTGCGCGTCTTCGGGATCCAGCGCCCGCATGGCCAGGGCGGCGAGGTCGTGCAGGCCGCTCATTCCGCCCCCGCGCCGCCGTGCTCGGCGGCCAGGAAGAGGCCGTCATAGCTGGCCCGGCCCGCCTCATCGATCGCGAACACCGCCGCCGTGGCGGTGGGAAAGCCACGCTCCACCTTGGCGATGGTCGAGGGGGCGGCCGAGCCGTCGCGCAGCAGGGCGACCGCCAGGGCGTGGACGCCGGGGTTGTGCGCCACCAGCATCAGGGTTTGGGCCTCTTCGCCCTCAAGGGCGGCGAGGAGGGTGCGCGCATCGGCAAGATAGAGATCGCGCCGAAACTGCGCCTGCGCGTCCGGGAAGGCCTTGGCGAGTTCGTCCCAGGTCTCGCGCGTGCGCTGGGCCGAGGAGACAAGGGCGAGGTCTGGGACAAGGCCTTGCCCGGCGAGAACCTCGCCGATCAGGGCGGCGTCGAGCCGCCCCTGGGCCGCCAGGGGCCGCGCGAAATCATCGCCGTTCTGGGCGCGTACGGCCTTGGCGTGACGAAGGAGGATCAGGCGCCGCAAGGAGAATCGAAGTCCCTAAATCTGTCCGCACCGGTCATAGCGACATTCCCTTGAAGGCGGTAGCGCGGTTGACAGGGGGGGTCCCGCTCGCCAAGTCAGGTCGCGATGACGATTGTGGCCGACAGGCGCAAGGACGCGGCGAGGGATAGCGAGGTGATGCGCTTTCCCGCGGACAAGCCCCTGCGCCTGGACTCCGGCGCCGAACTTCGAGGCCTGGAGGTCGCCTACAAGACCTACGGCGCCCTCAACGCTGACAAGTCCAACGCGGTCCTGATCTGCCACGCCCTGACGATGGACCAGTATGTCGCCTCGACCCATCCGGTGACCGGAAAGCCGGGCTGGTGGGAAAAGGCCGTGGGACCGGGAAGGCTCCTCGACACGGACCGGCACTTTGTTATCTGCGCCAATGTCGTGGGCGGCTGCATGGGAACCACGGGGCCGGCCTCGCTCAACCCCGCCACCGGCAAGCCCTATGGTCTGTCCTTCCCGGTGGTGACCATCGGCGACATGGTCCGCGCCCAGGCCATGCTGGTGGAGGCGCTCGGCATCGAGACCCTGTTCGCGGTGGTCGGCGGCTCCATGGGCGGCATGCAGGTGCTGCAATGGGCGGCGGATTATCCGGAGAAACTGTTCTCCGCCATCTGCATCGCCTCGACCGCCAAGCACTCGGCCCAGAACATCGCTTTCCACGAGGTCGGCCGCCAGGCGATCATGGCCGATCCCGACTGGCGCGGCGGCGCCTACGCCGAGGCGGGGGTGCGGCCTGAAAAGGGCCTGGGCGTGGCGCGGATGGGCGCGCACATCACCTATGTCTCGGAGGACGCCCTGCAGCGCAAGTTCGGGCGCGGCCTCCAGCGTGACGGCCTTTCCTGGACCTTTGACGCCGACTTCCAGGTGGAGGGCTATCTGCGCTACCAGGGATCGAGCTTCGTCGACCGGTTCGACGCCAACGCCTATCTCTACATCACCCGGGCGATGGACTATTTCGACCTGCCGACGCGGTTCGGCGGCCAGCTCGCCAACGCCTTTGTGGCGGCGAGGGACGTGCGCTTCTGCGTCCTCTCCATCACCTCCGACTGGCTCTATCCGACCCGCGAGAGCCGCGAGATCGTGCGGGCTCTGAACGCCGCCGGCTGCCGGGCGAGCTTCCTTGAGGTGGTCTCCGACAAGGGGCACGACGCCTTCCTGCTGGACGAGCCGCAGATGTACGGCGCCCTGGAAGGGTTCCTGGCCGCCGCCGGCCAGGCGCGCGGGCTCAAATGACCGAAAATCGCGAAGACTTTCGCGAGATCCTGCGGCTCGTGCGCCCTGGCGCGCGGGTGTTGGATATCGGCTGCGGCGAAGGCGCCCTGCTGGAACTTTTGGCCCGGGAGAAGGGGGCCGATGGCCGGGGCCTGGAAATCAGCCAGGCCAATGTTTCGATCGCCCTCTCGCGGGGCCTGGCCGTGGTTCAGGGGGACGCAGACCGGGATCTGGCCGACTATCCGGCGAGAGCCTTCGACTATGCGATCCTGTCCCAGACCCTGCAGACGGTGCGCGACCCCCGCGCGGTGCTGAACGAGCTGATGCGCATCGCCGAGCGGGCCATCGTCTCCTTCCCAAACTTCGGCCACTGGAGCGTGCGCTGGGCGCTGATGACCAAGGGCCGGATGCCGACCACCAGGTCGCTGCCGACCCCCTGGTGGGCGACGCCGAATATCCACCTTTGCACCCTGCGCGACTTCACTGACCTGGTGGACGAACTGGACCTTCGGGTCGAGGCCGCGTCCGCCCTGATCAAGGGAAAGCCGGCGCGCGCCATGAGCCAGAGCCGGACCTGGGAAAACTGGCGCGCGGAACAGGCTATATTCCTGTTGGGCAGGCGCGAACCGTTACAGGCGCCCTTGGAAGACGGACCGAAGGATTCGCTGTTCTAGAAACCTTCCCTAGAACAGGAAGCGGACCACGAACCTGGCCATATAGGCCTTGTAGTTGTCGGACAGATCGCCCGAGGCTTCGAAGGCGAAGTTGGAATAGGCGCCCGCGCCACGCAGGGCGGCGCGCACCACCACCCGGTGCCTGCTCCGCATCAGGCCGGGCAGGATGAAGGGTTGGTTCGGCGCGCTGATGAACCAGCCCGTGGTGTCCCCTTCGCCGCCCTCAAGGGCGCTGCGGTAGGCGACGCGCAGTTCCGGACCCCAGCGGAAGGACCTGCCGAACTGGGCGCCCAGCAGAATGCCCGCCTCGGCCGCGATCTCATAGGTTTCGCGCCGGGAAACGCCCAGGTTCACGCCCGCGCCGCCGCCGGTCTCCACATAGCCGCCTTCACGCAGGTAGACCGCGTCCAGCACTGCGTCGTGTTTGATGTAGAGATTGCCGGCGGTCCATTCGTAGGTAACGCCCGCGCGGCCGCCGAGCAGGGCGCCGCTCCATTCGGCGCTGGCCTGCCGGACCAGGTTCTGGACGCCGAGCGCGTTCTGGTCGACGATCCGCCGATCACTGTCGTACCAAGCGTAGCCGCCAGACGCGCTGGCGTCGATGATCATGCCGCCTTCCTGGCCCCGCCAGTAGACGCCGGACATCAACACCGAGCCGGTCAGCAGAGAACCCAGGAACCGGTTAGCGTTGCGGATCTCGGACGAGACGAACGAGCCGGAGAAGCCGTAAACCGTATTGTTTGCCAGGGGTTTTTCAAAGCCCGCGGCGACGCCGAAGCCGCCGGTCTGGTATTCGATGTCGTTGACGCTTTCGAACTTGGTGCCGACGCCCACTTCCTGCAGCCAGGACCTGGGCTCGCCGGGCGTCATGTTCTTCGCCTCTTCGGCCTGGGCCTGGTAGACGGCGCGCACGCCATTGGCGAGGGCGTTGAACGGGCCGCCCGAATAGTCGGGCAGGAACTGGTCGAACAGGTCGCCGAACTCGCCGGCGTTGCGCTTTGCGAACACGGCGCGGGCGACGCCCGGATCAGCGTCGAAAGCCGCGTAGAAGGCGTCGAAGGCGTCGGCGCGGCCGCCGCGCAGGCCAAGCTCCCGGGCGGTGCGGGGGCGGGCGTCAACGAAGATGCTGTTACCACGGACGTTCGCCGTGCCGGTGAACAGGAAGGGCAGCTCGGCGGCGATATCTGTGTTGACGCCCCTGTTGATCAGGTTGCCGGCGCGCAGGATTTCAAAGGTGCGCCGGCCTGGCAGCTTGGAGATGAATTCGACGTCGATGGCGGAACCCGCCTCCAGAGTCGCATCGCCCGCCACGTTCAGGAAGGTAATGTTGCCATCCGGGTTGCGGGGGTCGGCGGTGAAGGTCACCGCGGCGGTGCTCTTGACGTCCAGCGTCTCCAGCCGCACGGGACGCGTATTGGTCAGGGTCAGATTGCCCCCCACCGACATGTTGAGCTTGCCCGCGGACTTGCGCAGGTCGGTGCGGGACGTCGTTCCCGCCGCCAGGGTGAAGACATCGTCGCCGCCGCCGAAATCGATCGCCCCGCGGTTCGAGCCGGCATTGAAGGTCAGGACGTCGTTCGCGGCGCCGGCCCCCAACAGGATATCGCCAACGATGCTCGGCGAGTTTCCGTTCGCCGTCTGGGTAAACGTGACCCCGCTGGTGTTGGCGAGCAGGTCGAAGGCCACCCGGGGCCCCTTTGGCGCGACATCGATATCGCCGGTGGTGATCTCCGCCGAAACCGTCCCGAGGTTGGTGATGGAGGACAGGGTGCCCGACTGATCGTTGACCGCGTAGACGGCGGCCGTCCCGCCGGTGACGCCAGCCTTGATCGTGCCGTTGTTGATCAGTTGCGGGACCTGGGCGCCGGGGGCGATGAGAACCGCCCGGGCGAGGGGCCCGCCGTTGGCGCCCAACTGGTCGACCCCGGCGCTGATGGTGCCTGTGTCGACAAGCAGGAGCGGGGTCTTGGTTCCGTGGCCGATGAGGAGGCCCAGCGCATCACCCCTGTTGGCCGCGGCGTTGACCTGGCCGCTGATGCGTACGCCCCCGGCGATATCGAGGGTTCCGCCGGTGACGCCGAGCATCGCGCCGGTGGCGTTGACGCCATTATAGACCCCGCTGCCGATCACCTGGCCGCCGATTTCGATGCCGAACCCCGAGCCCAGGCCTGAGCCGTCGGGAATTCCGCCGATGGTCAGCTTCCTGTCCGCGGCGCCGATCAGCAAGGCCGGGGCCGAGCCGAAGGCGCTCACGACACCCCTGGTTTCGTCGCTGTCCGGAATGCCGTCGCCGTCCTCGTCGTTGTTCGACGCATCGCGGTCCTCCGGCGGGGCGTTGATCATCAGGCCCTTGTTGAGGTCGGCGGTGATCTTGAGGGCCGATCCGCCGATCAACAGGTCGTCTGCGTCGAGGAACTCAATTCGCGTCGGCAGATTCAGGCGGTCGGTGTAGCGAAAACCCGTCGCGGTGATCGCGCCATCGATCTTGACAAGGCCCGTGACCGGCCCTTCCAGGGCGACGCCAACGGCGCCCTGACCCTGGGCGTTGATCGTGCCGCCTATGTCGAGCTTGCCGTCGACGGGGCCTCCCATCCGGAAGCCGTAACCGTCGGTGCCGCCGGTGGCGATAAGGCCGTTGAGGGTGATGTTGCCGACGATGCCCGTATCGAAATAGATGCCGGCCGAGCCTCCGGTGCCTTCCACGGTGATAATGCTGCCGGCTGCGGTGCCGAGATCCCCGATATAGGAACCGGTCCCAGTGACCCTGATCCCAAAGCGCCGGACCCCGGTCGCCGCGAAGGGCCCGTCGCCGTCCCCATCCCGGTCATTGTCCGGATTGGCGCCCACGTCGTCGGCGTTGATGTTGTTGTTGATGACGATAGTGGTCTTGCGGCCCGTCGTCGGGACAGCGACCAGGACGCCGGTGCCGCTGCTGGAATTGCGGACGTTGATCGGACCGTTGGTGGTCAGGATATTGTCGCTGTCAATCGTCACCGCCGCCCCGTCGGACACGGTCACCGAGCCGGTGCTGGTGATCTCCACATCGGCCGCGGTCGAGGTCGCGACAGGGGTCGTTCTGGCGGTCGAGATGGTGGTCTGGGCATAGACGCCGGTCGCAGCGAAGCAGAGCGGCGCAAAGGCGGCGGCCGCGAACAAGCGCTTCATCGAAATCCCCAAAACCAAAACGCGCCTTCTCCCCGGCGTACCAGGCTTTCCGGCCTAGGCGGCAGATAAGGCGAAATAACGTCGAACCGGCTGCAATGCCAGCGCTATCTACCCTGCTATGGCGTCGGCGCCACGCTCACCGGTGCGGATCCGCAGGGCTTCTTCCAGATCGACCACAAAGACCTTGCCGTCGCCGATCTTCCCGGTGTTGGCGGTGCGCGAGATCGCATCGATCACCCCGTCCACCAGATCGGAGGGAACGGCGATCTCGAGCTTGACCTTGGGAAGCAGCTTCACCTCGTACTCCGCGCCCCGATAAACCTCCGTCTTGCCCTTCTGGCGGCCGTAGCCGCGCACTTCGGTGACGGTCAGACCCGAGGCGCCAGCCTCGGTCACCGCCTCGAGAACGGCGTCGAGCCGGCTTGGCTTGATGATAGCCGTGATCATCTTCATCGCAGGCGCCCTCTTGAGAGTCTTTGGCATTTACGGCCGATTTTCGCGGCCGTCCAAGTCTCGCGAGACCCTGGCGAGCGGAATCTAAGCCCAAGGCGCCCCAGATTTCGGCAATTTCGCCGCGGGCTGAGGGGCAAGCGACGCGGGAACGAACACCCGGGCGGGCGCCGTCAGGCCCTTGGGCCGCACGGCGAAGGTCTGTTTCACCGCCTCGAGCAGGATCACCCCCGATAGCATCGGCCAGGCGATCGAACCGGCCTGCTCGAAGCCCTCTGCCCACCGGGCCGCCCAAGCCCAGGGCGGGGCGTAAAGGGCCCGCGACCAGGCGACCGGCTCCAGCTCGGCTTCGCGCACCAGGGCTTCCAGCTGGCCGCGGGTATAGGGCCGGCCATGGCCAAAGGGCGTGCCGTCCGCGTTGGACCAGGGCCCCCGGCGGTTGGCGGCCACCACAATCACACGTCCCGCGGGGGCCAGGACCCGCCAGACTTCCTGCAAAAGCGCCAGAGGATCAGCGCTTTCCTCAAGGGCGTGGACCAGGAGGATCCGGTCGAAGAGGGCGTTCTGGAACGGCAAGGCCGCCTCATGGCTGAGGCACGAGGCGCTGGCTCCCTCAACCGGCCAGACTTCAACTCCCTGCGAGGCCGGCATGGCCGCCACGCACCGCCGGGCGTGGGCCCTAAAGCTTTCTAGATAGGGGGTGGCGTAGCCCAGGCCCAGGACATCCACGCCCTTGGCGTCGCCCCAGGCTTCCCGAGTCTTGGCCGCGATCATGGTCCGCGCGGCCGCGCCCAGCCGGCCAGCGTAAAACTCGCGCAAGTTTAGAACGTCACGGCGCATGGCGATGCTATAAGTTATTCGTCATGTCCCTCACAGTCCGCCAATTTCCTTGCCTGTCCGACAATTACGGCTTTCTCATCCGCGATGAGGAGACGGGCCTGACCGCGACGATCGACACCCCTGACGCCGACGCCATTCTGGGCGAGCTCGCCGCATCGGGCTGGGGGCGGCTTGATTTCATCCTCAACACCCATTGGCATCCGGACCACGCGGGCGGCAACGCCAGGATTGTGGAGGCTACCGGCGCCAAGACCATCGGGCCCCAGGAGGTGATCCGTCTGGCGCCCCTCGACCGCGTGGTGGAAGGCGGCGATGTGGTGGATCTGGGCGCGACGCGCTTCAAGGTCATCGATGTCGGTGGCCATACCCTTGGCCATATCGCCTTTCATGACGCAGCCGGCCGCATCGCTTTTGTCGGCGACGCCATCTTCGCGTTGGGCTGCGGGCGGCTGTTCGAAGGCACGGCTGAGCAGATGTGGAACAGTCTTACACGCCTGGCGGCGTTGCCGGCGGAGACCACCGTCTATTGCGCCCACGAATATACCGCCTCCAACGCGCGCTTCGCTCTCTCGGTCGATGACGATCCGGATCTTAGGGCGCGCGCCGCCGAGATTTTCGCGATGCGCGAAAAGGGAATTCCTACGGTCCCGACCACCATTGGGGCCGAGAAAGCGACCAACCCCTTTCTGCGCGCGCCCCTGCTGCGGCCGGACCTTCCCCCCGCCAAGGCCTTCGCCGAAATTCGCGCCGCCAAGGACGTATTCAAGGGATGACGGCCGAAGACGTCATCGCCCTTCTCGGCCTGACGCCCCATCCGGAGGGCGGATTTTTCCGCGAGACCTTTCGCGACGCCTGGAAGGCCGACGGCCGCTCGGCGTCTACGGCGATCTACTATCTGCTGCCCGCAGGCCAGCGTTCGCATTGGCACCGGATCGATGCGGCCGAGACATGGCACTTCTACGCCGGCGCGCCCCTGGCGCTTTCGACCTCTGCCGATGGCAAGGAAAGCGTGACGGTGACCCTGGGAGCGGATCTTGCGGGTGGTGAACGTCCGCAGCACGTCGTGCCGCGCGGGGTCTGGCAATCGGGGCAAAGCCTGGGCGATTGGACGCTGATCGGCTGCACCGTGGCGCCGGCCTTCAGGTTCGAGGGGTTCGAGATCGCGCCCGACGGCTGGGAGCCGGGCGGCTAACGCGCCAGCGCCCGGGCGATCTTTTCCGAGGATGGCCGCCCCGCCAGGCCCTTGGCCGGAACGATGATGATTTCCAGGGTATGGCCGGTGACGCGGACCGCGGGGCCCGCCCCCTCGTCCTTCACCAATACCGTGTCGATATGCTCCATCCGCTCGCGCAGGCGTTGGCGCTGGGCGTTCTTGCGGAAGGCTTGCTCGGCAAGGGTCAGGGCGTCGGCCACCAGGGCGGACGGCGTCTTGGGATCGAGGTCGCCGATGACCGCGACCTGACGGCGCATGCCCATCTGGCGGGTGATCCGGCTGGAGACCGACCGCATCCAGAAGCCGAGGTCAAAGTCGGGCCGAAAATCGTCCAGCCGGTTGGGCGCGGCCATGGCGACGAAGGCGACCGGCATCCCCTGCGGCCGTTCGGCGGTGAACAGGGTCATGCCGCCCAGGCCGGAGACCCGCAGGACAGGCTCGCCCACGTCGTTGACATAGAGGGCGCCGCCCATGGGTGCGGGCTGGCGGGCCAGGGCGATGATTTCTCGGGCGCCTTCGAACCGGACGCTGGGGCCGGTGCGGTCAAAGGTGAAGGCGACGTTCTCGGCCTGGTAGCGGGCAGCCACTGGCGCCTGCGCCCCCGGGCCTTGGCTGCGGAGACTCAGCATGTCGCCCAGGGGTGACCCCACGGGCGTCCCTTGGGGCGTCCCGCGCGCCGGGCCTTGAGCAAACGCGGGCAAGGGATACCCTGCCAGCAGCGCCCCCACGGCCGCCAGAGTGAACGAACGACGCTCCATTTCCTCGCACTGCACCCCGATCGGGGCCGTTTTTGGACGTGATTCTCCTAACCAGCGATGTATTGGCCGCCGTTCATGGTCAAGGTCGCTCCGGTAATGAAACCAGCGTCGTCGCGCGCCAAAAATGCAACACCGGCGGCGATCTCCTCCGGCTGACCCAGCCGGCCGACCGGAATGGCGGCGATGATCCCCGCCAGCACCTGCTCCGGGACGGCCTGAACCATTTCGGTATCCACATAACCGGGGGCTATGCAGTTGACCGTAATGCCTTTTTTGGCGCTTTCCTGGGCCAGAGCCTTGGTAAACCCAATCAGGCCCGCCTTGGCGGCGGAATAGTTGGTCTGGCCCATCTGGCCCTTCTGGCCGTTGATCGAGCTGATATTGATGACCCGGCCCCAGTTGCGCTCGCGCATCCCCTCGATGACCTGGCGGGTCATGTTGAAGGCCGAGTTCATATTGACGCTGACCACCTCGCCCCACTGGTCGGGAGTCATCTTGTGGAAGACGCCGTCGCGGGTGATGCCGGCGTTGTTGACCAGGATTTCGATAGGGCCCAGCTCGTCCTCGACCTCTTTGCAGGCCCGGGCGCAGTCCTCGAAGGAGCCGACGTTGCCCTTGACGATCATGCAGCCGAGTTCGACAGCTGTCGCGGCGGCGGCTTCGTCGTTGCCGGAATAGCCTGCGGCCACCTTGTAGCCATCGGCGCTTAGCCTCGCGGTGATGGCCTTGCCGATGCCGCGGGTGCCGCCCGTGACCAGCGCAACTCTCGTCATATCGATCTCTTTTCCCGTTGTGTTTCTTTTAGTTAATCGCTTCCACGCACATGGCGACGCCCATGCCGCCACCGACGCACAGGGTCGCCGCGCCCTTCTTGGCGCCGGAACGTTTCATCTCGTGTAGCAGGGTGGTCAGGACCCGCGCGCCCGAGGCGCCGATCGGATGGCCGATGGCGATGGCGCCGCCGTTGACGTTGGTTTTTGCGGGATCAAGGCCCAGTTCGCGCACCACTGACAGGGATTGGGCGGCGAAGGCTTCGTTGGATTCGATGAGATCAAGGTCGCCAACCTTCCAGCCGGCCTTTTCCAGGGCCTTTTTCATGGCCGGGATCGGACCCGTCCCCATGATTTCCGGATCGACCCCGGCGCTTGCCCAGGAGGCGATACGGGCCAGGGGCTTTAGGCCTCGCTTCTTGGCTTCATCGGCGCTCATCAGAACGAGCGCGGCGGCCCCGTCGTTGATCCCGGACGCGTTGGCCGCGGTCACCGTGCCCTCTTTGGAAAAGGCGGGGCGAAGACCGGCGATGCTTTCCAGGGTGACGCCGTCCTTGATGTACTCATCCTGGTCGACGACCGTGTCGCCCTTGCGGCCCTTGATGGTGACCGGGACGATCTCGTCCTTGAACTTGCCGGCCTTGCGCGCCGCCTCGGCCCTGTTCTGGCTGGTGACGGCGAACCTGTCCTGGTCCTCGCGGGTGATCTGCCAGCGGCTGGCGATATTCTCCGCCGTCTGGCCCATGTGATAGCCGTGGAAGGCGTCCCAAAGACCGTCCTTGATCATGGTGTCGACAAAGGCCAGGTCGCCCATCTTCTGCCCCGGCCGCAGCAATTGGGCGTGGGGCGATTGGCTCATGCTCTCCTGGCCGCCGGCAACGACGATGTTCACCGAGCCGTCGGCGATCTGCTGGGCGCCCAGCGCCACGGCCCGGAGGCCCGAGCCGCACAGCTGATTTAGGCTCCAGGCGGGGCTTTCCACCGGGATACCCGCGTTGACCGCCGCCTGGCGGGCGGGCCCCTGGCCCTGACCGGCCTGCAGGACCTGGCCCATGATGACCTCGTCGACGTCGGCCGGAGTGATCCCGGCCTGCTCGATCGCGCCCTGGATTGCGATCCTGCCCAGATCATGGGCAGGCAGGCTTGAGAGTGCGCCGTTGAACGAGCCCACCGGGGTGCGGGCCGCGGAGACGATGACGATGTTGGTCATTCAATTACCCTTGAGGAAGGCTTTTGCGCCGCCCGGCTGTCGGGCCGCCCGCCATGGGGCGGTTTTGCCTCAAAGGCCGCAGGGTGTCACCCCGCGCCTTGCCGATTTGTTGCATCGGCGTAAGGATTCGTCGCGGGCCGCGGAGGCTTGGCCGCTTAGGGATCCACCGATGAGCATCCTTGTCCGCGCGGTGCTGGGCGCCCTTGCCGCCGGATGCGCCGTCCAGGCCTACGCCCAGCTCTCTCCCGCCCAGACCATCCGACCCGGCGAGACGGTGCGCGGCGTCCTGGAAAAGCGCGAGGTGCACCCCAAGACCCAGTGGATCACCGACGTCTTCACCCTGCGGGGGGGCCGTGGAGAAAAGGTGACAATCAACCTGACCTCCACCTCCTTCGACCCGCTGATCCATGTCGACAGAGGCGATACGCACGTGGACGAAGACGACGACGGCGGCGACGGGTTCGATGCCCGTCTGGTGGTCGAGTTCGAGGTCTCCGAGCCGCACCAGATCTATGTCACCTCCTCCGGAAAGGATGAGACCGGCGCCTATACCTTGAAGGTCGAACGCGGCGGGGAGGTCGTCGTTCCTGCCCAGACAACCGCCCCGCGCGCGGCCCGCCCAGCGCCGCCGGCGGCGCCCATCCGCGCCGGCCAGACCCTGCAGGGCCGCATGACCCCGCTCTCACCCCTGCACACCGACGATACGCCCTACATGCCGTTTGCCTTCACCGCGCGGCGTAACCAGACGGTCACCTTCGACATGACCAGCGAGGACTTCGACACCAATCTGATGATCCTCCTGCCGGGGGCGACCGAGGAACTGGCCAAGGATGACGACAGCGGCGTCGGAACCGGCGCCCGCCTGACCTTCACCTTCCCGGCGGACGGCGTCTACGAGATTCGCGCCAACTCCATCCTGCAAAGCTCGGAGGGAGATTTCAGCCTCGCGGCCGCTGAGGGAACCATCGCGCCGGTCGTCGAGTCCGAGACTGAAGGCGCCCGCAGCAGCCCTGTGGCGAGGCGTCCCATAGCGCCCCCCGCCCGCTCCGCCCCGCTCGCCGTCGGCGACACCCTGCGCGGGACCCTGGAAACCTCTGATCTAAGGGAAGGCGACGGCGTGGCCGACGCCTATCGCATCCGCGGCCAGGCCCGGCAGACGGTGCTGATCACCATGACCTCGGATGCCTTCGACGCCCAGCTGCTGCTGCTGGACGGGGCAGGCAATACCCTGGCTGAGAACGACGATGAGGACGGCACAAATCCGGCCATCACCTACACCCTGCCCACAGCCGGAGATTACTATGTCATCGCCAAGGGCATCCGCTCAGAGGCCCGCGGCGCCTACCGCATCACCCTCTCCCGCGAGGCGACCGCGCCGGCCGCGCGGTAGCGGTTTTTCCGCGCACAAATTTCGCACTGGCATAGTCCTTTCGCATCCGCGATACTGCACCGCAGCGACAAAAATGCTGCAACGGGGCAGACCATGGCGAAGCAAGGTGAAGGCAAGGGGACCGGCGAAAAGGTCGTCATCCAGAAATACGCCAACCGCCGCCTCTATAATAAGGCGACCAGCACCTACATCACCTTGGATAACCTGGCCGAGATGGTCCGCGACGGCGTCGATTTCGTCGTCTACGACGCCAAGACCGGCGAGGACATTACCCGCAAGGTCCTCACCCAGATCATTTTCGACGAGGAGAATTCCTCCAACGGCCAGAACCTCCTGCCCATCCAGTTCCTGCGCCAGCTGATCAGCTTCTACGGCGACCAGATGCAGGCCTTCCTGCCGAGCTACCTGGAGATGAGCCTCGATTCCTTCGCAAAGCAGCAGGAAGGATTCCGCAAGCAGTTCGCGGCGGGCAAGTTCCCCGGCCTTCCCGGCGGCGGCTACGAGGACCAGATCCGCCAGAACATGCAGATGTTCGAGCGGGCCATGAAGATGTTCACCCCCTTCGGCTTCCCGCCGGGAACGCCTGGCGCCGCCGCGGCGTCGGCAGAGGCTCCGGCGGCCAAGTCCGCGCCGGAAAGCGACACCGCGCTCGACGACCTCAAGCAGCAACTCGCCGCCATGCAGGCCCAGATCGAAAAGCTGGCGAACAAGAGCTGACCCGTCACCCCCGGACTTGTTCCGGAGGCCGGATGATGACCCAGGCTATGCGCCCAAGGTCTCTCCATCTGAGCTGAGGATCGTCTGGCCCCCGTGACAAGCACGGGGGTGACGGTTTTTTTAAGTGTTCAGGATAGGTGTTCGGAATGACCAGACCTGTCCCGCCGGTGACCGCGGCGCCCGTACAGAGGCGGGCAGGCCGGCGCGTGACCGATGCTGCCCTTGCCGCGGAGGCGGCTGAACAGTCTCCCACAGGGACAAATCTGCCGGTGGTCGCCGGGCCCCTGTCCCATCGCGACGATTCTCCGGCTGGCGCGGTAGAGGCTCAGATCCTCGGCCAGGATGGGGTCAAGCGCGGCCTGCGCGGCGGAAAACCCGTGCTGGATCAAGCCCGTTCGGCCTATTTGGGGGCGGAATACTCTGGCGCGGCCGACCGGCGGCCCAGGAGCGGCCTGATCACCAAGACCGAACTCTGAGGTTGGCGCCCATCTTGCTTAACGGTGTGGAAACCACGCCGGAACGCATGCCATGGCCCAACTCACCGCCCGCGCCGTCAAGGCCCTCGACATTCTCGTCGTGGTGATGATCTTCACCGCCCTGACTTAGTTCCCGTCCGCGAAGTCCACGTCCCGCCGCGCCGAGACGATGGTGACGATGAAGCCGGCCAGGACGTCCAGCACCACCATCAGGGTGAGCAGGAAGAAGGTCGAGGTCGCAAAACCCGGCAGGAGCAGGAACTCCACCAGGCAAACGATGAACAGCAGCATCGACAGGGCGTGATTGACGATCGCCGCCTTCTGGCTGGTGGTCGATTTCAAAAGCTCGATGAACAGGATCACCAGGGCCCCCGACAGCACCAGGTCCGACAGGCTGACCGACAGACTCGCGCCTGAGGTCATGGGCACGGTGAACAGTTCGGCCTGAAATTGCCGCGCGGCATCGAGGGTCTTCAATCCCCCGTCCATGGTTAGGACCAGGATGTTGTAGATCACGACCGGCAGGAACAGGAACGGAATGGCGGCGAGCATCGGCCTTCCCCCAGGGCTAGAGCGTCGCGGGTGAAGCTAGTCGGTTTGCGGACGGAGGCAAACCCCGCAGCCGTGTTATGGTTAGGGTAGGATGGGATCTTGGGACCGCTGGATTGTCGGGCGACGCGGGGCCGCGCTTTGCGCGTTGATCGCGCTTGTCTCGGGCCTGTCGGGTCTCTGGTCCCTGCCGGCCCTGGACCGCAACGAGAGCGCCTTCGTCCAGGCCACCGTCCAAATGCTGGAAAGCGGCGATTTCACCGCCATCCGCTACCAGGACTATTGGCGGGGCGGCGCTTCGCCCGGCGTCCACTGGCTGCAGGCCATCGCGGTCAATATCCTGTCGAGCCCCGAAGCCCGTGAGATCTGGCCCTACCGGCTGGTGTCCCTGCTGGGCCTTTCCATCGCGGCGGCCGCGACCTGCTGGGGCGGAGCGGCCCTGTTCGGCCGCCGGGCGGGCTTCATCGCGGGAAGCGGGCTTGCCGTCAGCCTCGCCGCCGCTACCGCCGGAGGCGTCGCCACCGCCGATGCGGCCTTCCTGGCGGCCTGCGCGGTCATGGTGGCGGGCTTTGGCCGGGTCTATCTGGCGGCCAGGGAAGGCCGGGCGCCGCGCCGCCGCGACCGGGTTTTCTTCTGGGCGGGCCTGATCGCCGGGACCCTGATCAAGGGTCCCTTCGCCCTGATACTGGCCGCCTTTATGGGCGGGGCCCTGCTGGCCGCCGACCGCCGCGCCCGCTGGTTTCCCACCCTGGGCTGGGCCTGGGGACTTCTCGCCCTCTTCGCCTTTGCGGGCCCCTGGGTGGTGGCCGTGACCATCGCCTCCGACGGCGCCTATTGGGGCCCGCTTTCCCGGCCGCCGCTCGCGGCCGGCCCGCCGCTTTGGCAGACCTGGATGAGCCCGGTCTTCCTGTTCCCGCTCACCGCCTTGCTGCCGGCCGCCGCGGTCTTCGCCTGGCGCGAACGGCGGACCACCGGGGTGAAGGTCGCCCTGGCCTGGCTGATCCCCGCCTGGCTGGCGGTCGAGTTGATGCCGGGCAAACAGGTGTTCGGCCCCCTGCCGCTTTATATCGCCCTGGCCTGGCTCTGCGCGGCCGGCCTGGACTCGGCTCTGGCGGGCAAGCTTTCGCGGCGTCTTGGCGCCGTCCTAGTGCTCTCCACCGGGATCGTCGGAGCGGTTCTGCTGATCCAGTTTTGCGCCCGTCATGGCGCCGGCCTCGACCTGTTGTCCGGGATCGTCGCGGGGGTCCTGTTCCTCCTGGCCGGAGGCGCGGCGGCCTATTGCGTCCTGCGGCCGGCCGCGAGCAAGGCTCTGATCGCCACGGCCTTCCTCGCCATGGTCGCCCCGGCCTGGCTCTATGGCGCGGCCCTGCCCAGCCTCGATGGCCTGTGGCCGACACGGCGCATCCTGGGGGTGCTGGCGGAGACCAATCTCGACCCGCGCGAGGGCCTGGCCGTGGGTCCCGTCGCGGCGGCGGGCTATCATGAGCCGAGCCTGGTGTTCGCGCTAGGGGCCTCCACCGAGATCGGCGATGGGGCGCTCGCCGCCCGCGCTGTCGCTGATGGACGGCCGGCCATTGTCGAGCTGGGGGAGGACGCCCGCTTCCGCCAGGCGGCGGCGGACTTGGGCGTCCGGCCCCAGCCGATCGGCCGGATCGAAGCCTATGACTACGCCGCCGGCCGGCAGGTCACGGTAACAGTTTACGCCAAGGGTTAGCTCTGCAGGACCCACTCGCCGCGCGCCGTCTGACAGGCGGTGTAGCGTTCGGTGGTGGTGGGATAGCCGTAGCGGCTCACCGTCTGGTCGAAGGTGCGGCACAGCTGTCCCGAACCCATGCGGCGGCCGCTGGTGGTTCCGTAGGAATAGAGCTCGCCTGGCACGTCGGTGCGCATGACGATGTCTTCACGGACATAGCCAACCGCCTCGCCATTCAGGCCGACCAGCAGCCAGCCGCCGTTGACCCGCGCCAGAGCGTCGAAGTCCTCGCCGGTGCGCAGCTGGGTGACGACCCGCGAATTGACGTTCGGGGCGGCGCGGACGTTGGTGCGGCTGCGGGTCTCATAGCGGGCGTCCATCATCCGGTAGTTGACCGGCTGCTGCACCCCATAGGCAAAACGCACGTCCGACAGGGAAACCGGCCGGCGGTAGCCGTCATAGGGATCATAGACCCGGTCGGAGACATCGCTCATCCGGTAGGTGTCGACGATGTCGAT
>DGYN01000073.1:44840-45953 GCA_002398405.1 Caulobacteraceae bacterium UBA5005
AGCGCCCGGCGGGTGGCGTCGGTGGCGCGGCTGGTGTCGTTCGAGCTCATGTTGCAGCCGATGGCCGAGCCCGCCGCGGCGCCGAGAAGGCCGCCGACCACCGTGCCCGTGGTGCGGTCATTGTCGTTGATCTGGTTGCCCAGCAGGCCGCCGATCAGGGCGCCGGCGATGGCCCCGCCGCTTTGGCGGTTGCCAGGATTGTTGCACGAGAAGATTGAGGAAAGCGGGTTTTGCGCCTGGGCGGCGGCGGGCGCGATGAGCGCGGCGGCGACCCCGGCGAGGGCGAGAATGCGGATACGCATGACGGTTTCTCCAAACGATAGCGCGGGCGGCAGGCGCCGCCGGCAAGGTTTTGTTGGAGATAGAAATGCTTTGGATGGGCGGTTGGTTCAGACTCAAAAGGGCGGCCCGTCGCCGGACCGCCCTTGAGAACCTTGACCTTTCGCCGGCGGATTACTCCGCGTCGGCGGTCTCCTTGCGGTCCGAGAGGTCTTCGCCAGTTTCCTGGTCGACGACCTTCATGGAAAGCTTGGTCTTGCCGCGATCGTCGAAGCCGATGAGCTTCACTTTCACGATCTGACCTTCGGTCAGGACGTCCTTGGGATTGGCCACGCGCTCGCGGGAAATCTGCGAGACGTGCACCAGGCCGTCCTTGGCGCCGAAGAAGTTCACGAAGGCGCCGAAATCGACGACCTTCACAACCTTGCCTTCGTAGATGGCGCCGACTTCCGGCTCGCTGGTCAGCGACTTGATCCAGTCGATGGCGGCCTTGATCTTGGCGCCGTCGGACGCCGCGACCTTGATGAAGCCTTCGTCGTTGACGTCGACCTTGGCGCCGGTGGTGGCGACGATCTCGCGGATCACCTTGCCGCCGGTGCCGATCACGTCGCGGATCTTGTCCACGGGGATCTGAACGGTCTCGATCTTGGGGGCGTATTCGCCGACGTCCGTGCGGGCGCCGTCGATGGCCTTGGCCATTTCGCCGAGGATATGCAGACGGCCTTCCTTCGCCTGGGCGAGGGCCTTCTGCATGATCTCCTCGTTGATGCCGGCGATCTTAATGTCCATCTGCAGCGAGGTGATGCCGTCCTCGGTGCCGGCGACCTTGAAGTC
>DGYN01000073.1:46236-46445 GCA_002398405.1 Caulobacteraceae bacterium UBA5005
AGGTGATCTTCGTCACCCAGGATATCCGACAGAACCACATAGCCATCGGGCTCGAGGATCAGGCCCATGGCGATACCGCTGACCGGCTTGGCGAGCGGAACGCCCGCGTCCATCAGGGCCAGAGACGATCCGCACACCGTGGCCATCGAGGACGAGCCGTTCGACTCGGTGATCTCGGAGACCAGACGGATGGTGTAGGGGAAGTCTTC
>DGYN01000086.1 GCA_002398405.1 Caulobacteraceae bacterium UBA5005
GCCTGGCCCTGTTCTACGGCGGCCTGGTCCGTCAGAAGAACATGCTCTCCATGCTCATGCAGGTCTCGATCGTGACCGTCGTGGGCATGATGGCCTGGGCCTTCTACGGCTACACCCTGGCCTTCACCGACGGCGGAGGCATGAACAAGTTCATTGGCGGCATGTCCAAGGCCATGCTCAACGGCGCGGTGTTCAACGCCGACGGCGCCTTCACCAATGTGGAGACCTTCTCCAAGGACGTCGTGATCCCTGAAGTGGTCTTCGTCTGCTTCCAGATGACCTTCGCCTGCATCACCGCGGCCTTGGTCCTGGGCGGCGTCGCCGAGCGGATGAAGTTCGCCGCTGTCCTGGTGTTCGCCGTTCTCTGGCCGCTGCTTTCCTACTATCCCATGGCTCACATGGTCTGGTGGTGGGCCGGCGCGACCTCGGCCTTTGGTCAGACCGCCGATGCGCTCTCCGCCGGCGCGGGCCAGATCTGGGCCTTCGGGGCGCTGGACTTCGCGGGCGGCACCGTGGTGCACATCAACGCCGGTGTGGCGGCCCTGGTGGGCGCATTGATCCTCGGCCCCCGCAAGGGCCACCGGTCCGAAGCCATGCCGCCGCACTCCCTGACCCTCACCCTGGTGGGCGCTGGCCTGCTGTGGGTTGGCTGGTTCGGCTTCAACGCCGGCTCCAACCTGGAAGCCAACGGCTACGCGGGCCTGGCGATGGTCAACACCCTGCTGGCCACCGCCGCGGCGGGCTTCTCCTGGGCCATGGTCGAGTGGATCACGCGCAAGAAGGCCTCGATGCTGGGCCTGGCCTCCGGTCTCGTGGCGGGCCTCGTGGCCGTGACCCCGGCGGCCGGCTTCGCCGGACCCGTGGGCGCCATTGTCCTGGGTCTCGTGGTCAGCCCGGTCTGCGTGTTCTTCTGCTCGATCATCAAGAACGCGCTGAAGTACGACGACAGCCTTGACGCCTTCGGCATCCACGCCGTCGGCGGCATCATTGGCGCTATCGCCACCGGCATCCTGGTGAACCCCGCCCTCGGCGGCGCCGGTGTTGTCGACTTCACCAATGGCTCGGTCGGCTACGACGCCGCCTTCCAGATTGTGGCTCAGATCAAGGGCGTGCTCCTGACCATCGTCTGGTCCGGCGTGGCCTCCAGCATCGTCTTCCTGCTGATCAAGTTCACGATCGGCCTTAGGGCGTCGCCTGAGACCGAGGAAGAAGGCCTCGACATCGTCGAGCACGGCGAGCGCGCTTACCACCCGTAAGCCGCTTTCCAGAGGGGATATGGGGCGCGGGGGGCAACCTCCGCGCCCTTTCCTTTTGTCGGAATCCCGACACGGCGATTGCAACCTTAGGGCTCCGTCCTGAGTTACAACTGACCGCTGGGAGGAGTAAGCCCCTTGTCAGAGTTCAAACCGCTGGCCGCCCAACCGCTCACCGCTGAAGAGCTCGACGGCCTGAAGAAGCAGATTTTCACCGCCGCGCGCCGCATGTCGAACGAGCAGATCCTCGATCTCGCCGACGCCCTGCACGACGTCATCCGCGCCCGCCAGGCGATCCGGCGGACCCACGGGATAGAAAGAATTTCCTTCGCCGCCGAAGCGTAGCGAAGCCTCCTGTTCCTCGCCCCCGCCACGCGGGGGAGAGGCTAGGTGAGGGGGCGCCGCGCGTCTGTGCGGCAAGAGATGACCTTGGGAATTCGCCAACCTTTTGACGCCCACACTCTGTTGCAGGCAGCTCCCCCTCAATAGATGAGGGGGCGAGGAACTAAACGGCTGAAGCTACAGCTTCCCTCTCAACCACCCCGCCGCCGCCGCCGCCGCTTCCTGCGTTTGCCCGGGAGTGAGCGCATGTTTGGCGCCGGGAATCGCCCGCACCTCGGTGGGCCCTTTGAGCGCCTTTTGGGTGGCGACCGCGTTCTTCTCATTATCGACCCGCTCGTCCGCGCCCGCCGTGATGAACTGCACTGCGACCGTCGCGGGGATGGCGTCTGTCCGCCAGAAGGGCATGTATTCCGCCACCGCCAGCCGGGCCTCCGCTGCATTGCGCGCCTTGCCCTCCGCCGCCGACTGAGGCGGGCGGCCCTCCCTTGCCAGGCGGACCATCTCGGCCTGGGTTTTCGCGTCCGGCACGAAAGACTTCTTCTCCACCCCCGCCCCCTGGATGATCGGCGTCACCGCCACCCCCGCCTTGGGCCGCGCATCCATCCCTAAGACCGAGATCACGTGCCCGCCGCCCATGTCGACCCCCAGCACCCCGATCTTGGCCCGGTCGATCCCGGCTTCGGACTGCAGATAGGTGATGGCGTTGCGGATATCCTGCACCTGGTGCTCGGGATCGAGCCTGCCCCGGCGGATGACCAGCTTGGGGGTGTGCAGGGAAAACCGCTGCCGGTCGTCCACCTCCACCCGCTCGTTCAGATAGATAAAGCCCCCCGACCGGCCCCAGCCGCGGTAGTCGATGGATAAGGCCACAATCCCCTGCCCGGCCAAGGCCGCGGCATAGGCGTCCAGGCTCTCCGCCGTCTGGCCCCAGCCGGGGGCCAGAACGACGCCCGGAACAGACCCCGAGGCGGCGAAATTGGCGGGGATGAACAGCCGTCCCGAGACCTCCACCTGTTCGGAGAACCAGCGCGCTTCCTTGAGCTGGACTCCGGCCGGCAGGGCCGTCGCCGTCGAAAGGGCGGCGGCGGGAACGCGGGTCTGGGCGATGGCTACGCCGCCAAGCGCGAGGCCCGCGGCAAGGATCAAGGCGAGGGATTTTCTCATCCGTCTTCTCCCTAGCGCTTTGCCGGGCGAGCTTCGCCCAGGTGCTTGATGTACCAGTCGGCCGCCAGGTTCGAGCCGACCTCGAAGGCCGGCCCCGAATAGGGCTGGAAGTGGGTCAGGGTCGGGAAGACAATGACCTGCGCCGGCACGCCCCGTCCCTTGAAATAGGCTGCCGTCGGGATGGCCCCCCGGCCGGGATTTCCGACCAGCTGGTCGCGCTCGGCCGGCAGCCAAAGGATCGCCGTCGTGGGCCGCACCCGGTCGAACTGGCCCGGGCCGTTGATGTCGCGGTTGCGGGTATTGCCGAAGGTGTCGATCTTGGTCGGGAAGGAAAAGCCCGCGTCGCTCTCGCCGCCCTGGCCGGTCTTGACCCTCTGGATGGCGTCGGTCAGGGCCGGCCCCGTCAGATTGACCTGCCTGGGCGCGCCTGGCGGCGTCGACATGACGTGGATCACCGAGGCCTTCACCCGCCCGTCCACCGTGATCAGCTGATGGGTCACCGAGCCGCCGTTGCTGGTCGCCCAGGTTCCGATGCGGTTGGGATCGATGCCCGCCTCCCCCTGCAGGAAGGAGACGGCGGCGCGGAAGGCCTGGACCTCATGGACGTTATTGAGGTTGGTGCGCTTGATCTTCACCGGCGCGTTTTTCAGCGTCACCACGTCCCGGTCGGTCGAGGTGTCCGGCGCCTGCAGCAAAAGCTCGTCCGTTCCGGAATCCGAATAGCCATAGCTCTGGTAGTCGATGGCCATGGCCGGGATGCCGCGCTCGGCGATCCGGGCGGCGTATTTCTCAATGCCCAGCGAGACCGCATTGATCCCGTGGCCGACCACCACCGCCGGATAGGATTTCGATTTCGGATCAAACCCCTTGGGCAGATAAAGCTTGCCGTAAAGCCTTGTCCCGCCATCGACATAGAAACTCACCTGCCGGGTCGTAACCCCGTCGGCCAGGACATAGACCCAATCCTCCGGCAGGGTCGCCTCGCGCTTCCACTTGGGGTCCGCGCCCTGGGCGATGATCACGTCCCTGGCCTGATCCATCCGGGTTGTCGGAATCTCGAAGGACGCGGTCTGGGCCATGGCCGCCGCGGTCAATGCCGCGGTCAGCGCAATCCCGGCGGCAAGGATCGCCGCGCGCCGTCTTTTAGCGGATGACATGGCCGTTTCCTCCTGCGCGAGACCGGATCGAGCCGGACTCATTTTTCGCATCTCGGCCGCACGCTATCCCGGCTGGCGCCCACGCTCAAGACGCGCAAAACGTGCGTTTCGGCGCAAACCATGCTGCGGAATGCTGTTAGCATTTGCCGCACAATTGATTCACCGGTTAGGGCTTGCTCGTGGTTGTCTAAGACGGCGCTTGCCCTTAATGGAGCGCTCCTCGGCGCCTATTTGACAGTATCGCTGCCGCCAAGTTCCGTGGGAGACCTCAATGACCGCGACCATCCCAGGCCTCGATCAAGCGCCGACAAGACACGCCAAGCTGATCGCGTGGGTCAAGGAGGTCGCCGCCCTCACGGAGCCGGATCGAGTACACTGGTGCGATGGCTCCGACGCGGAATGGGAAGCCCTTACCGCCGAGCTTATCGAAAAAGGCACGCTCAAACGGCTGAACCCGGAAAAGCGCCCCAACTCCTTCCTCGCCCTCTCTGACCCCCGGGACGTCGCCCGGGTCGAAAGCCGGACCTTCATCTGTTCTGAAAAGAAGGAAGACGCCGGCCCGACGAACAACTGGCTCGATCCCACCGAGATGCGGGCCGACCTCAAGGATCTCTTCAAGGGATGCATGAAAGGCCGGACCCTCTATGTGGTCCCCTTCTCCATGGGTCCCGTCGGCTCCAAGATCTCCGCCCTGGGCGTCGAGATCACCGACAGCGCCTATGTCGCCACCTCGATGCGCGTCATGACCCGCATGGGCAAGGCGGCCCTGGACCATCTGGGCGACGACGGCTTCTTCGTCCCCTGCCTGCACTCCCTGGGCGCGCCGCTGGCCGACGGCCAGGCGGACGTGCCGTGGCCCTGCAACGACATCAAATACATCGTCCACTTCCCCGAAACCCGGGAAATCTGGTCCTACGGCTCGGGCTACGGCGGCAACGCCCTCCTGGGCAAGAAGTGCTACGCGCTGCGCATCGCCTCGGTCATGGCCCGCGATGAGGGGTGGCTCGCCGAGCATATGCTGATCCTAAAGCTGACCCCGCCCGCCGGCGAGGGGACGCCCAAATACATCGCCGCCGCCTTCCCCTCGGCCTGCGGCAAGACCAACCTCGCCATGCTGCAACCGACCATTCCCGGCTGGAAGGCCGAGTGCATCGGCGACGACATCTGCTGGATGCGTTTTGGCGACGATGGCCGCCTCTACGCCATCAACCCGGAAGCCGGCTTCTTCGGCGTCGCGCCCGGCACCAGCGAGAAGACCAATCGTCACGCACTCGGCAGCCTCAATGCCAACACCGTCTTCACCAACGTCGCGCTCACCGCCGACGGCGACATCTGGTGGGAGGGCCTGACCGATGAAGCCCCCGCCGGTCTCACCGACTGGAAGGGCAACCCTTACGATCCGGAATCAGGCCAGCCGGCCGCCCACCCTAACGCCCGCTTCGCCTGCCCCGCCGGCCAGTGCCCGGTGATCGCGCCCGAGTGGGAAGATCCCGCCGGCGTTCCCATCGACGCCATCCTGTTCGGCGGCCGCCGCGCGTCCGCCGTGCCCCTCGTCACCGAGGCCTTCGACTGGCAGCACGGGGTCTTCATGGCCTCCAACGTCGCCTCCGAAGGCACCGCCGCGGCGGAGAACAAGGTCGGCGAACTGCGCCGCGATCCCTTCGCCATGCTGCCCTTCTGCGGCTACAATATGGGCGACTACTTCGGCCACTGGCTGAAGGTCGGCAAGAAATCCGGCGCCAAGCTGCCGAAGATTTACTTCGTCAACTGGTTCCGCAAAAACGCTCAAGGCAAGTTCGTCTGGCCGGGCTTTGGCGACAACTCCCGCGTCCTCAAGTGGATCGCCCAGCGCCTCGACGGCAAGGCCGCCGCCAAGGAAACCGCCATCGGCCTCCTCCCCGCCAAGGGCAGCCTGGATCTGTCTGGCCTCTCAGTCACCGAAGCCGACATGGACCTGCTCACCAGCGTCGACGCCGAAGTCTGGCGCGAAGAAGCCTCCCTCGTCCCCGCCCACTACGAAACCTTCGGCGCGGCCTGCCCGAAGGAACTCTGGGCCGAACTGGCGTCCCTCAAGGAACGCCTGGAAGCCCGCGAACCCGCTAACGAAGACGCCGGCCGGGCGAAGGCGACCGTCGCCGTCGGATAACCCGGGGACATGTACCTCCGGTACGTGTCCCCTCGCCCCTGCGGAGCGTCCCTACCCGGGCCGCCACGTTCAAGACCGCTAAGGGACACGTACCTTCGGAACATGTCCCTGCCCTCCGTCGCAACTGCGGGCGCATAATTCTGCGCACAGACCCTTGACCCCATGACGCTGCAGGCGCATATTATTGCGCATGTCTGCTCACAAGGGAGCCGATGCCAAAGCCAGAAGCCAACCGTCTCAACATCACCCGTCGGCTGGAGCAGGACGGATGGTTAAACGAGGGGGGAGCGAAACACGATCTCTACCGCCACCCAGGTCGGCTGGGCGTGATCATCGTTCCCAGACACAAGGTGCTGAGCCCCGGCGTGGCCCGGTCCATCGGAAAGGCGGCGGGCTGGTAAGCCCCACCGATACATGACCAAGGAGGGTCAGGTTTTGCACTACACAGCACTGATCGACGGAGAGCCGGGCGCCTACGGGGTTTCGTTCCCGGACCTTCCCGGATGCGTCGCCATGGGCGCGACGATTGACGAGGCCGTCACCTTGGCCTCTGAGGCGCTGAGCCAATGGGTCGAACTCACCGGGGCCCAGGGCGGGGAAATTCCTGATCCAAGATCTCCCGATCAGCTGGTGATCGATGACGAGGTGCGCGAGGCCCTGGCCGAAGGCGCCATTCTCACCCGCGTTCCTCTCGTTCGCTCGCTTGGCCGGCCGGTGAAAGCGAACCTGTCCCTGGATTCGGGAGTGCTGGCGGCGATCGACGCGACCGCCTCGAAGCTCGGACTGACCCGCTCGGCTCTGGTGGAGAAGATCGCGACCGAGCGGCTGGGGGACTACGCTTAGGCCGGGGACATGTACCTCCGGTACGTGCCCCCTCACCCCTGCGGAACGTCCCTGCCCGGGCCGCGACGTTCAAGACCGCTAAGGGACACGCACCTTCGGAACATGTCCCTTCGCCCCCCGGGCCGTCATCTCGATCGTCAACCGGTCCTCCTTGGCGTCCAGCGACGGCCGCACACCCTTGAAGAACGGCGAGGCGGTCAGTTCGGCGGCGATCATGTCGATGTCCCCCACCGCCTCCTTGGGCAGCACGATCCGCACCTTGTCCCGCTTGGCGTCGAACCCGACCAGCTTGTGCCCGAACGGCTGCACAATTTGCTGCGCGTTCTGCAGCATGACCATGGGATCAGGCCCGCTGATCGCGCCCTTCAAGGCGGTCAGCTCTGATATCTCCCCGCCGCTGCCCCTCGGCGTCTTGGCCTGGACCGCCGCCGCTTCAGCCGCCGCCGCGTCGGTGTTGCGCGACAGCCCCACGGTGTTCCCGGCCAGATACAGGGTGAAGGATACCAGCGCCGCCGCCCCCAGCACCATGGCCGCCTGACCCATCTTTTCCGGCGTCCAGGCTGAAACAAGGGTGCGGAAATAGGGGGACGCAAGCGTCCACGGCGGATCCTGGGCCATCAGGACGGCGGTCTCGGCCCCCTGTTGATCGCCCTGGACGCGGACAAAATCCTGCCAGGCGGTGTTGTCGAAGGCGGTCCTGCGCCACTGGTCGGCGATCAGGAAGCCGGAGCGCCAAAGCTGCGCCTCATAGCCGGTGGTCGCCCGCACGATCCGCCAGCCCTCGCCGCTCGCTCGCACCAGAGGTTCGGGCACGATGCGGACATTGGGGTCCAGCCCCGCGCCGCCCAGCTTTTCGCCCACCCATTGGGCGTCCCACCACCAGATGCCGAAGGCGTCGGCCTTGCGGGTGATGACCGAGCCGAACCTGGCATAGGGCGCGCCGGTGTCGGCGTGCAGCCGGCCGGCTTGGGCCGCGGCGCGGGCGTTCAGGGACGGCGAGACGTCGAGGCGCTCAAACAGGCAGCGCTCACGCGCCAGCACCACGAAACCGGCCTGGAACGGACCGGTACGTATCGGCAAAGCCTCCAGCGAGCCGTCAGCCCTAAGAAGCGATATCTGGGATCGGCGGGAAATCTTCGGCCTCCTCAGGCAGGACGGGTGGGGATCTTGGGCGGGTGACCTGGACGTTCTCGACCCACACCGGACGCGTGCCGTTGTTCCAGGTAAACACAAGACTGGATTGGTAGGATAGGCCGCTCACCGGATCGGTCAGGTGAAAGCGCAAACGTCCGCCAGTCAGGGCGAAGTTCTGATTGACCCCGGTCGCCACCCCGATCTGGGCGGTCGAGGTGAGCGGCTGGTCATCGTCGCGGTTGTCGACAATCTCCTGCGCCTGGTCGTCGGACAGGTCGAACCAGATCTTCAAAACCTCGGCGGGGGCGGTGTTGATATTGGCGGCGCGGGTGTCGGGATAGGCGACCATCCGGCTCTCCAGCCGCCGCCAGACCCGGTCGGTGATCAGCTGCGCCGCCGCCGCCAGCCGGAAAATCTCCACCGGCCGCCGCATGGGCTGATGGGTTGTGGGATCGGCGTTGTAGGCGACCAGCTCCCCGGCCAGGGTCTCGGCGTCATCGGCTGACAGGCCCGCCCATTCGAACAATCGCTGCAGCTGCAACTGGTCCATCTGATAGAGGTTGATCAGCCCCGCCTCGTCCTGGACCTGCGCCAGATAGGCCGGCCCGTCGGCGTTCAGCCGGTACATATAGGGCCGCGCGTCGAGGAACAGCCGGGCGGTCGGCGGCGTCTGGGCCTGGCCCTGGCCGGAGCGGCGGCTTGATCCGACATCGATACTGGCGGCGCCGAAGGGCTCTGTGACCATCAGATAGGCGAGCCGCGCCTCGGCGGTCATGGCGGTCTGTTCGAACTCCGCCCCCGCCTTGGCGAGCCTTGTCTGCTCATTGAGGCCGCGCAGGGAAAGGATCGCGGTGGCGAGCGTCAGCGACAGGATGGCGACCATCCCAAGCACCAGCGGCATGGCGAAACCGGCCTTCCTCATCCGGCCCTCCCGCCCGCCGCGGGCGCGCCGCCGCCGCCTCGTCCAGCTCCGCCACCGCCGCCCCTCCCTTGCTGAGGGGTCGGCGGCGGGGTCTGGGGAACCGCCCGGCCGGAGGACGCGAGCGCGACGAACTGGGCGCTCCCTTCTTCGCTGCCCAGGCGCACGAACACCTGACGAAGGTCGCCGTTGGGCAGCACCTGCGCTTCCACCGGCATGCCGCGCTCCACCGTCCACTCGTCGGCCCAGGCCGCGCCGTCCTCGGAATAGCTAAAGCCCGTCGTGGGAAAACGGAACTTGACGATAGGGACGGGCTCTCCCTCGCCGATCTGGCAGAACAGGGTGGTCTGGGCCTCGTCCGTGGTGAAGCTCAGGGTGATCCGCCCCGCCGTTCCGGCCGGCCCGCAGGGGGTGTCGCGCAGGGCGATGAAGTGGCCGGCCACCTCCTGCGGCGTCCCCACGAACGTATCGTCGAACTGTTCGTCCTGCTCGATCTCCGCCGCCTCGGCCGAGACCGCCACGGGCGGAATGACCAGGCTCGCCATGACGTCGCGGTAGGCCAGCTTGGCGATCTCCGAATCGGCGCTGGCCATGGCCCGGTCGCCCAGGCGGAAGGCGGTGACCACCCCCTGGATGCCGACGCTGTACATAACGCTCAAGGTCAGGGCGGTGATGCCGATCACCGCCAGGGCTTCGATAAGGGTGAACCCTTGCTTGCCACGCATCACGCGGCCTCGTCCCGGACGCCGCAGTCGGTGTTGATCACACGCCGTGTCACGGTCACGCCTTCGCGCAGGAACTCCACGGCGGCGGGCGAACAGACCCCGCCGGCGCTGACCGTCACGGGGTCGGTGAGCCGATAAGTCCAGTTCTCCGCGAGTTCGCCGATTTCCGCCTGACGCTCGGCCTCTTCGTCCGCTACCGCCTCGCCGGGACCGACCACGACGATGGGCTCGCGCGTACGGTAGGCCTCGGCACGCAGCTCGATCAACTGGTTCTGGAAGGTGAACACCGCCGTCCGGGTCTCATTGCCCCGCAGCATCCCGCTGACATTGGGCAGGATCAGCGCCGCGCCCAGCGCCATGATGGCGATGACGAAGAGCATCTCCAGCAGGGAAAACCCGGCCCGGGCCGCTAGCCGACCCCTAGAGGGTGATGTCGGCGTTCTCACCGGTGCCGCCTTCTTTGTTGTCCTTGCCCAGCGTCATGATCTTCGGCTCGCCGCCCTCGGCGGGCGGCAGGTAGTGAAAGGGCACGCCCCAGGGGTCGCTGGGCACCTTGCTCATGTACGGACCATTCCAGTTGGCCGCGCCCTCGCCGGGCGACTGGACCAGCAGAGACAGGCCCTCGGCTTCCGTCGGATACCGGCCGATATCGAGGTTCAACGTCCCAAGCGAGGTCTTGATGGCGTTCATCTGGGTCGCCGCCGCCTTGCTCTGGGCCCCGCCGAACGTCTTGAAGAGCTGCGGGCCCACCAGGGTGACGATCAGCGCGATGATCGAGATGACGATCAGGATCTCAAGCAGGGAATAGCCAGCCTTGCGCTTGAGGCGCCGCTTCTGAATGGATGTCATTACCGTGCTCCCCGGCCTTCGATTAGCCCCAAACACGGCTGTACAACGATGTCAAAATAACGGCGGGAGGGAAAAGCGCCATGCCTAGCGCAGGTTGCAGGGGCCAAGTCTTTGCTCCTCAAGGGAATCTCTCCAAAACCCTATTCGACAAATGTAGATTTTTGATTTCGGCCAGTGTAAATCCTTTGAAACACAGCCGAAACACGGCTGTGAAAATAAAAACCACAACTGTAAAATTTTTCCAGGGGCAACTGGTTGAACTTGGGTAAACCCACGCAGCTCTCCGAAGCGTTCGCCCGCATCAAACCGCGTGAACGCCTGCTGCTGGGCGTCCTCCTCCTGATCGCCCTGATCTTCGCGCCCCTGCGCGTTCTGGAGATGCGCACCGCCGCCCTCGACGAAAACCGCGCCGCCCACGAAACCCTCGCCGCCGCGAAACAGGCCGCCCGCCGCGCCGGCGGATCGGGCCTGGCCGCATCCTTAGAGCGCACCCGCGACGAAGTCCGCGACTGGTCCTATTCCGCCCCCTCACCCGCCGTCGGCCAGGTCATGGCCCAGAACGAGCTTTCCGAAATCGCCGCCGCCGCGGGCCTTGCCGGCGCGCAGGTCAGCGCTACGGGCAAGCCTGTGGACGCCGGCGCCGTCACCCTGGTCGGGGTCGAGGTCGAGGCGCCGTTCAGCTGGTCCGGCCTCTCCGGTTTCCTCGCGGGCCTGTCGGAAAGCGGCAAGGGCTTTGTCCTGGAATCCATCCGCATGACCGAGGACAAGACACCGAAACTCGAACTCGTCCTGCGCCTGCCGGTCACCCTGGCGGAGGCGAACCCGGCATGATGCTGCGGGCCGTCTTCCTCGTCGCCGCCGTCGCGGCCCCCGCCGCCTTCGCCGCGGGCCTGTGGCAGGGCGAGACTCATCAGGAGCCGGTGGCGGTCGCCGGCGGACGCGTCAATCCGCCCCTGGTCGCCAAGCCCGGCCACGGCGCCGCCGAGGCAGGGCGGTACTTCGCCGTCCTGAACGCGCCACC
>DGYN01000115.1:0-12869 GCA_002398405.1 Caulobacteraceae bacterium UBA5005
GCCTCGTCGCGGCTGTCGATCAGCCAGCGGTAGGCGTGCAGCAGGGCCGCCGGTCCCATGAACTTTTCGCTGTTCCACCAGTAGCTCGGGCAGGAGGTCGAGCAGCAGGCGCAGAGGATGCACTCATAGAGCCCGTCGAGCTTGGAGCGGTCCTCGGGGGTTTGCTTCCATTCGGTGGGCGGCGAGGGCGTGTCGGTGTGCAGCCAGGGCTCGATCTCCGCGTATTGGGCGAAGAACTGGGTGAGGTCCGGCACCAGGTCCTTGATCACCGGCTGGTGCGGCAGGGGGCTGATCTGCACCGCGGCCCCGGGGACGTCTTCCCAGCCGACTGTGCAGGCCAGCGTATTGCGCCCGCCGATGTTCATGGCGCAGGAACCGCAGACCCCCTCCCGGCAGGAGCGCCGGAAGGTCAAGCTGGGGTCCATGGTGTTCTTGATGTGGATGATAGCGTCCAGCACCATGGGCCCGCACTGGTCGACGGCGACGTCATAGGTGTCCCAACGCGGGTTCTCCCCGGTCTCCGGATCGTAGCGGTAGACGCGGAAGGTCTTGACCTTCTTGGCCCCCTCGGGCGCCGGGAAATGGCGGCCCTTACCGATCTTGGAGTTCTTGGGGAGGGTAAGCTGGACCATCTATGCGCCTTCCTTCACGTCCTTGTCGTTGCCGTACCAGTCGATGTTGCGGGTGAAGTACATCACCGCAGCGATCGCCGCGAACGCCGCCACGGCGCCCACCAACAGCGCCCAGTCCTCAAGCCGCATCAGGATATAGATCAGCAGATAGAGAACGGCGAACGCAATGAGGGCGACATACCCCTGCTTCTTGCTGTTGAAAACCCATCCCGCATAGGCGCTGATCAGTCCGACCGTCGCTGCCGCCGAAATGGCGAAGCCGATGTCGAATCCGACCCGCTCGGCGATGGAAAGCAGCAGCAGGTAGAAGATCACCTGGGCCAGGCCAATCAGCACATATTGCGCCGGGTGGATGCGCTTTTTCTGGGTGGTCTCGAAGAGGAAATAGGTCAGGAACACTAGGCCCACGAACATCACCGCGTACTTCAGCGAGCGCTGCACCGCCTGATAGGGATTGGCCGTCTCGATCAGGGAGACGCCGAGGGACGCGGGGCCCAGGCGCGAGATGACATCGCTGGTCCCCTCATTGACCACGCCGCGGGCGATATAGGGCACTGACCAATCGGCGGAGAAGGTCCCCTTGGGCGCGCCGTCCTTGGTCTCCTGGCCGTCCTTGTCGCCGGCCTCGTTGTGCGAAACGGGAAGGAAGCCGCCGTCATAGGAGGGAGCCGGCCAGTCGCCCGTGGCCTTGAAGGTGGTGGTCTCAGCGAAGGGCAGCAAAGCCAGGCGCTGGGCGCCGGAGAACTTCATGGTCGCGGTGGCCTCAAAGGTGTCGCCGACCTTCAGGCCATCGACGCCCGAGCCGAAGAACTTGAAGTCCCCGGACGGCATACTGTTGTTGGGAATGGCGGAGCGTTGTTCGGCCGCCAGCTCCATGCTGGACAGAGCCTGGGCGGGCACCATCTGAATCTTGTTCTCGCCCATGGAAAGCGTGATGTCCGACTGCGCGCCGCGGGCGTCGCTCGCCCCCACCAGTAGCTCAGCCCTTGTCCAGTCCAGGGTCGCGCCCCTGGGCGCCGCGCTGCCGGCGGTGGCGAGATCGAACTGGCCGGTCAAAACGACGTCGGCGCTATAGGTGACAGCCTTGAACAGGCCCCGGCGTTTGACCCCGGTATCCAGCGTCGCGGTTCCGGCGCCGGTCTTGGGGAACACCACATAGACCCCGTTCTCGGGGCCCCGCTGCTCCTCGCCATTGGCCGCGGCCCGAGCCGGGATGTTGTAGGGAATGGCCAGCACCGGCCCCAGAAAGGTCTGCGGCCCGCCGACCAGTTCGGAAAGCTCAGCGGTGACCCGCTCGGCGCGGCTGGTGCGGTCCATCAGGACCGCGAAGACGAAGAGCGCCGGAATGCTCATCAACAGCGCCAGGGCGCAGACCAGCAGAAGCTTCAGCCCCATGGACCGTGCCGGCGCGCGGACGGTGATGGCGGGCCCTTGAGGGGGCGCGGGGGCGGGATTGGTCGGGGGCTTGGCGGGCATGGCTTTCGTCTTCCTCTAATCGAGAATCAGAAACGCGTTGATCCTGTTACGCCCGGCTTCTCGATACCCGAGAGCCTTCATGTGCTTGACGATGTTGTCGACCGCAGCGTCGATGAAAAGGTCTTCGATCACCACCCGCTTTGGCCAGTGTTGTTTCGGTGCAGTTTCGAAGTAGGGGCGCAGCACCTGATCCTCGAACCCTTCGACGTCGATCTTCAGGGCGTCGATGGTTGTCACCTTGTGCTCGGCGAAGATAGCCACGAGCGTCCGCATCGGCACCACGACATCGCCATCGGCGGTGACCTTGGAGTGGGCCGGGTTCTGCTTGGCCGCGAACCGCGCCTCGCCGTCCTTGTCTCCCGCCGCGCAGAGCACCAGGGCAAGCTGCGGATAGGCGTTGAGCCGAACATTCTCGACGACCCGGGCGCCGGCCACCGGATCGGCCTCGATAGCGATGACCTTGCCCTTGGCTCCCACCGCGTCCGCCAGGGACAGGGCATAGAGCCCGACATTGGCCCCGATATCGATAAAGGTCGCGCCGGCCTTCAGCCCCTGCCGCAGGAACTCGATCTCCGGCCCCTCATAGCCGGGCATCAGGGCGATGCCCCATTCGATGGGGTTGTTGTCGAGGTTCAGCCGGAACTTCACCCCGTCCAGCTCATAGTCCACCGGCCCTGAGCGGACCTTCATCAGATGCTTGGCGACGTGCGGCCGGAAGGTCCCCCGCCGCAGCAGGGGATTTCCCCGCACCGCCTTGATGATCCGCGCCTGCCGGTTGCTGGGCGCGAAGCTGCCAAAGGGCTCACCGGTCACGGGCAAAACTCCAGAAGACTGTTCTGCCGGGTGCGGCCGACTTCGACATAGCCTGCTTCGGCCAGCTGGCCGAACAGGTCCGCGCCCCATTCAGCTTCGGTCAGGTGCTCAATGACGATCCGCCAAGGCCACAGGCTCTCAGGCGCCTCGCGGAAGAACGGCCCCAGGGCTTCGGCTTCACGGCCCTCAATGTCGATCTTGATCGCCCCGATGGCCTCGATCTTCAGGTCCTTGAGGAGGTCGATCAGGGTCCGCGTCTCCATGCCGCCCTCAAGACCCTCCTCGAACCTCGCGATGGCAAGGTCGCCATACTTGTAGGTCAGGCCGCCCGTCATGTTGCGGTCCGAGATCGCGACCTCGGCGACTGTCACCCGATTGGCCACGCCCGACGCGGCGATGTTGGCGTGAAGGCGGGGGAGGACGATGTCGCCGGGCTCGATGGCGATCACCCGCGCCGTCTCCGACCGCCGGGCCACGGCCACGGTGTAGAGGCCGATGTTGGCGCCGATATCCAGGAACACGCCCTCGTCGAGGGAGGCGGCGATGAAGTCGATCTCCTGGCTGTTGTAAGTCGGGTGCAGCAGCAGGCCGATCTCGATCAGGTTGTCGGCGTGGTGCAGTCGGAACCGCCCCGTGTCGCGTTCGACATCCAGCGGGCCCTTGCGCAGGGCGGTCAGCAGTTTGCTGATCAGCGGCCTAAAATCGCCTCTGTGCAGAAAAGTTGAACGGGCGAGGCTGATGACCGCCTTCTGCAAGGCAGTGGGGGCGTAAGTTCCGAAAGGTGGGTCAAGCTCAGACATCCCTCTCCCCGCGAGCGAAGCGACGGGGGGAGAGGTAAGGAGAGGGGAAGTCGCCCGAAACCGCGCCGGCGGTAGACAGCATCTCTCGCCGCGCGGACGCGCGGCCCCCCTCTCCTACACCTCTCCCCCGCGTGGCGGGGGCGAGGAATGAAAGGGCTTGAACCATCGTCTTGCTAGTAAACCCGCGCCTTGGGCTTGATGTAGTCGATGTCCTTGGAGAGCGTGTAGGTGTGCACCGGGCGGTAATCGATCGCCACCTTGCCGGAGGTCTGATCGCACCAGGCCAGGGTGTGCTTCATCCAGGTCTTGTCGTCGCGGTCGGGGAAGTCCTCCCGCGCCTGGGCGCCGCGGCTTTCCTGGCGGTTCAGGGCGCCCGCCGCCGTGACCATGGCTTGGCCCAGCAGGTTGTCGAACTCCAGCGTTTCCACGAGGTCCGTGTTCCAGATCATGCCCCGGTCGGTGACCTGGATGTCGGCGGCCTTCTGACGGACAACTTCCAGCCGGTCGACGCCGCTCTTCAGGGTCTCGCCCATGCGGTAGACGGCGACGTCCTCCTGCATGGCCTTCTGCATTTCCAGGCGCAGCGCGGCGGTCTTGATCGAGCCGGCGGCGTTGCGGAATTTGTCGAAGCGCGCCAGGTGGCCGTCGGTCTGCGACGGCTTCAGTTCCGGCTGGGCGACGCCGGCTTTGAGCACTTCGGCGCAGCGCAGGCCCACGGCCCGGCCGAACACCACCAGGTCGATCAGGCTGTTGGAGCCAAGGCGATTGGCGCCGTGCACCGAAACGCAGGCCGCTTCGCCGACGGCCATCAGGCCGGGCACCACGGCGTCCGGATCCTTGCCCTTGCGGGTCACCGCCTCGCCGTAGAAGTTCGTCGGGATGCCGCCCATGTTGTAGTGCACGGTCGGCAGCACCGGGATCGGCTCCTTGGTGACGTCGACGCCGGAGAAAATCTTCGCCGTCTCCGAAATCCCCGGCAGGCGCTCGTGCAAGATCTTGGGGTCCAGGTGATCCAGGTGCAGGAATATGTGGTCCTTGTTGGGACCCACGCCCCGGCCCTCTCGGATCTCCATGGTCATGGCGCGGGAAACGACGTCGCGTGACGCCAGGTCCTTCACGGTCGGCGCATATCGCTCCATGAACCGCTCGCCTTCGGAATTGGTGAGGTAGCCGCCCTCGCCGCGCGCGCCCTCGGTGATCAGGCAGCCCGCGCCATAGATCCCGGTCGGGTGGAACTGGACGAATTCCATGTCCTGCAGCGGCAGGCCGGCGCGCAGCACCATGGCGTTGCCGTCGCCCGTGCAGGTGTGGGCGCTGGTGGCGGAGAAGTAGGCCCGGCCATAGCCGCCGGTGGCGAGGATCACGGTCTGGGCGCGGAAGCGATGCAGGGTGCCGTCGTCGAGCTTCCAGGCAGTGACGCCCCGGCAGACGCCGCCTTCATCCATGATCAGGTCCAGCGCGAAGTACTCGATGAAGAACTCCGTCGAGTAGGACAGGGACTTGCCGTACATGGTGTGCAGCATGGCGTGGCCGGTGCGGTCGGCCGCCGCGCAGGTCCGCTGGATGGGGCCTTCGCCGTAGTTCTTGGTCATGCCGCCAAAGGCGCGCTGATAGATCTTGCCTTCCGGGGTGCGCGAGAAGGGCACGCCCCAGTGTTCCAGCTCATAGACCGCCTGGGGAGCGTTGCGGACCAGGTACTCGATGGCGTCCTGGTCGCCGAGCCAGTCGGATCCCTTGACCGTGTCGTACATATGCCAGCGCCAGTCGTCCTCGCTCATATTGCCGAGGCTGGCCGAGATGCCGCCCTGGGCGGCGACGGTGTGCGAGCGGGTGGGAAACACCTTGCTGATGCAGGCGGTCTTCAGGCCCGCCTGGGCGCAGCCTAGGGCGGCGCGAAGGCCAGAGCCCCCGGCCCCGACCACCACGACGTCGTAGGTGTGGTCGATGAACTGGTAGGCGGCCATCTAAAAGGATCCGTTGGTGAAGGCGACCTTCAGGACCGAGAAGGCCGCGAGCGTGCCGCCGAGGGCGCAGATGAAGAGGTTGAGGATCAGCAGGGCGATCTTGCCGAGATGGTCCTGGATATAGTCCTCGACCACCACCCGGACGCCGGCGTGCATGTGCCAGAAGGTGACTGCAATCAACAGGAAGATCAGGGTGGCGTTGATCGGGTTTGACACAAAGTTGACCGCGTCGCCGTAACCGGCCGATGACAGTCGGACTGCCGCGAATATTATCCACACACAGAGGGGAATGAGCGCGAGCGCGCTGACCCGTTCGGCGATCCAGTGGCCGGCGCCGTGCTTGGCGCTGCCAAGGCCGCGGGCGCGGGAGTGGTCGGTGCGATAGCCGCTCATCAAATCCCCCCCGTGGCGTAGGCGAGGCCCCAGGTGAACAGGGTCGCGACGGCGGTGAAGCCCATCAGGGCCCAGGCGGAAAAGTCGGCGGTCTTCAGGTCGAAGCCCTCCCCCATGTCGAAGAACAGGTGGCGGATGCCGTTGCCGAGGTGGAAGAACATGCAGATCGTCAGGCCGAACAGCACGACCTTGCCCGGGATCGAGCCCAACACCCCCAGGAAGTTGTTGTAGGTCACCGGCCCGCCCGCCAGGGCCGCCGCCCACCAGGCCCCGATCAGGGCGCCGGCATAGAGGCCGCAGCCGGTCACCCGATGCATGATCGAGACGAACATGGTGATATGAAACCGCCAGACCTGCAGGTGGGGCGATAGGGGTCTGTCCTTCGCGTCCGCCATGATTCCCTCGCCGTTCAGCCCGTCTGATTGGCGCTGCTTTTAAGCCTGCTCCCCCCGGTGTCAACGAAGGCGCGGACGCGAGATATGGAACTGTCGCAAGTTTGATGCGTTGCGGCACTTCTGGGGATGAACACCAAGCAATCTGCTGGACGAACTCAAGGGGGAACGCGATGCTGACAACTGGCGCCGCTGAAGGAACAAAGCCCATGACCGCAGAACCGACCGACGCCCTCAAGGGGGCGCGGGTCCTGGTCCTGGAAGACGAGACCCTGGTCTCGATGATGGTCGAGGACATGCTGGCCGATCTGGGCTGCGAAGTGGTGGGTCCGTTCGCGCGCCTCGACCAGGCGCTGAGCTTCATCGACGGCGGCGGCGAGCTCGACCTGGCCCTGCTGGACGTCAACCTCGGCGGCGAGCGCAGTTTCCCCATGGCGGAAAAGCTTGTCGAAAAGGGCGTCCCCTTCGTGTTCACCACCGGCTACGACGAGGCCGGCATGCCCGACGTCTGGCGCGGGCGGCCCTCGCTGCGCAAACCGTTCATGATGCACGAGATGGCCGCCGTGCTGCGCAGCGCGATCAGCTAGGGGACATGTACCTTAAGGTACGTGTCCCCCGACGGTCTTGAACGTCCCACAGATGGCAGCCACGTTCCGCAGGGGTTAGGGGACACGTACCGAAGGTACATGTCCCCGCTCCAGATAATCCGCTGACCGCATTTCGTGCAGCCGCGAGGCTGTGCGTTCGAATTCGAAGCTGCCCTCGCCCTCCGGGTAGAGGGCGTCGGGTTCGGCGGCGGCGAGGACCACCAGTTTGGCCGAGGCCTCGTAGAGGGCGTCGATCAGGTGCACGAAGCGGCGGGCGGCGCTGCGGTCGTCGGGGGTCAGGACCGGGACGCGTTCCAGAAAGACGGTGTGGAACCGCTCGGCAATGGCGAGGTAGTCCTGTGCGCCGAGGGCCTGCTCGCAGAGGCTGGAGAAACTGGCGTGCAGGAAGCCGCCGGCCGCGCGCGGCAGGTGCAGTTTCCGGCCAAGGATTTCCAGGGTCGCGCCGGTTTCCTCCGCCCCGTCGGTGAGATCGTCCCAGAGGGCCTCGAAGGCCGCCTCGGTCGTGGCGTTGATGGGCGAAAACCAGGTCTGGGCCCCGCGCAGCCTGGCCAGGCGGTGATCGACCGGGCCGCCTAGGCGCACCACCTCCATCTTTTCCTTGAGAAGCTCGATGAAGGGCAGGAAGAGCTCGCGGTTGAGGCCGTTCTTATAAAGCTCGTCCGGCGCGCGGTTGGAGGTGGCGACCAAAACGACATCCCGCGCGAACAGGGCCTCGAACAGCCTCCCTAAGATCATGGCGTCGGCGATGTCGGTGACCTGCAGCTCGTCGAAACACAGAAGGCGTGCATCGCGGGCGATCACCTCGGCGGTGGGGGCGATGGGATCGTCGCCCTTGGCCTGGCCAAAACGCGCCTTGCGGGCGGCCGGATCGCCCTTGCGCCACGCGTCGATGAGGCGGTGGGCCTCGCCCATAAAGGTCTGGAAGTGGACCCGGCGCTTCTTCTTTTCCTTCGCGGCGGCGAAGAAGTGGTCCATCAGCATGGACTTTCCCCGCCCGACCGGACCGTGGAGATAGACCCCTTTGGGCGGGTCGCTCTTGAAGAAGATCGAGGCCGGGGCCGCCAGCTCGGCCGCCAGCCGTTCCAGGGGGACGATGGCGTCGGCCTGGGCCTGGTCCGGCTTCAGCCGCCCGGCCTTGATCCCCTCCTCATAGCGCGCGCGAAGTCCTGGCATCACATCCGCGTTAGCCTGCGCCGCGCGGCCTGAAAAGCGCCCCTTCCGCGGAACGACTGTCATCAAGCGGCTGTTGGGTGAGGAGACCCCCTTTCAAGGAGACATCCGATGCCCGATCCCGAAACCGACATCTCCAACGCCAGCGCCGACTTTCGGCACGACGATACCGACGCCCCTGAGGGCGAGGCGGTCGAGACCTCCTTCGCGCCCGATGCGGTCGAAGCCAGCCGGGCCCGCGAGCTGGGCCTAGGCGTCGGCGAGCGCGAACTGGGCCTGCAGCGCGACGCCGAGAGCGCCGGGGCGGCCTCATCCGATGACGAGGTCGAAGTGCTCAGCCCCGAGGAGATCGAAGTCGCCGACAACGACGCGGAGGCGCAAGAGGCCGAAGAGATCGAAAAACAGGCCGACGAGATTTCCGAGACCGCACAGGCCTACTCCGGCCTTGGGAAATAGACATCGGCGCGCGTCTCCTCTATCGGGAAGCCGCCTTTGATTTGACGGCCTTCCGGGGGCGCGCGCGCCATGACTGCCACTGACGACGTACCGGCCGAAGACGCCGGCTGGGCCACCGCCAAGACTCTGGCTGAGGCCCTGCCCCATATCCAGATCTATGACCGCGAGACCGTGGTCATCAAATACGGCGGCCACGCCATGGGCGAGGCGGAAGTCGCCAAGCTGTTCGCGGCCGACGCGGTGCTGCTGAAACTGCTCGGCGTCCACCCGGTCATCGTCCACGGCGGCGGCCCGCAGATCAGCGCCATGCTGGAGCGCTCTGGCGTGAAGTCGGCCTTTGTCGGCGGCCTGCGCGTCACCGACAAGGCGACCATGGAAATCGCCGAAATGGTGCTGTCGGGCGCCATCAACAAGGAAATCGTCAACTGGATCAACCAGGCGGGCGAGGAGGCCGACGTGCGCGGCGTGGGCCTCTCCGGCAAGGACGCCCGGATGATCACCGTGACCAAGGCCAGGCGGACGGTGAAGGACCCGGACTCCAACATCGAAAAGGTGGTCGACCTGGGCTTCGTCGGCGAGCCCAAGCACGTCGATCCCAAGCTGATCGAGCTTTTGATCAATGACCTGGAGACCGACTACATCCCGGTGGTCGCGCCCATCGGCATGTCGGACTCCGGCGAGACCTACAACATCAACGCCGACACCGTGGCCGGGGCCCTGGCCGGCGCCCTGAACGCCAAGCGCATGCTGTTGCTCACCGATGTGCCGGGGGTGCTGGATAAGGACGGCAATCTGGTGCGCTCGATGACGGTCGCCGAGGCCTTCGACATGATCAGCAGCGGCGTCGCCTCCGGCGGCATGATTCCCAAGCTGGAAACCTGCATCCAGGCCATCGACGCCGGGGTGGAAGCGGTAGTCATCCTGGACGGACGCCGGCCCCACGCCATGCTGACCGAGCTCTTCACCCAGCACGGGGCGGGGACGCTGGTTAAGGCGTAGGGGGACCTTCCCCAAGCGCCGTAAACCCTCCCCTGGCCCCTCCCTTAGGGAGGGGAAAAGAAGGCGCGGCCCGCACAAATTTCCTCTCCCTGAGGAAGAGGAAGGGGACCGGCCTGCGAAGCAGGGTGGGAAGGTGAGGGTTTACGCTGCCAACGGTAGGGCGCGCCTTTCCCTTGGCGGGCCGCTTCAGCTATAGGCCCGTCGACCATGACCGAACGCCCCGACCTGACCCATATCGACACCTGGCTGTTCGATCTGGACGAGACCCTCTATCCGGCCGAGACGCAATTGATGGACCTGATCCGCGGGCGGATCGTCGCGTTCGTCATGAAGATCACCGGCCTGCCGCAGGAGCAGGCCAACGCCATCCAGCGCGGATGGTTTGAGGAGCATGGGGCGGCCCTTCCCGGCCTTCTGGCCGAGCACAAGGTCACCGCGACCGAGTTTTTGACCTTCGTCCACGACGTGCCGCTGGACCGGGTGCCGCCCGATCCGGACCTGCGCATCGCCATCCAGCGCCTGCCGGGCCGCCGACTGATCTTCACCAACGGCGCCGAAATCCACGCCAAGCGCGTCACCGAGAAGATCGGCATCGCCGACCTGTTCGAAGATGTCTTCCATATCGAGACCGGCAACCTGGTCCCCAAGCCGCATCCCGGCACCTACGCGCACATGGTCGGGCACTTTAATCTCGCCCCGGCCCACACCGCCTTCTTCGAGGACAGCGAGCGCAACCTTGAACATGCCGCCGCGCTCGGTATGACCACCATCCTGGTGGGGCCGCACGCCGAGCAATCCAAGGCGGACTTCATCCACTATCGAACAGCCAGGCTGACGCCCTTTTTGATGAGCGCCCGCCTGAAGGAGCCGAGCCTATGAGCGACATCGCCCTGACCGACCTGGAAGCCGAGATCGAACACGGCTGGGAGGACCTTGCCGCCCTGTCGCCCGACACCAAGGGCCCGGTCCGCACCGCGGTTGAGGAGACCCTGATGGCGCTGGACGCCGGCCGCCTGCGCGTCGCCGAGAAGTTTCAGGGGGAATGGCTGGTCCGGCAATGGGCCAAGAAGGCCGTCTTGATGTCCTTCCGCCTCAACGCCAACCGGCTGATGCACGCCGGGACCATGGGCGACGCGGTCGGCCCCTGGTGGGACAAGGTCGCCGACAAGTTCGACGGCTGGAGCGAGACCAACTTCCAGGAGGCGGGCTTCCGCGCTGTGCCGGGATCGATCGTCCGGCGGGGCGCCTTCATCGGCCGTAACGCCGTCCTGATGCCGAGCTTCGTCAACATCGGCGCCTTCGTCGACGAGGGGACGATGGTCGACACCTGGGCCACCGTCGGCTCCTGCGCCCAGGTGGGCAAGAACGTGCACCTGTCGGGCGGCGTCGGCCTTGGTGGCGTCTTGGAGCCCCTGCAGGCCAACCCGACCATCATCGAGGACAACTGCTTCATCGGGGCCCGCTCCGAGGTCGTCGAGGGCGTCATCGTCGGCGAAGGCAGCGTGCTGTCGATGGGCGTCTTCCTCTCGGCCGGGACGATCATCGTGAACCGTGAGACCGGCGAAACCCATCGCGGCTATGTCCCGCCCTATTCCGTGGTGGTCCCGGGGACGCGGCCGTCGAAGGACGGCATCGCCCTGTCCTGCGCCGTCATCGTCAAGACCGTTGACGCCCAGACCCGCTCCAAGACCAGCGTCAACGAGCTCCTGCGCGACTAAATGAGTTTCACCCGGACCTTTGAAGCGCGGCCCGAGCACATCGACATGCTGGGTCACGTCAACAACGCGGTCTGGGTGCAGTGGATTCAGGAAATCGCCATCGAGCACTGGGAAGCGCTCGCCCCGGCGGAGCACCTGGCCGCCTACGCCTGGGTCGTGACCCGGCACGAGATCGACTACCGCGGCAACCTCAAGGCCGGCGAGTCCGTCACCGGCAAAACCTGGATCCCCGACCCACCCCGCGGCGCCCGCTTCGACCGCCACGTCAGCTTCACCGGCGCCGACGGCAAGGTCCGCGTCCAGGCCAAGAGCACCTGGGCCATCATCGACCGTCACACCGGCCGCATCCTGCGCGTGCCGGCGGAGTTGGTAGAGACGTTTATGGACTGAATCTGCACTGGCTCGCGAACGCCTCTCCATTCCTTCGGGGTAGAAGAACAGCATATGAGGCGGGGCCTAAGCGTTGCTGCGATTTGGGGGGCTGAGATGAAAGCGGGGCTTTCTTCGACAATTTTGGTCGCGGCGCTAGGAGTGCTAAATGGAGTTTGGCTAGTTCCACAGTATTTTCATGGGCTTTGGCCCATCGCATGGCCCTCGATTGTGGGAACAAGCTTGGTTCTGGCCTCGGCTGCCTTCGTGCTTCGAAAGCGGCTGCTCATCAGCTTTTTAGCCGGTGCGTCATTGGCATTCTTATCGTTCGCGGTCGTTTGGCGGCTTTCACCCCTTTACACCACGATGCTCGGTAAAGACGCCTGGGCGCTCGGTGGAGGGGCCTGGATTGCTCTCTGCCCGCTGAACCTCTTACTGGCCGCATTCCTCTTGTTGGCCGGGGCTAAGAACCGTGTTCAGGCCTCCCGGTAAGACGCAAGAAGCCCTCCTAATACGCCGTCCCGTCCTTGTGGAAATACTTCCGCGACCCCTCCGGGATCATCAGGTCGATGTCCGGATAGTCCACCGCGTCGTTCGCGCCCGCCTTGGTCCCGACCTCCAGCACCCGCGCGACCTTGTCCGAGCGGTTGATCAAGTGGTGCCCGTCCGGCTCCCCCGCCTTGAACCCCGCGCAGTCCCCCGCCCGCAAGATCTCCTCCCCGGCGTTGGTGACCAGAGTCACCTCGCCCTCCAGCACATAGACGAACTCGTCCTCGCCGGTGTGCCAGTGGCGCTGCGCCGACCAGGCGCCGGGCTCCAGTTCCAGGAGGTTGACGCCGAACTGGGTTAGCCCCGCCGCATCGCCCAGCTTTTTGCGGAACTTTCCCATGCCCGTCTCGTGGAACGGCGCGGGATAGGCGCTTCCCCGCTTCTCAGGCGCGGCGGCGATGTCGATTTTCTTGCTCATGGGTTAGAAAAGAGCACGATCGGACACTTCTATCAATCGTCGTCTGCCGGTTCGATGGGGATGTCTTCGACCAGCGGCGCGGCGACGTGGCGGATCTCGACGATCTCGGCGC
>DGYN01000115.1:13135-13538 GCA_002398405.1 Caulobacteraceae bacterium UBA5005
CGCCCGGGAAGGCGTCCATCACCCCGCGCACAAACGGGTCCTGCTCTACCTCGGCGCGGACTTCGCGGCGTTCGCGCTGCTCGCGCTCATAGGCGCTTTCCGCCCCGCCGCCGCCCTCGGCCACGACCAGCCAGGGCTCGTTGGTCCATTGCTTGAGCCGCGCGATCAGCCGGCTCGCCAGGTTCGACGGCGCCCCCGGCACCGGCTCATAGGTGATCGCGCCGGGTCGGAAACTGATCGGGCGGACGTACTTCTTGACGTCGAGGAGCAGGCCGATATCGCGCTGCTGCTCGATCATCCGCACCACATCGTCGAAGGACTGCGGGGCGGCCAGGGTCTGGGCCTGGGGAGCGGCCTGAGGGGCGATGGCCCGGGCGACGGCGCCGCCGCCTCCCCCGCCGCC
>DGYN01000036.1:0-138 GCA_002398405.1 Caulobacteraceae bacterium UBA5005
ACGCCCAGGGGCGGCGTCGCTGTATCTGAGCCCGGGGCGGCTTCCGATGTCGGGTGTCCCGGCCGGCGCTTGGTCCAGGCCCAGGGCGCGCAGCCGCGCTTCTAAGTCGGGCAGGCGATCCAGTCCCCAGTACCACTC
>DGYN01000036.1:304-8568 GCA_002398405.1 Caulobacteraceae bacterium UBA5005
TCCAGTCCCCAGTACCACTCTCCTCCATAGTAAAAGGTGGCGCCCAAGTAATGCCCCTGCTTGCGACGCAGGGCGTCCCCCTCCAAGAGCGCGGCCTCGGCGGCGTCGATTGCCTGTTCCCCGAACAGATTCGCCAGACGGTCCAAACCGGGCCGATCTCCCTTCGCCAGAGCCTCGTGACCCTCACGAGCCGCCTCCGAAAAGGCCTTGCGTGCAATGGCGGAGACCAGAATTCGCTCAAGCCGCCGCGCCAAGTCTGGGCAGGCCGGGGCGATCATCGAAGGCGAGACGCCGAAGGTCGGCGCGACGGCAATCGCATCACGCAGCGCGTATCGGCCCAAATGCTCCCGCTCGGGCGCCGCCCAGTCCGGCGCGGCCGGGACGATGTGGGGTACAAGCGATATCCCATAGCGACACTCGAACTCGCCGAGCCTGCCGGCGACAAGCGCGCTGTAAGGATCGGCTACCTCGTGGAAATAGCCGACCTCATGTGGCGCGCCTCGACGGCGTCGGGCGAGTTCGAACCTGCGCCGTCGCGCCTGACGGGAACCCGCCGAGGTGATCGAGTCAGAGATCCAGGGAGAGATCGCCGACCTGAGGCTCATCGGTTGGGCTCCTTGCCAAGCTTCCGAAGGTTCGACACGCGCTCACGCCGGCGGAGGCCGGCGGAGCGGTATAGCCAAAGCCCGCTAAGGACCGCGGCGAGAAGAAGACCGAGCCCTCCCAGGCCGATCTGCCATCCGTAACGCCGATAAAGCCGACCTTGTGTATTGGTCTGAATTTGGCGTTCGACCTCGTATCCGTTGGGTAGATCCAGAACACCGGATCGTCGGGCGTACGGGTCATAGGCCCGCAGCATCGACGCGAACTCTTCGGGTCGCCGGCCAGAGAGATCGGCGGTCTCCCCGGGATCCACGGAGAGATCGAACAGGCGCCAACGGCCATCACCCACCGGCGGCATGTTGCGGACAATTTTCAGACCCCCCCGGAACAGGGCGGCATTGCCCGAAACCTCTAAGCCAATCGAGTCCTCGGGCCAGTAGGTCGAGGCCGCTGTCCCGGAAAGTACGGGAGCCAGACTGCGACCGACCATCGCCACCTTGCCAGGCGGGGTTGTGACCGGTGCGCCTGCGAGCTCAAGAAGTGTTGGGGTGACGTCCGTGACGAAGGCGGCCGAGGAGACCCTTTGACCTGGCTTCACCCCTGGCCCGCTGACCGCTAAAGGTGCGCGAAGGCCGCCCTCCGAGGCGTAGAATTTGTAGAGCGAACTCGGCGAGGAGACCGAAGCGGCCCACTCTGGTCCGATGAACCCATGGCTCCCGGGCTCCCCAAGGGTGTCTATGTCCCAGTGGTAGCCATTGAGGGCCATCCAGATATTCATACCCGGGGCGTGGACCGGATCGCTAGGTTCCGGTCCGTTGTCGGACGTGACGACGAAAACGGTCCGGTCCAACTCGCCTCGCGCCTGGATACGGGCCACCAGGCGACCGATGTTGGCGTCCATCGCCTCTATCATTCCGCTGTAGACTTCCATTCCCCGTGCCGACATCGCACGCTCGTCCTCAGTGAGGGACGACCAGGACCGGAACGACTCTGGGAGCGCGGTGAGGCCCGCCCCGCGTGGGATGAGACCGTTGGCCTGAGCCCGCCGCCAGCGTGCCTCGCGCAGGACGTCCCAGCCGCCGTCGAACAGTCCCCTATAGTTGTAGGGACGCGCAATAGTGAACGGCTCGACGCGAGATTCATGACGCCTTTCGACGCACATTAGCTGAGACGTTCGCCGCTCCGGGGCGCACATTGTGTGAGACTGAGATCACAATGATTGAGACCGACGCGCACTATTTGAGACCGACCCACGGTCGGTGAGACGCGTCTCAGAGCGGGAGGCATTGCGGGTGATCGCCATGGCGTGTGCGACGATCCTCCGCAATCCGACGACCGCTGCGCGCCGGATATCTGAACTGGATCGGTCGGAACGAGTATCACCTCGAAACGCACGTAAACGCCGGGGCGAGCGCCTTTGCAAGAGACCTAGCGCCTTGTCCGAGTGTCCCCGTGAAGCCTTAGGGGCAGGGCCAGGCTTCGCGGAATGCCAGACTGACCCCGGCGAGCATCGGCAGATCCGCAGCCTGCGGGGATCGGCGCGCCCATCCCGTGTAGAGGGGCGCCAGATCCTCCACCCGGTAGGAGACAGCACAGGTCCCGGCCTTGTGCCCTCCTGCGCCGAAAGCCTGCAGCGTGTCGGCGGCGGCCATGAGGTAGCCGGCGCACCAGCTCCGAGGGTCTGAGCCATTGACCTCGCAAACGGCCTGGAGCCCCGCCACAGTCATGGTGAGCGGTGGCCCGTTCGGGCCTACCCCCTGCAACGCTGTCGGCTCACGATCCTTGCCCGCCACGGCCCAAGTCACTCCGCTGGAGAGCGCGGCGGCCAAGACCGCCGTCGCCGCCATGCCGGCCCAGGTCCTCATGGCTTGGCGGCCTTGACGTGATCCAGCGCCGACCGAAGCCCGCGCCCGAGCATCAGCGCGTCGTCGTTCGCCCAGAAATGCATGAAGAACAGTCGCGGCTCGTCGTCCAGCATGTGGTTGTGGAGCGCGGTGACCTCTATGCCGTTCGCCCGAAGCGCCCGGATCACCGGGTTCACTTCGTCGGACGTCAGGACGAAGTCACCGGTGATGGCGGCCTTGCCGCCGCCGGTGGGCTGGAAGTTGATGACCGTGGCCGAGCCCATGGCTTCGGGCACCACAGCGCCGGCTTCCCGAACCGGCTCCGCGCGCGGAACACTGAACTGGTAGATGCCGCCCGTGGCCTTGCCCTTGTAGCCCAGCGTGCGGTCAAGGCCGGCCGTGTCGATCGCGGGAGCGGGCGTAGCGGGCGCGACCGTGGATGCCGCCCCCATCGGGGTCTTGCTTTGCGTGATCGCCTTCTGCAGCGCCGCGGCAAGCTTCACCGGATCTCCGTGACCACCTACGTGCATGTACATCGTGGCCGGCGAGGACCGCAGAAGGTGGTTGTGGAGCGCGGTCACTTCGAGGCCGTTTTCGACGAGAACCTTCATGACCGGGTTCACCTCCTCGTGCGTGAGAACCAGGTCGCCCATGACCATGGCGTGGTCGCCCATGTCCTGGAACGCAAGCCAGGATCCGAGCGCCAGCGCAGGCCTGATCGGCACCCCGTCCAGGGTCACCTTGAGATCGGTCCGCGGCATCCCGACTCGATAGACTCCGCCGGGCTGCACAGCGCCCTCTTTGCCCAGTGCGCGGCCCACGGCGGCCCAGTCAGGGGCCGCGCTCGCGGCTTGGCCAAAAAAGGCGCCGGCGACGAGCGTCAGCGTCAGCGTAATTCGCTTCATAGATATTCTCCTCGTTCGCCGCAGCGCCCGTGCGCTGCGGCTCATCAACACGGTTTCGACAGTCAACAACTTGTTGGGCCGGCTATGGGGACGTGGGCGTCCAGACTGGCGTCTGACCCCGCGGGGGGGCTTTGCTCACCCATAGGCGAACCAGCCCGCCGCCCCGGCGGCGAAGATCACGGCCACGATGTTGAGCTTGCTCTTCCAAAGATAAAGGATGGCAAGCGCGCCAGCAAAGATGACCAGGGCTGGCCAGAGCACCGGGACCCGTTCCGCCGTCGCCTGCCCGAGCTGCAGCGTCGTTGCGGCGATCAGGCCCACCACGCCGGCAGCGACGCCCTCCAGGAGCGCGTGCAGCTGCTTGACCTCCAGGACGGCTTCCAGACGATCGTAGAGGATCAGCGAGAACGCAAAGGCGGGCAGGAAAATCCCGGCGGTCATGGCTAGGGCGCCAATCGGGCCGCCGCCGACGTAGCCCACGAAGGTGGAGAAGATGATCAACGGCGCCGGCAGGATGCCCGAGAGCGCCAGACCGTCGAGGAACTGACCGTCGGTCATCCAACCCCGCCCCACCGCGTCGTTCCGGAGAAACGGGATGGCCGTGTACGCTCCGCCGAACGTCAGCAACCCGGCTTTGAGACCGGAGAGGAAGAGAGCCACCGGACCAGCCGATGCGCCGACGGCTTGCACATCGCCCGGTTGAACGCCCGGCGACCACCAGATGACGGCGGTCGCTAGGGCGACCCCGATGAACGCGCACACGAGCGCCAGAGATTGCCGACCCGATGCAGCAAGCGCATAGACCACCCCGGCGATGGGCAGCACGACCCAAAAGCTCGCGCCTAGGAGCGATGCCAACCCGACGCCGAGGGCCAGGCCCCAGAGCCACCGGTCGTTCAGCACATGTTCGCCGATCCGGTGCACCGCTCGCACGATCATGGCGACGACGCCCACCTGCACGCCGAGGAAGGCGGCGCCGAGCGCAGACGACTGGATGTCCATCGCGAAGTAGAGCCAGGACAAGGCGAACATCAGCAGGAAGCCGGGAAGCATGAACGCCAGCCCCGCGAGCATGCCTCCGAGCCGGCCCTTGGCGCGCATGCCAAGGTGAACACAGAGCTCATGGGCCTCTGGCCCAGGGAGAACCTGCATGACAGCGAGCAGGCGATTGAAGCGCGCGCTGGAAATCCAGCGTTCCTCCTCGACCAGTTCCTTCCGTAGCATCGCGATCTGGGCCACCGGCCCGCCCCAGGCCATCAGCCCGAATCGCAGGAAGCGTAAGAACAGCTGCGGATAGCTCAGCGCCGGCGGCTGCGGCTCGGCAGCCATATCGAGTTCGGCAGACGCGGTCATGCCATCACTCCGCTGTGGCTCAGATCGCACGCGCGATTGCGTGGCCGCGCTGAAGGATGGCTCGCGAAATCGCCCAAGCAAGGCGGACCGACCCGGCTTTCGCGGTGACGTTCGCTTGCTAGGAAAAAAGAAGCCCACGCGGGCTCGACGCACAAACCGAAATCCAAGGCACACGCTCCCCTGCGCGCGCCTTACGCGCACGCTCCAAGGAGCGGATCTTGGACGACCGGGCCGTCTAACCGGGCGATCCGCGATGGCCCGGTGGGCGATAGCTACCGCCTTGCAAGCGCGATTGGAAGGGCCTGCTCGTCCAATTGGCGCCGCGCAGCCCGTCAGGGCCACAGCCGCTCACGATTCGACATCGATGCGTATCAGGCGACGGCGCGGGCGAAGCGCGCGTTGTCGCCTCCCCAGGAGAACGCCTTCATGTAGGCGTCGACGTGAGCTCCCCGTAGTCCATGTGATAGGCGTGCTCGTACATGTCCAAAGCAAGCAGCGGCCGGCCATCGGCGATTTGGGTGTGGTCGGAGGCCCACTGATGGACAAGCCGCTGGTCGCGCTCGCTCCAGGCCAGCAGAACCCAGCCGGAACCGCCGCCGAGCGCCTTGCCCATGCCGGCGAACTCCGCCGCCCAGCTATCGTGGCTTCCGAAGTCACGTTCGATGGCGCTCGCGAGCGGTGCGACCGGCGCGCCACGTTCGCCGAGCCTTCGAAATGCACCTCGTGCAGGACCATGGAGTTCCAGGCGAACAGTTCCTCGCGCAGCTCAACGAAATCGCAGCAACAATTGCCCTGGCCTTTCAGCGCCGCGCGAAACCAGAGACGTCATTGAGACGCTAATCACGCCAATGGGCTCGCCCGCGTCACCCCCCAGGAAAACGGCCGGTTTCCTGACGGTCGCCGCAATTGGCCCAGGAGTGATCCTGCGCCACCAGAAAACCCGTTGCGGAAATGATCGCAAGCTTGCACCCTCCGATCTGTCTTTTCTGACGGAGCGGCCGGGTGCTGGTGGGTTACGTTCGCGTGTCCAAAGCCGACGGGAGCCAGACGTTGGCGCCGCAGCGTGACGCCATGGCCGCAGCCGGCGTCGAACCTGACCGCATCTATGAGGATTTGGCCTCCGGCCGGCGTGATGATCGGCCGGGACTGGCGGCCTGCCTCAAGGCGCTCCAGCCTGGCAATACCTTGGTGCTCTGGAAACTCGACCGGCTCGGCCGAGATCTCCGCCACCTGGTCAACACTGTCGATGAGTTGCGGACGCGCGGGGTGGGCCTGAAGGTCATCGCCGGAGCTGGCGCGCAGATCGATACGACGACGGCCAACGGCCGCTTGGCGTTCGGCATCTTTGCGGCCTTCGCCGAGTTTGAGCGCGAGCTGATCTCAGAACGGACCAACGCAGGCCTGGCCGCAGCGCGGGCCAGGGGACGTATGGGCGGCCGACCTCGCAAGATGGACCGGGCGACGTTGATGATGGCCATGGCGGCGATGGCTGACCGCGAGGCCAAAGCCACGGAGGTGGCCCGCCGCCTGGGTCTGACCACCACGACCCTCTATGTTTACGTCAACGGCGATGGAACGCCCAAGGCGGCGGGCCAGGCCCTACTCGATGCGCCAGCGGCAGTTCGGCCGCGCCAGCTTCAAGTGGCTGGCTGATGGCGCCGAGCACCAGCGTCCCCGTTGAGGCGCTGGTGATGCTCCGTCGGCGTCTGGCCGCCTTGCCGGCCAAACACCCTGATCGTCAGCAACTCTTGCTCTCCACCGGCACGCTCTACGGCGTCAGCCGGGCTACGCTGTATCGTCTGCTCCGTGGGGGCGGCCATCCCCGCCATGCACATCGCGCCGACCGTGGCCGGCCGCGGGTCTTGTCGGGCGCCGAAGTCGAAGGTTGGTGCGAGATCATCGCGGCGATGAAGGTGCGAACCACCAACCGAAAAGGGCGACATCTCTCAACGGTCCGCATTCTCGAATTACTAGAGAAGCATGGGGTCGAGACCCCGGACGGCCTGCAGAAGCTTCCACCTGGCAAGCTGACCGCTTCGACCATCAACCGTCACATGCGTCGCCTCGGCTACGACAACGAGCGGATGACCCGGCCGCCGCCAGCAGTGCGGTTTCAAGCCGAGCAGTCGAACGCGTTGTGGCATTTCGACATGAGCCCTTCGGAGCTGAAGCAACTCGCCGTCCCGCCCTGGATCGATCCTGATCGGAACGGCGCGCCGACGCTGATGTTGTTCAGCGTGGTCGATGACCGCTCCGGCGTCGCCTATCAGGAATATCGTTGTGTCTATGGCGAGGACGCTGAATCGGCGCTGCGTTTCTTGTTCAACGCCATGTCGGCCAAGCCGGACGAGGCCAATCCATTCCAGGGCGTCCCCACGACGCTCTATCTCGACAATGGCCCGGTCGCGAAATCCGGGGTGTTTCAGCGCGTGATGGAGAGCCTCAACATCGAGGCGATAATCCACATGCCAGCCGGTAGCGATGGCCGGCGGACCACAGCCCGGGCCAAGGGCAAGGTCGAGCGGCCGTTCAGGACCGTGAAGGACGCCCACGAAACGCTTTATCACTTCCATCAGCCCGAAACCGAGGAAGAGGCCAACCGCTGGCTCGCCCGCTATATCGCCACCTACAACAGCGGCGATCATCGATCCGAGCCGCACAGCCGCCTTCATGACTGGCTCGGCAATCTGCCGCCCGATGGCGTGCGCCAGATGTGCGCTTGGGAGCGGTTTTGCACCTTCGCCCGTGAACCCGAACGACGCGCGGTCGGCATCGACTGCCGGATCACGGTGGCCGGCGTCACCTATGAGGTCGATCCTGACCTGGCGGGCGAGACCGTTGTCGTCTGGTGGGGCCTCTTCGATCAGGAGCTATTCGTCGAACAGGGCGAGGAGCGCTTCGGACCCTACACCCCGGTCGGTGGCCCGATCCCCCTTCATCGCTATCGAAAACATCGCAAGGGTCGTCGCGAGGTTCGCGCCGACAAGGTCGGAGAGCTGGCGGCGCAGCTCAAGCTCCCGCGTTCGGCGCTGAGCGGCGAAGACGATGTGGTGATGATCGGCGTTCAACAGGATTCGGCCGCGCTTCCATCCAGACCGTTCCGCGACCCCGACCCCTTCCACGAGTTGGCCTTTCCGAGCGTTCTGGCGGCCCGGCGGGCCATCGCTGACGAAGTGCGCTTCCCGCTGGCCAAGCTGTCCGATGACGACCGCCGCTTTGTCGATGACCTGCTTCGCCGGACGCTGGCTAGGCCGGAGATTTTGGCGGCGATACGCGAGCGATTTCCCCAAGGGCGCCGAGGAGGGCTCTACGGATGCTGACCGAAGTGATGGAATATTACGGCCTCGAACGATCGCCGGTCGATGTCGAATTCTTCGAGACTGATCACCACGCTCAGATCTCGCGCGACCTGCGCACAGCGATCATGAGCGGTCGGCTGATCGCGCTCACCGCCGTCATCGGGTCCGGCAAGACGGTGCTATCGCGTCAGCTTCGGACCGAACTTGAGCGTGAAGGGCGGGTCATCGTCTCCAGGTCCCTGACGGTGGACAAGGTGAAG
>DGYN01000149.1 GCA_002398405.1 Caulobacteraceae bacterium UBA5005
GGCGCCGCTGTCGAGAACGCCGCCGATGCGACCGCCGCCGCCGCTGGAACAGCCGCCCGCAAGGCCGACGCCGCCGCAGACGCCGCCGCCAAGACACACTAGGGTTCGGTTCGATCTGCTTGTTCAGGGGAAAGGTCGGCGCCAACGCCGGCCTTTTTCATTGCACCAGCCATGTGCAGGTCGCGCGGAGTGACCCCTGTGCTGAGCGGTCCCCAGGCGCCCAGGTCGCGAATTGAGCCGCGCTCGAACTCGGCAATTTCGCCCGACGCTTGACAGGGAGAACAAAACAAGAATAGAACATTCCCAGAACATCATCTCTGGGGGCAGAAGCCATGAAGTTGTTGATGCGTGAGGGCGCGGCGCTTGCGTCGGTTGCGGCCTTCGTCTGGATGGTATGCTCGGCGGCGCAACTGGTCGCGTGAGTCGGGCCGGCTAGGAGCTGAGAGACATGGGCGAGATCGCGGAAGGGCAGGGGTTCATCCACCTTCGCGTGCGGTCTGCCTATTCGGTCCTTGAGGGGGCCATTAAGACCGAGAAGATCGGCAAGTTGGCGGCCGACGGCGGGATGCCGGCCGTGGCGCTCACCGACCGGGCCAACCTCTTCGGCGCCCTGGAGTTCTCCTCAACCACCAAGGACGCCGGCGTCCAACCCATTGTCGGGCTTGCCCTGCCGGTCACCGGCCTTGGCGAAGGGACGGGGGAGCGCTGGGCCAAGATCCCGACCATCGTCCTGCTGGCCCAGAATGAGCGCGGCTATCTCAACCTGACAGCGCTTTCATCAGCGGCCTTCCTCGAATCGTCAGACGATGCGGAACCGGCGGTGGCCTGGGCCAAGGTCGTTGAGCATTCGGAAGGGCTGCTGTTGCTCTCCGGCGGACCGGACGGGCCGGTCGATCCCCTGTTCGCCTTCGGCAAGACCGTCGAGGCTCACGGCGTTCTGGAGGATATGCACCGCGTTTTCGGGGACCGCTTCTATATCGAGCTACAGCGTCACGGGGAGGCGCGAGAGGCTGCCGCCGAGCCCGGACTGGTGGCCTTCGCCTATGACCGCGACATCCCTCTGGTGGCCACTAACGACTGCTATTTCGAGACTGCCGACATGCACGAGGCGCATGACGCGCTCCTTTGCATCGCCGACCAGTCCTTCATCGGCCAGGATGAGCGGCGCCGGGTCAGCCCCGAGCACTGGTTCAAACCGGCCAAGGCCATGCGCTCCCTGTTCGCCGATCTGCCGGAGGCTTGCGACAACACAATCGATATCGCCCGCCGCTGCGCCTTCATGGTCCAGAAGCGCGATCCCATCCTGCCGCGTTTCCCCACTGTCGATGGCCGCACCGAGCCGCAGGAGCTGGCGTTCCAGGCGCGCGAGGGATTGGCGACGCGCCTGTCAGTCATGGAACTGGCCGGCCAGCCCCTGGCGGCGACGCGGGATGTCTACGCCGAGCGTCTGGAGTTCGAGCTTAACGTCATCGAGAAGATGGGTTTTCCGGGCTACTTCCTGATCGTCGCCGACTTCATCAAATGGGCCAAGGCCCAGGGCATTCCCGTGGGGCCGGGCCGCGGTTCCGGCGCGGGTTCGGTGGTCGCCTGGTCATTGACCATCACCGATCTTGACCCGCTGCGCTTTGGTCTGCTCTTCGAGCGGTTCCTTAATCCCGAACGGGTCTCCATGCCCGACTTCGATATCGACTTCTGCCAGGACCGGCGGGAGGAGGTGATCGACTACGTTCAGAAAAAATATGGCCGCGACCGCGTCGCCCAGATCATCACCTTCGGCACCTTGCAGGCCCGCGCGGTGCTGCGCGATGTCGGCCGGGTGATGCAGCTGCCGCTCGGCATGGTCGACCGGCTTGCCAAGATGGTCCCGAACAATCCAGCCAATCCCACGACGCTGGCCCAGGCCATCCAGATTGAGCCGCGTCTCAAACAGGCGAGGGACGAGGACGCCTCGGTCAAGCACCTGCTGGAAATCGCCCTGCGCCTGGAGGGCCTGTACCGCAACGCCTCGACCCACGCGGCCGGCATTGTCATCGCCGACCGGCCGCTCACCGATCTGGTGCCGCTCTATCAGGACCCGCGCTCAGAACTGCCCGCCACCCAGTTCAACATGAAGTGGGTCGAGTCCGCAGGCCTGGTGAAGTTCGACTTCCTGGGCCTCAAGACCCTGACTGTCCTCGAACGCGCCCTGATGCATCTGCGCAAACGCGGGGCGGGGGTGGAGCTCGACCTCCTGCCGCTGGACGATCAGGCGACCTTTGACCTGATGTCGTCAGGCCAGACCGTCGGGGTGTTCCAGCTCGAAGGTCAGGGGATGCGCGACACGCTTCGCAAGATGCGCCCCTCCACCGTTGAGGAGGTCACGGCGCTGATCTCCCTCTACCGGCCGGGCCCGATGGAGAACATCGACACCTTCGTCGACTGCAAGTTCGGCCGCAAACCCGTCGATACCCTGCACCCCCTGTTGGAGCCGGTGCTGCGGGAGACCTACGGCGTCATCGTCTACCAGGAACAGGT
>DGYN01000008.1:0-17743 GCA_002398405.1 Caulobacteraceae bacterium UBA5005
CGGTCACGCCCGGCGAAGGCGAGCCCGCCGCCGCCGAACCCACCGGCCTTCCCGCCTCCGCCTCGCCACTGGCCCAGCCCATCGAGGCGGCGGCCTTCGCGGAGAAGCCGGCCGACGCGGCCGCGACGCGCAACTTCCTGATCAAAACCCAGGTCCTGCTCGACCGGGCCAATTTCTCGCCCGGCGTCATCGACGGCCAGTACGGCGAGAACCTGCGCCAGGCCATCGACGCCTTTGAAACCGCCAAGGGGCTGACCGCCGACGGCCGGCTCGACGCCGAATCCTTCGCGGCGCTCACCGCCACCAGCACCGCGCCGGCGACCATGGACTATGTGATCACGCCCGAGGACGTCAAAGGCCCCTTCATCGCCAAGGTCCCCTCGGAAATGAAGGACATGGCCAAGCTAAAGCGCCTTTCCTACACCGGTGTCGTGGAGATGCTGGCCGAGAAGTTCCACATGGACGAGGGCCTGTTGAAGGCCCTCAACCCCGGCGTCGATTTCAAGACCGCCGGCCAGACCATCCTGGTCGCCCAGGTGGTGGAAGAGCCCCTTCCCGCCGTCGAGCGCATCGAGGTCGACAAGGCCGAGCGCGAGGTCCGCGCCTATGGCGAGGACGGCCTGCTGCTGGCCGTCTATCCCGCCACCGTGGGCTCCACCGACCGGCCGACGCCCCAGGGCGAATGGGCGGTTCGGGCGGTCGCCAAGGACCCGACCTGGAACTATGACCCGGCGCGCCTGACCTTCGGCGACGGCAAGGAAAAGCAATCCATCGCCGCCGGGCCGAACAATCCCGTGGGCCTGGTCTGGATCGCGCTGACCAAGGACACCTTCGGCATCCACGGCGCCCCCGACCCCCGGGTCGTCGGCAAGGCGGCTAGCCATGGGTGCGTGCGCCTCACCAACTGGGACGCCATCGAGCTCAGCGCCGCGGTGAAGACCGGGACGGCCGTGGTCTTCATTGGTGAGGCGGGGACGTCGGGCCGCAAGGCCTGAAGATGAAGTGGCTGCTGCTCGCCGCCGTCGTCTTTAGCCTCGCGACGCTGGCGACACGGGATCTTTGGCGCGCGCGGCCGGAGAACGCCCCGGTCCCGCGTCCGTTCGAGATCATGGCGAGCCCCCTCGCGCCCCTGGAGCCGCGCTCGGAATCCTGCGCGCCCGACAATGCCTTCGACGCCGCCGCCCGCGATAACGCCACGTCCTACTCAGGCCTTGCCTGGGCGCCGTTCCGGGTTCCCGAACAGGGATGGGACGCCTATGCCGCCCTGATCGGGCGCGAGATTGGATCCACCTGCCCGCCGGCCTCCTCAGCCTTCGCCTCAGCCCTGGCGGCCTGGCAGAAGGACAACCGCCTTAATCCCGACGGCCGCGTCGACGCCAATACGGTGGAGAAGATGCGGGTCGCCTGGACGATCAAGCGTCCCTTCGTTGTCGTCACCCGCGACGGCTACTGCCCGCCCGGGGCCGAGCCCTCGGTGCTGGCGGACGCGCAGACCAGCGAAGGCTATCGCGGCAAACAGGTCCAGGTGCGCGCCGATGCGCTCGCCGCCTACCGCCGGATGCGTGAGGCGGCCCAGAGGGAGCTGCCGGCGGCGGCGGCCGATGGAAACCTCCTGACCATCATCTCCGGCTATCGCAGCCCGGAGCACGACGCCGAACGGTGCCAGGTGGAGCAGAACTGCGGAACAGCGGCCAGGGCCAATTGTTCGGCGCACCGCACCGGCTTTGCCTTCGACCTCTATGTGGGGAACGCGCCCGGGTTCGACCCGACGTCGAGCACGGATATCAACAGATCCTTCCAGGCAGGGACCCCAGTCTATCAATGGCTGGTGCTCAACGCCGACCGCTTTGGCTTCATGAACTACGCCTATGAGCCCTGGCACTGGGAATGGACCGGCGCGCCGATCGCTGCCGCGCCTTAGGGCGGCGCCTTGGCCGCCAGGCTGGCGGTGTCGCAGGCCAGAGGCCGCACCGGCGGCGCCCCCGCCCCATCGCCGTAGTGGATAGCCCGCTGCACAGCCAGGGCGGCCGCAGCCCGTTCGCAAAGCTGCGTCGCCTGGACCGGGTCGCGGGGCCCGCCCAGGCCCGCGGCGTGCATGATCGCCAGGGAATAGAGCACCCAGGGACTGCCGGTCTCGGCGGCGGCGGTGAAGGGCGCGCGCGGCTCGTCGGCGGGCAGGCACTCGCCGGGATTGAGGTCGGCGAAAGTCGCGCCGGTGTCGAATTCGGCGGCCTGCCAGTAGCAGAAGGCGTCAGGACGGCTCATCAGGGCGGCGACCGGCTTGACGACGCGGGTCGACTTCAGGGCCGCGCCAACGGCCCGTTCCCGCCAGCGATAGCCTTCCATACGATGCTGGCGCACACCCTCGCCGCGCATCAGCACCAGGGAATAGTCGATCATCGCCGGCACATGCCGCCGCTCCGCCGCCTTGCGCCGCCAGAGCGCGGCGAGGACCGGATCACGTTTGACCTCAATCCCGTCGGTGTACTTGCGGGCGATGGCCTGCATGGCCTGCGGATCGCGCGTGGCGCGGCGTTTTAGGACCCGCATTGGCTCGGCGGCGGCGGCCGAACCGTAGACGCCCCGCGACTCGTCGAGTTTCAGACGGGCGACCCGGCCGGCTGGGGAGGCGGCCTCCTGTGCGGCGGCCGGGAGGGCGAGAAAAAGGAGGGTGGAGAGGAGCGCTCGGACGGTCAGCTCTCCAGAGGGGTGCCGTAGAGTTCCAGCCGATGGTCTACGAGCTTGTAGCCCAGGCGTTCGGCGATGCGCTGCTGCAGGGCTTCGATGTCCTCGTCGACGAATTCTATGACCTTGCCGGACTTCATGTCGATGAGGTGGTCGTGGTGGCTCTCGGTCGCCTCCTCATAACGCGAGCGGCCGTCGCGGAAGTCGTGGCGCTCGATGATCCCGGCTTCTTCGAACAGGCGCACGGTGCGGTAGACCGTGGCGATCGAAATATGCGGATCGACGGCATGGGCGCGGCGGTAAAGCTCCTCGACGTCCGGATGGTCATCCGCTCCGCTCAGCACGCGCGCGACGACGCGGCGCTGATCGGTCATGCGCATGTTCTTTTCGATGCAGAGCTTTTCGATGCGGTCCAAGCGGAGGCGTCCCGTTCGTCGGTTAGGGGGCCATCATAGGCGAAAAGATCAGCGGTCGGGAAGCGCGCGGGCGAAGATGAGAGCGTCTATCATTTGCGCATCGGGCCGGTGGTAGTAGCGGGGCCGGCGGCCGGTCTCTTCGAAGCCAACGGACCGGTAGAGGGAGATGGCGGGATCGTTGTCCTCGGCCACTTCCAGAAACAGGGTGTCGGCGGGCAGCTGGCGGGCGGCGGCCTCGATCAGGCGCCGGGCGATCCCCTTGCGGCGGTGAGCGGGATCGACGGCCAGGGTGAGGATTTCAGCCTCCCTCGCCATGGCGCGAACCAGGATGAAGCCCCCCGTCTCCTCGACGACGACGGCGCCCAGGGCGATGAGGTCCGCGAAGTCCTTGGCCGACCAGGGGCGGTCGAAGGCCTTTGCATGCAGGGCGGCGAGGGCGTCAGGGCTCATGCGGCGAAGGGATCGATGCCGCCAGGCAGCTTGGCGTCCGGCGGGCGCAGATAGAGAGGCGCGATGTGGGCGAGCGGCGCGGCGGCGGCGATGCGCGCCACCGCGACCGGGTCCGGGGCGTCGGAGGGCTGGATGACGGCGCCGGGGAAGCTCGCGGCAAGGAGCCCGGCGCCGGGGCCAAGAAGCGTCACCGCGCGCGCCTTTAGACTGACCGCCTCGATGGGCCCGACCGTGGGTCCGGTGATCGCTGATCCGTCCTCGAAGGCCTGCCAATAGACCTGGCCCCGCCGGGCGTCGGCGCTGGCGATGGTGAGGCCTTTGGTCCCGTAGGCGAGCGCCTCCAGCGTCCCAACTCCGACAGCGGGAATGCCCAGCGACACCGACAGGCCCTTGGCGAAGGCGACCCCGACCCGAAGGCCGGTGAACGAGCCGGGGCCGACGGCGGCGGCGACTCTCTCGAGGTCTTTGAAGGCGAGCCCCGAGGCGGCCATGGTCTCCTGAACCAGGGAAGCCAGCCGCTCCTGGTGGCCGCGCCACATCGGCTCGCTGAGCCTCGCGAGGACCCTGTCGCCGTCGACGACGGCGGCGCTGCAGGCGCCAAGGCAGGTGTCGATAGCCAGCACGATCATGTGCGCTCGCTATCCTATCGGAGGCGAAAACTACAGCTTCCGTCCGAACAAGCGTTTGACTAGAGTTGACGTAACGAGAGGGCGTAGGCCCCCGTCACCTTAAAGCGCTGACCTTAGGGAGGATTGGCCATGTGGATTCGTAAGGGCGAGCGCGACCGCCGCAAGGGCATCGACACCGCGATCCCGACGCAGATCGTCTCCAACGAGGAGTTCATGCCCAGGCGGCAGAACGTCCTGCAGAAGGAATGGGAAGCTCGCGCCCAGCAAGCAGGCGATGAGAACGCTAAGAAGATCGGCATGGACCGGCGGGCCTATATGGCCTCCTCCATGGGGATCGCGGCCTGCCTGGCCGCCCAGAACGAGGTCTACGGCAAGGTCTGGGACGTGGAGCCGGAAGAGGTGTTCGAACCCCAGGCCGTGGCCGAGCGATTCCCCAAGTCCGAGTACTTCATCATCGACGTGCAGTCGCACTTCACCAGCGGCGCGGCGCTGAATTTCCGCAATTCCGAAACCGCCAAGAACATGGGTTTCGACCTCAAGAACGATAGCGAGGCCTACTCCTTCAAGACCTTCACCAAGGAGATGTACCTCGATAGCGAGACGGCCATGGTGGTCATCTCTGGCGTCCCGACCAAGGAAAACCAGCGCGCCCCCGACGGCCGCGTTCTGCAGGGCCGCGAGCGCGCCCCGCCCCCCAACATCCTGCCCTCCTGGCTGATGGCCGAAAAGCGCACCGAGCTCAACGAGCTGGCCGGATCGCAGCGGGCGCTCGCCCAGGGCAACCTTGCGCCAAACCACTATTGGGATGCGGCCAACAAGCGCGTCGACCGCGCGGCGACCATCGAGCAGATGGAACGGGAACTCGAACTCTACAAGATCGACAGCTGGAAGTGGTACTGCCACACCGACCCGGGCCGCTCCGGCGGCGGCTTCCAGCTCAACGACGACAATTCGCAGTGGTTCATCGAAGAGAGCCGCAAGCGGGGCATGAAGCTGATCTCATGCCACAAGGGCTACAGCTACCAGTCCCGCACGCTTGGCCACCTGGCCAATCCGCAGGACGTCGGCGAAGCGGCCATGCGCAATCCCGACTTCAATTTCGTCATCTACCACTCGGCCCTCAAGCACGGTCAGGCGGACGGCGAAAACTGGCATGAGATGAACGAGTGGAATCCCGAAACGGGGGACTTCCTCTGGCACAAGATCCTCATGGAACAGAAGATCAAGAACCCGACGATGAACAATGTCTATTGTGAAATCGGGAGCTTTTTCAACACCCTGGTCGTCGCCGACCCGATCATGTGCATGCACGGCATCGGCAAGAACATCAAACACTACGGCGCCGATCACGTGATCTGGGGAACCGACTGTTTGTGGTGGGGATCGCCGCAGTGGGCCATTGAGGCCTTCCAGCGCTTCCAGATCAGCGACGAGCTTTGCGAGAAGCACGGCTACAAAAAGCTGACCAAGCAGGACAAGGCCCAGATCTTCGGCCTCAACGCCGCCAAGCTCTACAAGGTCGACGTCAATGCGCAGAGGAAGGCCCTGCCGGCCGACGTGCTGTCCCGCGTCAAGACCGCCTACAACGAGCGCGGCGGGATGCGCAGCAACGAAGCCCAGGGCTGGGTCAGGGCGGACGTCTAGTCCATGAAGGCGATCTTCGCGCTTCTCACCGCCGCCGCTGGCGCGGCCGTGACGGTCCTTGCCTACGCCGCCCAGCCGCCGCGCCCGGTGACGGTCCCGGCCGGACCGGCAACCCCGCCGCCCATCGTCTCCGACGTCCGCTGGCATCACGTCGGCATGAATGTCACCGACCCCAAGGCGTCTGTGGCTTTCTACACCACCCACTTCGACGCCAAGCCTGCCAAGTGGAATGGCCAGGACGCGGTCTGGACCCAGAAGTCCTGGATGCTGTTCACCAAGGTCAAGCAGCCGCCGTCGAAGATGCTCAACTCGGCCATCTGGCACATCGGTTGGGGGACCGAGGATCCGAAAAAGGAATACGTCCGCCAGCAGGGCCTGGGCGCGACCTTCTTCGTGCCGCTCACCGACATCTCGATCAACAACGGCGGGACCCGCGACCGCTTCTATTTCATGTACCTCCAGGACCCGGACCGGGGCCTGATCGAGGTCAATACCGCCAATCATCACCGCTTCGGCCACATGCACCTGTTCAGCGCCGACCCGATCGCGGCGGGCGACTGGTACATCAAGACCTTCGGCTTCCGCGGCCGGCTGTCGGGCCCTGAGACCAACCGGGCGCCGCGCTTTGGGGTCAACGGCAACCAGCTCTCGCCGTCCTCCAGCCTCAACCTCGATAACCTCAACCTGATCATCTATCCCGTCGGCTATTCCAAGAACGCCTACAAGGAGGCCTGGCAGGGGGTCACCGAACTGCAATCGACCCGGGGCCGGGTGCACGACCACATGGGCCTTGAGGTCCCCGATCTTGACGCGGCCCTGAAATCGCTGCGCGCCGCAGGGGTCAAGGTCACGTCCGGTGTGAAGACGCAGGCCCGGGGCAAGATCAGGACAGCCTTTATCGAGGGGCCGGACAAGATCGCCATCCAGCTCATCGAAGACCACACCGAGCATCCGCCGGAAGAATGACAGCCCCCGTCTGGAACTTCGAACAGAGCCCGAGCGATGAGCCGCTCGACGAAACGGGCCGGAACCTGCGCGCCTATTTCGACCTGATGGCCGACGAGAAAATGCTTCAGTACGACGCCTCCTGGTCGGACGAAGCCTTGATGACCTGGGCCGACGATTTCACCGACGAGGGCGTCCTGTTCCTGCCCTGTTCGGAATCCAGCGAGGTCGACATCGAACGCTTCCGCGCCGTGCTGGAAGAGGCCATCGCCTACCGGGCCAAGGTCCGCCCGACATTGGGATAAGGAATGACCATGAAGCCGACCCTCGCCTTCGCCCTCGCCGTCTCCGCCCTCCTGGGGGCCGGCCTGACGCTCTCTGCCTCCGCCGCCCAGCCGCCGGCCGCTCCGCCGAACCCGCCGCCCGTCGTCGAGGGCGCCCACTGGCACCACATCCACATCAACGCCACTGACCCGGCGGCGGCGGCGGACTTCTATCCCCGGCACTTCAAGGCCGAGAAGGTGCTGCGCAACGGGGCGCCGGCGGTGTGGACCCAGAAGTCCTGGATGCTGTTCACCAAGGTCAACACCCCGCCGTCCAAGAAACTCAACACCGGCATCTGGCACATCGGCTGGGGGACCACCGCGCCCAAGGACGAGTTCAAGCGCCAGCAGAGCCTGGGCGCGAAATTCTTCCAGGAACTGACCGACATCTCCGGCGGCCTCGCCGGCTTCCAGCCCGACCAGTTCTACTACATGTACGTCGAAGGGCCGGACCGCGAGCTGATCGAGCTCAACACCGCCCAGCACAACAACTTCGGCCATCTGCACATGTTCAGCGCCGACCCGGTCGCGGCCGGCGACTGGTACATTAAGATGTTCGGGGTCCGCGGCCGGCTCTCGACGCCCCAGACCAACCGCGCGCCGCGCATGAACAAGACCGGCGAGATCCAGGTTGGCCCGTCGGCGTCGATCAATTTCGACAACGTCAACATGATCATCTACCCGGTCGAGTACGCCAAGAAGGCCTACGCCGCCGACTGGGCGGGGGTGACTGAATTGCAGTCGACCCGGGGCTCGGTCAACGACCACATCGGCATCTCGGTGCCCGATATGGACAAGGCCGCCGCGGCCCTGAAGGCCGCGGGGGTGAAGTTCACCCTGGAGCCCCGCCAGTTCAACGCGACCACCAAGATCGCCTTCATCGAAGGCCCCGACAAGGTCGCCATCGAGCTGGTCGAGGACAAGGGGCCCCAACCGCCGGCAAGTTAGCACCCGTCACCCCCGGACTTGTTCCGGGGGCCTGAGGATCCGCCGCTCAGATGGCGGACAATTTCAGGCACATAGTTTGGGCCAGCACCCGGCCCCCGGAACAAGTCGGGGGGTGACGCTCATAATATTCGCGCCACCTCATCAAACGACAGCCGCGGCTGTCGGGGATGCAGCTTTTCCGTCGTCCCGGTTCCCAGGCAGATGATGAAGTTCGACTTGATGCGGCCGCTGGGGAAGAAATCCCTATCCACCGCCTCGCGGTCAAAGCCGCCGATCGGGCCGATGTCGAGGCCCAGAGCGCGCGCCGCCAGCATCAGATAGCCGCCTTGCAGCGCTGAGTTTCTCAGGCCGTCATAGGAGCGGCCTTCTTCGGTCGGCCACCAGCCTGTGGCGCCCGGCGCATCGGGGCGCAGCTGCGCCATATGGTCGGGGAAATCCAGGTCATAGGCCACCAGGATGACGCAGGGCGCGCTCATGATCTTGGCGACATTGCCGGGTTCGGCATGGGCGGCGAACCTTTGGCGGGCCTCTTCGGAAACCAGGAACACAAATCGGCCGGGGCTGGAGTTGGACGCCGTGGGGCCGAACTTGGCGAGGTCGTAAATGGCCTTCAGCGTGCTCTCGGGGACCGGGTCCGGGGCGAAGCGCTTGTAGCTGCGCGCCTCGCGGAACAGCTGGTCGAGCGCGTCGTCGTCAAAGGCCGCGGTCAGAGCGTCTGCTCCACCCGCGTCACCTCGGGCACATAGTGCTTGAGCATGTTTTCGACTCCGGACTTCAGGGTCGCCGAGGATGACGGGCATCCCGAGCAGGCGCCGCGCATCTGCAGCCATACGACGCCCGTGTCCGGCTCATAGCGGTCGAACAGGATATCGCCCCCGTCCTGGGCCACCGACGGGCGGATGCGGGTGTCCAGCAAATCCTTGATCTCGGCCACGATCTGGGCCGTGTCGCCCTCGTAGGCTGTGTCCGAATGGGCTTCGTCCGAACCGCCGCTGTCGAGCGTCGCAGCCCCCGACACATAGTGATCCATGATCGCGGCCAGCACAGGCGGCTTAAGGTGCTTCCACTCGAATTCCGCCTGCTTGGTGACGGTGAGGAAGTCCGGGCCGAAGAACACCCGCGTCACCCCAACGATGTCGAACAGGGCGGCGGCCAGCGGCGAGGGCTTGGCCTCCGCCGCCGTGCGGTATTCGCGCGTGCCCGAGCCCGTGACCTCACGGCCGGGGATGAACTTCAGCACCTCCGGGTTGGGGGTGGCTTCGGTCTGGATGAACATGGGCCATAGATGGCGGCGCGGCGCGGCAAGCGCAACCGCTTTGGATGATGAGGGCCGAATGCCGCCAGCCAGATGCAGCCCGAACGCCTACGACCGCGCCATCAACGCAGGGAAGGCGATCATGACAAAGGATGAAGCGACGTCGTTCGTGGAACAATTTGCGCGGGCCCGCTCCCGCGGCCGGGGCGAACACCTCTGGCGGCAAGACGGCAAGCTTCACTATCCCTACGCCGACCGGGTGATCGAGGGACGAGAGATCGGCGCCCTGTGTGACATCACGGCCGCCCAGGCGCCGCACCTGACCTGGGAGATGATCGGCTGGACCCACCGCGATGACGTAATCGTCGTCGAGTGGCTGACCACCAACCGCTATGGGGACGCGCTGATCCGCATGACCGGGGTCGACCGGCTGACCGTCAAGGATGGGCTGATCATCGAGGAGATCGTCTACGCCGACACCGCGCCGCTTCGGGCGATGATCGAGGGCGCGCCGCTGAAGGCCATCATGACCCTGCCGGAAAGCCTTTAGGCCGCCTTTACGTCGCCCGCCGGCAGGTAGGCCCACAACGGCTGGCACACCGCCTCGAGCGCCTGGCGGTCGAGCCTTCCCTGGGCGGCGCAGGTCTTCAGAGCGCTGGTCAGGGCCGCCGCGCCGGTGGCCAGGCGCGTATCGCCCATGTCGACGGCGGTTTTGGTCAGGTTCTCGGCCTGGGCCATCATGGCGCGCATGGCCTGGGCCGGGTCGCTGGCGATGGCCGGCAGGGCGGACTTGACGATCCGCAGGGCCTGCTCGATGCGCATCGCGTGGGTGTCGGCGGCGGCGTCGGCCTTGCGCTTCTTGGGGCCCTTGTAGTCGCCCGAGTTGAAACGGCGGCGGTCCGGGCCGACGTACTGCACCGCTTCCACCCAGTCGCGGGGCTTCAAGGTCACCGCCTCGATGCGGCGGACCAGGTCTTTCAGATTGAACGGTTTGCGCAGGAACTCGTGCACCCCGCAATCGCGGGCCCCCATGATAGCCGCGGCGGTGGCTTCGGAGGTCGCCATGATCACCGGCGCCTTGCGGCAGCGGAAGTCCGAGCGGCGCAGCTGGCGGGTGAAGACCAGGCCGTCCAGGCCGGGGCCGGAAAACTCGGTGAAGATGACGTCGGGCTCTTCCGACTTGGCGACCGCCATGGCCTTGAAGGCGGTCGGCTCGACATAGACGCGCGCCGCGCCCAGGTCCTTGAGCAACTCCGTCAACAGCCGCGCCGAGGCCGGTTGCGGCTCGACGATCAGCACCCGCTCGAGGTGGCGGGCGAAACGGCGAAGGCTGGTGGTGTCGTTGAGATTCAAGTCGAACGCCCTAGTCGAAGCCCAGATCATAGGGCGGCAGGCGTAAACGCCGCCTTACAGGATCCCCCGCGGACCGCGACCGAAGCGCGCAGGGCCAAGCTTCCCCGATTTGGCCCTCATCCTCTGCTAGGGGCCGATAATGCGTAGGCTTTTAGCTTTCCTGGCGGCCGTTCTGCTCGCCGCCCCCGCCGCGGCCCAGGTCCCTGCCGACCCTGAGGCCACCGTGGTCGAGGGCCTGACCGCCGCGGCCTTTCTAAAGGGGCCCCCCTGGTGGAAGGCCGAGAAGAACGGGCGGACGGTCTATATCCTGGGACTGCCGACCACGGTGCCGCAGGACCTTTCCTGGGATCAGAAGTTGATCGGCTGGCGCATGGACCGGGCCCAGCGGATCATCCTGCCCGCCGCCTACAAGACCGACATCGACGAAAAGCGCTTCAACCTGGACGCCGTCCTGCCGCCAGACCTCAAACGCCGGCTGGAGGCGGCGAGGGTCGCCCTTGGTCAACCGCAAACCCGCTACGCGCGGGTCAATCCGCTCACTGTCGCCGCCCGGCTCTCCGAAGACCTGCGCGCCAAGGCGGATCTGGACTGGGACGCAGGCTATCGCGGCTATAATTCGCAAGCGGCCCGGCACATCTTCACCCGTAAGGTCGACACCGGCCTGCACGGGCCCGTCGGGCCTGTGAACATCGAGACCCAGCTTGCCTGTCTGTCCACCGTTTTGGACGCTGTCGAGGCTGGGCCAGAGGCCTATCGCAAGGCTGCCAACGCCTGGGCCGTGGGGGAAATCAGCGGCGCCTTGACTGGGCCGAGGGGCGACCGCTGGTGGCGGTGCGCCGCGCCCAACGCCGAGATCCTGAACCGCTATGTGAGCGAGATCGAGGCGGCGGTGGCGCAGCCAGGCGTCGAGGTGGTGGTGGCCGGTATCCCCGTCCATTCCATGGTGGCGAAAGGTGGGGTGGTGCAGCAGCTGCAGGCGGCCGGCTATCAGATCACCGAACCGTCGGGTCTGACCGAGACGCGCTAGACGAACGGATCGCGCATCAGGATGGTGTCGTCGCGCTCCGGGCTGGTGGAGAGCAGGGCTACCGGGGCGCCGATCAGCTCTTCGATGCGGCGGACGTATTTGACGGCGTTGGCGGGCAAATCCTTGAAGGAGCGGGCGCCGGCGGTGGATTGCGACCAGCCTTCGATCTCCTCATAGATCGGCTTGGCGGCGGCCTGGGATTTCAGGCTGGCGGGCAGGTGGTCGAACACCTGGCCGTCAATGTCGTAGCCCGTGCAGACCTTCAGGACCGGCAAGCCGTCCAGCACGTCGAGCTTGGTGAGCGCAATGCCGTCGATCCCGTTGATGGCCACCGACTGGCGCACCAGCACCGCATCGAACCAGCCGCAGCGGCGGGGACGCCCGGTATTGACCCCCACTTCCCGGCCGACCGTGGAAAGGTGGGTCCCGACTTCGTCGAACAGTTCGCAGGCGAACGGGCCTTCGCCGACGCGGGTGGTGTAGGCCTTGACGATGCCCAGCACATAGCCCGCACCCTTGGGCCCAAGGCCGCTTCCCGCCGCCGCCTGCCCCGCCACGGTGTTGGACGAGGTGACGAAGGGATAGGTGCCGTGGTCGACATCGAGAAACGCCCCCTGGGCCCCCTCGAAGAGGATACGCTTGCCGGCCTTCTGAGCCTGGTCGAGCACCCGCCAGGCGGGCTGGACGAAGGGCAGGATCTTGGGGGCGATCTCCAGCAGGCTGGCCAGCAGGGCGGCTGGATCGACGGCGGGAAGGCCCAGGCCTTTGCGTAAGGGCGCGTGGTGCGAGAGCAGGCGCTCGATCTTAGCGGCCAGGGCATCGGCGTCGGCAAGGTCGGAGACCCGGATCGCGCGGCGGCCGACCTTGTCCTCATAGGCCGGGCCGATGCCCCGCCCGGTGGTGCCGATCTTGGAGTTATTGCCGGAGGCGGCCGCCTCGCGGGCGACGTCGAGTTCGGGGTGGACGGGGAGGATCAGACAGGCGTTGTCGGCGATGACCAGGATCTTGGGATTGATCGTCACCCCCTGGGCTTCGATCTTGGCGATCTCCCCAATGAGATGCCACGGGTCCACGACCACCCCGTTGCCGATCACCGAGAGCTTGCCCTGCACCACGCCGGACGGCAGCAGGGCGAGCTTATAGACCTTGCCGTCGACCACCAGGGTGTGGCCGGCGTTATGGCCCCCCTGGAAGCGCGCCACCACATCGGCGCGGTCGCACAGCCAGTCGACGATCTTGCCCTTGCCCTCGTCGCCCCACTGGGCGCCGACCACGGTGACGTTGGCCAAAGCGGATGCTCCTCGCGCGCGCCAAGGCCGCCCGGAGGTCCGGGCGGCTTCGACAGCTCAAACTATTAGGAAATCGGCCTTGGCCTCTTTCCCGCGGCCTTATGCATGAAAGCGCGGGGAAGGCAAAGGGTCCGCTCAATTCCCTCCCCTTTATGGGGAGGGTGGCTCCCGCAGGGAGCCGGGTGGGGAAGTGGGAAGCTTGCTCAGACGCCGGTGATTGCCACCCGACTCCCCCACCCTGACCGCTGCGCGGTCTGTCCCTCCCCATAAAGGGGAGGGAGGAGATCAGAACGTCAGGGCCCGCACTTCTTTCACCTGCGGCAGGGCCGCGACCTTGGCAAGCAGCGCTTCGCTGGCGGGTTGGTCGACGCCCACCAGGGCGATGGCGTCTTCGCCGGCCGAGCGGCGGCCGAGGTTGAAGGTGGCGATATTGACGCCCGCTTCGCCCAGCAAAGCCCCCAGCGCGCCGATGAAGCCGGGCTTATCGAGGTTGTTGACGTAGAGCATGGCCGGGATGAAGGCGGCGTCCAGGTCCATGCCTTTGACCTCGACGATGCGCGGCCCGCCGCCGATCACGCTGCCCGCGAAGGAGCGTTTGCCCATCTCGGTGGTGATGGTGATGCGGACGATGCTTTCATAGACCGGCGAGACCTCCTGGCGGCTCTCCGAGACGGTGATGCCGCGGTCTTTCGCGACGGCGGGCGCGCTGACCATGTTCACTTCGGAGAGCATGGGCCGCAGGATCCCGGCCAGGGCCGCGCTGGTCAGGGGCTTGGTGTTGAGCTGGGAGACCGCGCCCTCGAAGGCGATGTCGATGGCTTTGACGCCGGTGTCGACCATCTGGCCGGCGAAGGCGCCGAGCTTTTCGGCGAGCGCGATGAAGGGCTTCAGGCGCGGGGCCTCCTCGGCGCTGACCGAGGGGCTGTTGAGCGCATTGGTGACCGCGCCGGTCAGGAGGTAATCGCTGATCTGTTCGGAGACCTGCAGGGCGACGTTTTCCTGGGCTTCGACCGTGGAGGCGCCCAGGTGCGGCGTGGCCACCACCTTGTCCGAGCCGAACAGGGGGTTTTCCTTGGCGGGCTCGGCGGAGAAGACGTCGAAGGCGGCGCCGGCCACATGGCCCTCGTCGATCAGCTTGCGCAGGGCGGCTTCATCGACCAGGCCGCCGCGGGCGCAGTTGATGATGTAGACGCCCTTCTTGGTCTTCTTGAGATTCTCTTCCGACAGGATGTTGCGGGTCTTGTCGGTGAGCGGGGTGTGCAGGGTGATGAAGTCGGCGCGGGCCAGCAAATCCTCCAGCTCGACCTTCTCGACACCGATCTCCACGGCGCGCTCAGGCGAGAGGAAGGGGTCGTAGGCCGCGACCTTCATCTTCAGGCCCTGGGCGCGGTCGGCGACGATCGAGCCGATATTGCCCGCGCCGATCAGGCCCAGCGTCTTGCCGGTCAGCTCGACCCCCATGAAGCGGCTCTTTTCCCACTTGCCGGCCTGGGTGGAGGCGTCGGCGGCGGGAAGGTCGCGGGCCACGGCGAACATCATGGCGATGGCGTGCTCGGCGGTGGTGATCGAGTTGCCGAACGGGGTGTTCATGACGATCACCCCCTTGGCGGTGGCGGCGGGGATGTCGACGTTATCGACGCCGATGCCGGCGCGGGCGATGACCTTCAGCTTGGTGGCGGCCGCGATGACGTCCTTGTCGATCTTGGCGCCCGAGCGGATGGCGAAGGCGTCGTAGTCGCCGGCCACCGCGATCAGCTCTTCCTTGGTGAGGCCGACCTTGATGTCGAAGTCGACGCCGCGCTGCTTGAAGATGTCGACGGCGGCGGGGCTCAGTTTATCGGCGATGAGAACCTTGGGCATGGGAGGGAAGCCTCTTTCTAGGATTTTTGGACGATGACGATGCCGGTGCGCAGGGTCTGGCTGAGCGGGCTATCGTCGAGTTGCATGAGGTCGAGCGGCATATCGCCGAACTCGAAACCGGTGAGGGCCTTGGTGACCGCGGCCATGGCCTCGTCCCACGACCTTGCGGGGGCGATGCCCAGCATCAGGGTAGGCTCGGGCTGGTCAGACCGGTGGGCCAGCATCAGATAGGCCTCGGAGACCGCGTCGCCGTTGGTCAGGCCCTTGGTCAGCTGGTCGATCAGCCCGTCGGGCCGCTCGGCGGGCATTCGGAGCATGACCTTGGTGTCCTTGGTGATCACCTGGGTCTCGACGCCATCGAGCATCATCTCCAGGTCCGATGGCGACCAGACGACGCCGTAGGCCGTGCCGGGATTGAGCACCACGGGATTGTTGCGCAGCCAATGCAGCACCTGCCGCGCGGGGCCCAGGAGGACGCCGGGCTCGGGACCGAAGACCTCGGCCACCCGCTCGGGCGCGGTGAAGACCGCCGCGGCGACGCGGCCGTCCTGCAGGGGGACGCCGACGGGCGGGGCGCCCTGATCGCGGCTCTGGGTGGCCACGGCCAGCTCACCGGCCAGGGCGGCGTCGATGAAGGCCGGGCGCGCGTCGGGGTCCTTGGCGGCCGCCATAAGCAGCCGCTCCAGATCATTCCTGGGCTCGAACATCGGCTTAGGCCGCGGTCAGCTCAGAGACGGTCTGGTCGAAGGCCCAGTCGAGCCAGGGGGTGAGGGCGTCGAGGTCGGAAGTGTCCACCGTCGCGCCGCACCAGATCCGCAAACCGGGAGGGGCGTCGCGATAGCCGCCGACGTCCAGGGCCGCACCTTCCTTTTCGAGGAGGGAGGCGAGCTTCTTGGCGAAGTCGGCCTGGCCGTCCTCCGACAGGGAGGTGACGCGGGGGTCGACAACCTTGAGGCACACCGAGGTGTTGGAGCGGATCGCCTCGTTTTCCGGCAGGAACTCGACCCAGGGGGTGGTTTCCACCCAGGCGGCGATGACGCCGAGATTGGCGTTGGCCCGGCGCTTCAGTTCGGCGAAGCCGCCGATCGAGGCGGCCCACTTGAGCGCGTCCACATAGTCCTCGACGCAGAGCATGGAGGGGGTGTTGATCGTCGCGCCCTCGAAGATGTCGAGGCTGACCTTGTTGCCCCCCTCCTTATTGGCCTTGGTCATGCGGAACAGCTTCGGCATCGGCCAGGCCGGCGTGTAGCTTTCCAGGCGGGCGACGGCGCGGGGCGAGAGGATCAGGACGCCGTGCGCCCCCTCACCGCCCATGGCCTTCTGCCAGGAGAAGGTCACCACATCGAGTTTGTCGAAGGGCAGGTCCTGGGCGAAGGCCGCCGAGGTGGCGTCACAGATGGTGATGCCTTCGCGCTTATCGCTGATGAAGTCGCCGTTGGGAATGCGCACGCCCGAGGTGGTGCCGTTCCAGGTGAAGACCAGGTCCTTCGCAGGATCGACCTTGGTCAGGTCCGGCAGGGCGCCGTAGCCGGCGGAAAGGACCTCGGCGTCGAGCTTGAGCTGCTTGGTGACGTCGGTCACCCAGTCCTTGCCGAAGCTTTCGAAGGCCAGCAGCTGGACGGGACGGGCCCCAAGCATCGACCACATGGCCATCTCGACGGCGCCGGTGTCGGAGCCGGGGACGATGCCGATCAGATAGTCGGCCGGGACCTCGAGCACGTCCCGCGTGCGGTCGATGGCTTCCTTCAGCCGCGCCTTGCCGAGCTTGCTGCGATGCGAGCGGCCAAGGACGGCGGATCTCAGATTTTGGGGGTCCCATCCAGGGCGCTTGGCGCACGGGCCGGAAGAGAATTCAGGGCGAGCCGGCCGCATGGCGGGCTTGGTGGTCGTATTCATGATGTCTCCCATCCTTACAGATGAGCAGCGCCCCGTTGGGAGGGCGTGGCCCGCGGCCCGTATAGGGGGGGTGAGATAAATAGCCAGTGAAAAAATGAAGCGGGGCCACAGTTTTTGGTTGAACCGGCGACAACCGATTCGGCCCAGATGCGTTTCATTCCCCAGCTATCAAGATGTTCTCAATGACGTTCGCCAAGCAGGCTGAGCGTCAAGGACAAGCCCGAAAGGAACTTAGCTATGAAACGCACGGCTCTATCACTTCTTGCCGCCACCGCGCTTACTGCAACTATTCCTGCGGTTGCCAGTGCGCAGACCATCAATGAGCGCCAGAATAGTCTGTTCAACCGGATTGACGCCGGGATACGCTCTGGACAACTGACCAGGACCGAGGCGGATGTTCTACGCTCCGACTTCTACGCGCTCGCCCGTCTGGAGGCCGACTACCGCGCCTCCTACCCGGGTCTGACCAATATCGAGCGCAATGACCTGAACCGCCGATTCGACCTTCTGTCGTCGCGGATCCGCATTGAGCGGGCCGACAATGACGGCTGGGGCCGTAACGGCGGCGGCATCCGCAACCGCGTTTCCATGCTGGTCGCCAGTGTCGACCGCGCCATCCGCAACGGCTGGCTGCGCGGCTCGGACGCCAGCTATCTGCGCGCCCAGTCGCGGGAACTCGCCCGTCTGGAAGGCCGCTACTCGGTGAATGGCCTGACCCGCCCCGAGCGGATCGAACTCAGAAACCGCGCCGACCGCCTCGAGGTGATGCTTGAGCGCGAAAGCGGCCGTGAGTTCGGCTACGGCTACGGTGACGACTACTACAGCTACTATCGCTAGGACCCTACGGGTCTGATGACAGGAAGGGCGGCCTCGCAAAGGGGCCGCCCTTTTTTTATTCGTCCACCCCCACCGGGTCGTGCGGCGACCCAGGGCGCGCCGGATGAGGGGAAGTTCCGGCGGTTGATGGCTCAAGCTCTTTTGCTGTTGGAGCCCGAGTGTCCGGCCCCTACGGGGCCACCTTCT
>DGYN01000008.1:18001-18161 GCA_002398405.1 Caulobacteraceae bacterium UBA5005
AGACAAATGGGATTGTCCCACCATACGATGGAGGATTTGACCTGCGCTCCGGGTTTGGCCGCCTGCTTCTACGGGCTCGTGGGCCGAAGCTTGGGCAGGGTCTTGGGGTCGCCCACCCTGGGCAGGGAGGCGGCGGCGCCTTCGATCGCCGGGCCCAGGC
>DGYN01000008.1:18390-18909 GCA_002398405.1 Caulobacteraceae bacterium UBA5005
GCCTTCGATCGCCGGGCCCAGGCACTCGTGCTCATAGCGGCCGCCGACCTCCCGGATCTTGGCGATGCCGGGCGCCCGGCAGGCGAAGATCTGCAGCCGGCCGGCGCTTCCCGGATAGGTGCTCGGGGCGTTGGCGCGTCCCGCGACCTGGCCGGCTCCCCGGGCGACTAGGGCGCCGCCGCATTCCAGGGCCGGATTGTTCCCGCCATCGACGCACCAGGCGTAGTTCACGCGGTAAGGGCAGTCGTTAAAAGCGACCTGGGCGGCGGACCTTTGAAGGGCGGTCTGTTCCTTCAAGATCACGCAGCGGGGCGCGCTGGGATAGGGCGTCGAGCCCAGCGGGACCGGCACGGCCGAGCGCGCGGGCGCCACCGTGGCGATCTCCACCGGCGCCGGCGGCGGCAGGGCGATGACCGGCTCAACGGTGGCGGCGGGCGTCGGCGCGGCTGGGGGCGCGGCTGGGGGCGCCTTGAAGGCGAAGGCGTCCGTTGACGGCGCCTTGGGCTCTGGAGGCGCGGG
>DGYN01000096.1 GCA_002398405.1 Caulobacteraceae bacterium UBA5005
AAGGACCTCAAGGTCAAGGGCGCCGGGCAAACGCTCAAACGGGGCACGGTCATCCGCTCCATCCGCCTGACCGGCGATGACCAGGAAATCGACTGCCGGTACGACGGGATCAAGGGCCTGGTGCTGCGCGCCGAGTTCGTCAGGAAGTCCTAGAGCGCCATTTGCACGGGCGCTTAAGGCTATTCTTAACTGGCTTTGCGGCAGGATGCCCCCAATTCGGGGAGTGTTCCGTGGCCACCGCTATCCGCACCAACGATCTTCTGCTGCTCGCGCAAAGCCGCGACCGGGCCGACCGGGAGCGCCTGATGCTGGGCATCGCCGACCTCGCCGCCCAGAGCAACGGCGAAGGCCTGGAGGACGAGAACGTCCAGGTGTTGATGAACACCATCTTCCTCAATCTGGTCTCCAACGCCGAGCGCGAGATCAGAAAGGCCCTGTCCGAGCGCCTGGCCGACGCCTCCTGGGCGCCCTATGCGCTCGTCAATGTCCTGGCCCTCGACGAGATTGAGATCGCCCGCCCGATCATCGCCCAAAGCCCCGTTCTCAAGGACGATGACCTGGTCCGGGTCATGGCCATGGCCACCATCGAGCACCAGATCGAAGTCGCTGCCCGCCCGCAGATCGGCGAGCAGGTCATCGAGGCCATCCTGAAGCAGGCCGACCCCGCGGTGATGACCGCTCTGGCCGGCAACGACACCGCCGACATCTCGCCAAAGGCCATGCAGGGCCTGATCGCGGCGGCCAAGGATGTCGCCTCCCTGCGCTCGCCGCTGGTGCGCCACCCGCGCCTGACCAACGAAATGGCCGAACGGCTCTATGTCTGGGTCGGCCAATCCCTGCGCTCGGCCATCGTCTCGCGCTTCCGCGTCGACGCCGACGCCCTGGACAAGGAAATCGCCAAGGCTGTCCACTCGGCCCAGGCGCCCAATCAGGCCGCCAACCGCGCGCCCGTGGCCAGCGTGGTCGGGGCCGACGCCGACCGCCGCGAAATGGAAAAGCGCCTGGTGGCCAAGCTCAACGCCTCGGGGCAGCTTCGCGCCGGCTATCTGATCAAGTCCCTGCGCGATCAACGCCTCGGTCTGTTCTGCGCCGCGCTCGGCGAACTCATCGGCGTCCCGATGGAGACCATCGAGACCGCCGTCAATTCCGACAAGCCCGACCTTCTGGCGCTCGCCTGCACCGCCGCCGGCGTCGACCAGAGCGCCTTCCCAACAGTCCTGCACCTGGTCCGCGACTTGAACCGCCAGCGCCCCGGCGGCGGCGTCGAAGAAGGCCGCCGCGCCATGAGCGCCTTCGTCTCCGCCGACCCAGAACTCGCCGTCATGGCCCTGCGCCGGGGCGTCGCGGCGTAGCTACGGCTTTTCCCTCACCGCGCGCTGCAAGCGCGGGGAGGGGGCTTCACCGCTTCGCGGTGAAGCGGGTGGGAGAGCCCCATGCATCCGGACGCGCTAACCGAAGGGCCTGCCCCACCCGTCTCGCTTGCGCTCGCCACCCTCCCCTTCTGACGAAGGTGAGGGAAAGAAAACAGCCATTTGACATCCCCCCCTGAAACCCGCTTCTTCCCCAAATGGCCAAACCCGCCCCGCGTCTAGCCTTTGTCGCCTCCGACCGCCCCGACGCGGTCGAGGCCCGCGACCGGCTGGCGGCGCGTTATGGCGAGGTCCCGCCCGCCGAGGCGCAGGTCATCGTGGCGCTCGGCGGCGACGGGTTCATGCTCGAAACCCTGCATAGCGAGATCCACAACGCCCCGCCGATCTACGGCATGAACCGGGGCTCGGTCGGCTTTCTGATGAACGACTTCAATGAGGAAGACCTGATCAGCCGCATCGAGGGCGCCGAGCGGGCGGTGATCCACCCCCTGGTCATGGTCGCCATCGACAAGAACCGCAAACAGCACCGGGCGCTGGCCATCAACGAGGTCTCCCTCCTGCGCCAGACCCGTCAGACGGCCAAGCTGGCGGTGTCCATCGACGGCAAGGTGCGCATGAAGGAGCTGGTCTGCGACGGCGCCCTGATCGCCACGCCCGCCGGCTCGACCGCGTACAATCTCTCGGCCCACGGCCCGATCATTCCGTTGAACGCCAAGGTCCTGGCGCTCACCCCCATCAGCGCCTTCCGCCCCCGCCGCTGGCGCGGGGCCCTCTTGCCGCACGACGCGCGCGTGACCTTCGAAGTCATTGAGGCCGACAAACGTCCGGTCAGCGCCGTGGCCGACAATCTCGAGGTGCGCGACGTCGTCGAGGTTCACGTCGCCGAGGATCGCGAGACGAGCCTAACCATGCTGTTCGACGCCGGCCGCTCCCTGGAAGAGCGTGTATTGACGGAACAATTTTCCAATTAGCTGCGCCAAACGGCCGCACCGCGCCTCACGCATTATTAACATCGATTGGGCATTGTGACCAAAGAACGCGCCTGAAGGAGAGGGCGCCGGGGAGTTTGATATGTCGCAACAGACAGGGCAGGTGATCCAAGTGCCGAACACCTTAAAGCTCAAGGTCGGTGGCCGCTTTGGGGGGATCGACCCCACCGCCATCGCCAAGGCCGAAGCCGCGCTCAAGAGCCTGTCGTCGAATTTCGCCGAGTGGCTGGCGGACGAGATCACCAAGCTGGAAGCCGCCCGCGCCCGCATCAAGGCCGAGGGCTGGAGTTCGGAGACCGCCGAGAACCTCTATCTGCGCGCCCACGACCTCAAGGGCCTTGGCACGACTTACGAATTTCCGCTGATCACCCGCATCGCCGGGTCGCTCTGCAAGATGATCGACGATCCCGACACGCGCCTTGCCGCGCCCATGAACATCATCGATGGCCACATCGACGCCATCAAGGCCTGTGTCCGAGACAGCATCAAGGACGCCTCCAACCCCATCGGCCGCATGCTGGCCGAGGAACTGGAAGGCCGCGTCAAGGAATTCCTGGGCTAACCCGGGTCAGACTGTAGCGTAGAGTAGCGTCTAAACCCCCTCCCGCTCCGCGTGAGGGGGTTTTTGATTTCAACTTCTGATTGGTCTTTGCCGCCCCGGCTGGTTGAAGTCGTGTAAAATCACGCAACCTTCATGTCGCGCACTTCCCGCCGCACCCGGTCGAGCTTATCCATCAGATAATCCATGTCCTCCCGCGTCGCCGGCTGCGGCTGGGTGAGGAAACGCTCGAGCATCTTTTCCTGGAACCGGTTGCGGTCCGAAAGCCCGCCTTCCCGCTCCAGCTGGTGGTAGACATCCACCCCAACCCTGAACGCCGGCAACAGCCGCGCCGGCAAACCCGCGCGCTCATAGATGGCCTTCAGCCCCAGGGGCCCGGCGTCGTGCACCATCAGCCAGGTCCGGTGATGCGGCACGCCCGACAGCTCGGCGATCGCATGTTCCAGGAACGCCATATGCCCATGCGCCAAGGCCCTCAGCAGCAGCGAGGGCGTCAGGCGTTCGGCCTTGTTCAGGTGATAGGCGAAGCTCTTCACATCCGCCGCGCGGCCGGCCTGATCGACCAGGTCGATGGTCGCCCGCTCCTTGGCGCCCAAGGCCAGCTGCAGCGCGGTCTCCGGTGAGACGGCATGATGCGCCACCAGGTGCTCGCGCACCTGGTCGCCGACCATCTGCACCAGCCGCTCGGTCACCGCCAAGGGCAGCACGCGGCGATAGGCGACCGCTTGCAGGATATGCTCTGACTTGGCGAAGCGATCGATGCAGGCCTGCAGCGAGCGTTCAGCGAACTTTGCGTTATCGTTGGAGCAGGCGACTTCGACGGCCTTTTCCACGGCCTCGCTGACGATCACGGTGGTGACGGTCTCCGACAGCACCGGCCGCTTGGCCACCGCCACCTGGCGCACAGGATCGCCCAGCCGGACAATCTGCACCAAATCCTCGTCGGTGAAGGCCGGCGAAAAATTGAGGATCGGAAGCGCCACGCTCTCGACGTCCGCCGCCAGTTTCATGGCCACATCGTGCGGCACGACATTGGAGGCGCGCAGCGTCACCGCCAGGGCCCGGCGCACCAGCTCGGCCGCGTCGGTCGCCATGATGCGCAGGATCTCTTCGGCCTTGGCGCGGTCTTCCTTTGAGAGTTCGGCCCGGTCGATGGAGCGGCACAGCTTGTGCGCGGCGACAGCGCGGTCGTCGACCGTCGGTCCCTTGACCAGAATCCGGATGTCTTCGTCCGTGAGGGCGCTGCGCGTCGTAGCCATAGGTATTCCCCAGATGGGCTGGATAATGCCCGGGTAAGCTTAACGATCGCTTTAGACTCGGGGCCACTGAAAGCCCTCGTTAACGGCGTTTCCTAAGGGGGCTGAAACCACGCGCGGTTAGGTTGCATCGTGCGAGTAGGAAGGCGCCTGCCCTTGATCCATCCCCCATCTCCCCTCCAGGATCCCGCGGCAGGCGCTGACCCCTCCCGGGCCGCGAGCATGCGCCTCAAGGCGCTTGAGGCCCAGACGGCCCTCCTCCCCTACGCCCTGGGCTTTTTCCTGTTTGGCCTGCTGATGTTCGCCTGGGCCTCGTCCTTCGCGGCCAATGCCGGCTTGATGACGGTGAGCCTGGCCATCTTCGCCATCAACTGGGGCGCCTTCTACGCCCTGGCCGGCGCCGTGCGACGTGACCCTAAGCTGAGCGGCGATGTGAAGCGCCGGACCCGCATCCATCTTCTGGGCGGCCTGCTTTGGGTCATGGCCATCGGCCAAATAAGCCTGTTCGCCCTGGGCGCCGGCGCGGCGCGCGAGACCCTGCTGATCCTCGCTTCGGGCGGCGCGGTGGCCATGTACTTCTTCATGGCCCCCCTGCTTCCATCGCTCCTGACGCTAGCGCCGCTGGCCGCCGCCGGACCGATCATCGGCCTCTTCCTCCTGCCCGAGACCCGCCACACCGGCACGCTGGCCGCCGGAGGCCTGGCCTTCGCCATGGCGCTGTCCTTGGTGGTCAACCGGATCATCGAGCGCCAGTTCCTGCTCGGCTATGAACGCGACCGCCTGGCCGAAGCCAATGAAGCCTCGCTGGCCAAGGCCGAGCGTCTCGCCAAATCCAAATCCGCCCTTCTCGCCACTCTGAGCGACGAAGTCCGCTCGGGCCTGACCGGCGTCGCCCACGTCCTGGCCGCCGCGGCCGGCGGCGCGGGCCGCGCGCCGTCGCGCGAACAGCTCAATGCCGCGCTCGGCGCCTCCCGCGACCTGATCGAGGTGCTGAACGCCACCCTGGATTCCGAAACCGCCGAAGACGGCCGCCTCGCCGTCAAGGAAGAGCCCATCGACGCCGCGCGCCTGGTCCGCGATCTCGTCTACCTCAATCAGCCCCTGGCCGCCGCCAAGGGCCTGGAGATCGCCGGCCACGTCGAGCCTGAGCTTGCCGAGGGCGCGGTGACCGCCGACCCGGTCCGCACCCGCCAGGTGCTGTCGAACCTGATCGGCAACGCCCTCAAATACACCGTCCGCGGCCGCGTCGAAGTCCGCGCCCGGATGGAAGGCGAAGGCCGCGTCCGCTTCGAAATCGCCGACACGGGGCCCGGCCTCACAGAAGACGAACTGGAAACCGCCTTCCAGCCCTTCAGCCGCGTCGAGCGCACCTGCGCCGGCGCCACCGGCGCGGGCGTCGGCCTGTCGCTCTGCAAAAAGCTCGCGGTCCTGATGGGCGGCGAGGTGGCCGCTACCAGCGCGCCGGGCGTCGGCAGCTGCTTCTGGCTGGACCTGCCTTACTCTGCAGGCGCGGCCGCTGCTCCCAGACCGCTCGCCATGGTCTCCGAAGAGACGCCCCTCAAGGTGCTGATCTGCGACGACGATGCGCTCGCGGCCGCCACCATGCGCGCGGCCCTGGAGGAGCTTGGCCACCGCGTCCTTCACGCCCAGAGCCCCCGCCGCGCCGGAGAGCTGGTCAAGATTTGCGAGGTCGACCTCATCGTCCTGGGCTATGCCGACGCCGAGACCGCCGCCAAGACTGGCCGCCTGCTGCGGGCCGCGCCGGGACCCGCGGGCCAGGCTCCGATGCTCGGCCTGATCGATGGCGACGCGGACGACGCCAAGATCCGCCTCGCGGCCGGCTGCTCCGGGGTCATGCGCCGGCCGATCAACGCCGCCACCGTGGCCCGCGCCATCGCCGACCTATCGTCCCCCGATCTGGCCGCCAACGCCGCCTAGCAGGCGCTCGCTGATGACTTTACAAACTGAACGTTTTAAGATTAATTCGTTCAGTGCCTCCGGAACCCGTCATCGAAGACCGCGCCCGATATCGCCGCATCATCCGTGCGGCCGAGGAGGCATTCAAGAAATCTGGTTTCCGCGGCGTGACCATGGAGCAGGTGGCCAAGGAAGCCGCCGTATCGAAGGTCACCGTCTATGCCTACTTCAAGAACAAGGACGAGCTCTTCACGGCAGTGGCCGTTCGCATGGCGGAATTAATGCGCCGCGCCATCGCCAATGAACTGGCGGCTGAAGCCCTGCCGCTCGACGAGCGTCTGACCCGCGCTCTGGTGGCCAAGCACCGCCTGGTGTTCGTCAACGTCACCGGCTCATCTCATGCCGAGGACCTGTTCTCTCAAACCGACAAGCTCGCGGGCGACGCTTTCGAGCAGTTAGACAGGGACAACTTCGCGGCCCTGACCGCGGCGATTTCCGAGGACAAGATGCTGGCCCCATCCGCCGTTCAACTCGCGGGGGCCCTGTATTTCGGCGGTAGCGCGGTTGGCAAGCGCTCGGCGAGCGTCGCCGATCTCGAACGCGATGTCGCCGCCTTCGTCACCATCCATCTCGCGGGCGCCCGATCGCTCGCCGCCAAAGGGGAGAAAGCCGAATGACCGCCGACAGACGAGAAATCCTGCGCCACGCCTATGCCGAAGCCGCCATCGGCAACGGCCGTCCCTTCGTCGACATGCTGGCCGACAACGTCCGCTACGTCGTGATGGGCCAGACGCCCTGGTCAGGCGTTTACGAGGGCAAGGAAGCCATGATGAACCGCTGCATCCGGCCCGTCCACGCCCGTTTCCAAGAGCCCGGCGGAACGTTCGCCGACCGCATCATGGTCGACGGCGACCTGGCGGCGATCGAGGGCCACGGAATTCACGCCACCAAGGATGGCCACGCCTACAACAACCGCTATTGCTGGGTCTTCCGGTTCGAGGGCGAAAAAGTCGTCGAAATGGTCGAATACATGGATACGGCGCTCACCGCCGCCGCGCTCGGAAGGCCCGGCGAAGGCGAAGGGCCCGACCGCGCGGCGGCCTAGACCTTTGCCTGGTCCGCCGTTAGGCAGAGCGGCATGGCGCTTCCCTATCACCTGGAGTCAACGCCCCCCGCCCCGACCCTGCTCGGCCGCGAAATCATCGCCGTCGATGCGGCCAAGGGCGAGGTCCGCATGAGCTTCCTGGCGAAGCCCGAATTCGCCAACCGCCATGGCTCGGTGCAGGGCGGCTTCATCTCGGCCATGCTGGATTCGGCGACCTCGGTGGCGGTGCTGGCGACCCTGCCTGAGAATCTGACCTCGGTGACCATGCGCCTGGAGACCGACTTCCTGAAACCCGCGCCCATTGGCCCCCTGTTCGCCACGGGCCGCACGATCGAGCGCACCGAGCGCGAGGCTGTCTCAGAAGGAACCCTCGAAGGTCCGGACGGAACGCTCTACGCCAGGGCGACAGCGCGCCTCAGAATCCGGCCGAGAGCCTAGTACTCCACCGCGCAACCGTAGGGCCGCGTTTCCGCCACCCGCACGGCCTTGCCGGCCGCGATGTCGGCCATGGCTTCGCGGACGTGGTTGCGGGTCGCCTTGCCCTCGGCGAAGGCGTCGTCGTCGATGGCGCCCTGGTAGAGGAGCCTGCCGTCCTTGCCCACGATGAAGAAGCTCGGCGTGGTCCGGGCGCCGTACAGCCGCCCGACCTTGCCGCCGTTGTCCAGAAGGAAGGCTGAGGGGCTCGCGCCCTCCTTGGTGGTCCGCGCCTGGGCCGCCTTGGGCGTCAGATAGCCGGGCTTCTTGGGCCGGCTCGTGTTCACCGAGTACCAGACGATGCCCTTGGCTTTCGCATCCCGCTGCAGGGTCTGGACGGTTTTGTCGTCGTACCGGGCCTGGGAGTAGGGACAGGCCGGGCTGGTCCACTCGAGGATCACCACCTTGCCCTTCTGGCCCTTCAGGCTGTGGCGCTTGCCGTCGGCGCCCGTGACCGAAAAGTCCGGCGCCTTGCCGGCGATTTCGACCCGGCCAAGCCCCTGGGCGAGCGCCGTCCCGGCCAGCAGGGTGGCGGTGGCGGCGATGATCAGGCCCTGGCGCATGCGATACATATGAGCGGTTCTCACAAAGAAAGAAGGCCGGCGGAGGTCCGCCGGCCTTCAAACTCGTAACAGTCGCCTCCGCCCTAGTTGGCGGCGGCCCGGCGCCCGCCGCGCAGGGCGGCCTGAGCGGCGACAAGTTCGGCCTGGTCGAGACCGCCGTCCTTGTTTGCGTCGATCATGGCGAAGGCGCCGCGAAGCTGGTTGCCCGCCCCGCCGCGAAGTTCGGCCATCTCGATCTTGCCGTTGATGTTATCGTCCATCATGCCGATCTGCTGGCTTTGGCTGAGCGCGGCCTGATAGTCGGGTTTCTGGTTATCGGTGGTCTCGTCCACCCAGCGATAGCGCAGGGCGGTGAAGAACATCTCCTCGAAGGACTGATCGCCCCAGGTCACGACCTTGTTCGGATCCGGGTTGGCCGGATTGCGCTTGGAGTTGTCGTAGACATAGGTCGCGATGAGTTTCGACCCCGCCGGCACGCGGACCGGGGTGTCGAACTCATAGCCCCGCTGCCAGTTGAAATCGTACTTCGGCAGGGCCAGCAGCAGCTTCCTGGTGCCGTCCGGATACTCGATGTGCAGGTCGGACGAGTGCCCGCGATAGTGGGCGTGCGGGAAGGCCGAATAGAGAATCGCGTCCTTGGGGAAGGTCAGATAGGCGACCTCCCTGTGGCGCGGCGTATTGGCCGGAATGGTGATGGTGGCGTCGAGGATGGTCACCCCGCGCATCATCATCTTGGGCTTTTGGCCATTCTTATAGAAGTAGAGCGCGACCTGGCTCTTGTCGGTCGCCTCCTTGCCGAACGGCGTATAGTGGTTTTGGAAGCCCACCGCGCCGCCAGCCGGCAGCCAGGTGCCGACGTCCTTGGGCCAGATGGTGCTTTCCGCGCCTACGGCATAGCCGCCGACCGAGGCGCCCCAGCGGCTTTCATTGACCTGGGAAGTGGTCGGAACCTGATCCATGTAGCCGGTCAGGATGTGGTGCACGCCCTGGCGTTCACCGACCTTGATGGTCGAGGCGCGGATCCAACGGCCTTCGGTGAGCGGATTGGCCACCCAGGGACGCTGATACTCCACAATACCCGTGGCGGGGATCTTGTAAGCCGGCACGTCGAGCACGAGGTCGGGCTTGCCGAGCTCCCACTCCGGCGCCTGCCATTTGACGGAGGCAAGCGGGTCGGCGCCCGAACCGCGCGGCGAGCCGGCTTCGATCCAATGGACCAGTTGCTTGAGCTGCGTCGCCGAAAGGCTCTTGTCGTCGTGCCACTTGCCGACGCTCGGGTCGGCGTGGAACGGCGGCATGCGGTCGAGGCGGAGGGTCTCACGGATCATCGGCGAGAAGGCTTTGACCTTTTCATAGCTGGTCAGTTCCATCGGTCCGATGCCGCCGGGCTGGTGACACTCGGCGCACTTGTCGCGGATGATCGGCGCCACGACACGCGAATAGGAGATGCGGGCGTGCTGCTCGCGCTTGTCGCGCTCTTCGAAATTCACCAGGCAGCCGATGCTTTCACGGTCGGCCATGGTCACGCGGGCGGTCCCGCCGGTCAGGCTGTCGATGGCGTCCTTGGCCCAGGTCTCGGTGGCCGCGGCCTTCTGGCGCTCGTAGGTGACGCGGTCGTCGATCGGGCCGCGGTAGACGATCTTCCAGGTCTTGGGATCGATGACAAACACTGTGGCGGTGCGGGTGACGCCCAGCTGCTCGCCGACCAGCTGATTGACGTCCAGGAGGATCGGCATGTTGTAGCCGAACTCCTTGGCCTCAGCGATGATCGCCTCGCGGGTGTCGTGGCCGGACGAGTTCAGCATGGCGAACTCGACACCCTTGCCGGCGTAGGCCTTCTGCATCTCATTCACCGCCACCGCGATGTTGCGCGACACCGGGCAGCCGTTCATCTGGGTGATCAGGACGACGGCCTTGGCGTCCTTCAGCTGATAGAGCTCAAAGGCGTCGAGGGTCTGGTCGGCCAGGCGGAAGTTATCGACCTTGGCCGGCATAGGCGCATGCTCGTCAGCGGCAGCGACCGCCGTGCTCAAACCCGCCATGCTGAAACCGGCGTAACCCATGCCCAGAACCGCCGCCGCGGCGACCCCCGCGGCCAACATCCTTGCTGGTGACATGTTCTTCCTCCTGCGCGCATCGTCGGCGCTTTGGGCGCGCCTCGGTTATGATCGATATTCAATCACAAAAGAGCACAGCCGTATAGAAAAGGCTGAGCTTTTCCGAATTTTGGCAGGGTGACGTACGGGAAACTTATGCCTGCAAAAATAGTGCAGGCCTGCATCTAACCGCGCAAGTCTTTCATCCGCCTCGGTTCTTGGCGTAGGCGGCGGCGCGCAGCATTGCCGCGTTCATCACCGATCCGGTGAGGCTATCGGCATCCTGTGAGCCGCGCAGCACGAGGTCGATGAGTTCCTGCTGCTGTTCGATGCGGTCGAGTCGGCGGGCCGAGGCGTATTCGATGAAGGCTGTCTGATCGGGGCGGGCGCCGGCCGCGCCGCCGGCCTGGTTCGAGGTGAGGTTGGCGTAGACTTCGCTCACCGTAGCCGCCCGGCCGCCGCGATAGAAGATCGAGGGATTGGCCCGGGCCGCGTCGGGAAACAGGGCCGGCGCGGAGGCGGCCGGATTGGCGGCCTTGGCCTGGATCAGGCGGGCCGAACCTTGCGGCCCCAGGAAGTGCGCGACGTAGAGCTCACCGCCGGTAGGTTCTCGTCCCACACGGCCACGCAGATAAGCCGCATTATCAGACGTAAGTTCACCGGCCATCAGAGAGGCGGCGCGCGGATCGAGACGCAGGTCCATCACGGCCTTCTTGGCCTCTGACCCCGCCACCCGGTAGCGACCGTCGGAACCTCTATCGATCATGGCCGCATAGCGTGCGTAACCGTGTTTGGCGCCATGCGATTTGACAGTCGCGAGCCAGGTCTGATCGACAAACTGGAAAAGCCCCGAGGCGCTGGAGGACGACGCCTTGGCGGCGGGGTTGAGACCGCTCTCGCGCTTGGCCGTGCCCATAAGAAAGCCAAAGTCGACGCCGGTCACCGCCGACGCGCGCTGTATGGCGGCCTGAACGACGCTCTTGATGGACTCCACGGGCATGGGCGCAAGGTCGCGATTTATGGTTAATGAATTGATATGTTGCTATACCGCTACATTTTCCGCCGACCCCGCGACATGATGAAATATCTTTGCAATAAATGCTTGACGCCTGGCGCGGCTGGGGCCACCTTTTCCCTATAAGCGCCATAGGATTTCAAAAGGCGCGCTGGTTTGGAGGCTACGCCATGACGGCCATCCATCTTGGCCCTCAACACGACAATCTATCGCGGCTCTATGACCCGCCGGAGCCGAGGCTGCTGATGACGCCCCGCACCCTGGGCGCATTTACCGCGGTCGCCCTGCTTTATGCCGGCGGCGGCATGCTGATGAACCTGGCCGGCGTCCAGTTCAAAATTCCCAAGATTTTTGAACCGCCGCCCGTGGTCTTCGAGGCGCCGCCGCCGTTGACCCCCGTCACCGTCGTCAAGACGCTTCCCGTAACGCTGGCCAAGGCCACCCCGGACCCCATCGTTCCCACCCCGGATGAGCCCGTGTCGAACGCGACCGAGATCATGCCGGCAAACACCGAGACCATTTCCCTCCCGGCGGCGCCAGCGGCCGAAGCAACCCCCACGCCGGCCCCTGCTCCAGCGACCGCGATTGAACCGGCCGCTCCGCCCTCGATCCGCAACCCCTCCTGGCTGACCAAGCCGACCGCCGACCAGCTGGCCCGGGTTTATCCAAGGCGCGCTGTGGACCGCGGCCTATCGGGGGCGGTAACCCTGGATTGCCGCGTCACCGCGGCCGGTACGGTGGAGGCCTGCCGGGTGCTCACCGAATCCCCCAAGGGCCTTGGCTTTGGCGACGCGGCCCTGTCCGCCACCCGCTATTTCCGGATGAGCCCGCGCACCGTCGGGGGCGAGCCGGTGGAGGGCGCCAAGGTGCGCATCCCCATGGGCTTTATGCTCGAGCCCTAGATCATCATCCGCTCAGGTCGCCCCCTTCTCGTCATCGTTGAAGGCGCCACAGCAAGACGCCGACAATGGCGCTGAGTGCGCGGTCCGATTGGCCAGCGAAATGGGTCCCGTGGCTCCACCTGTCGAGGGCCTTGGGTGCGTGAAGAAAGGCGCCACAGTTGCCGACAATCGAGAAGCAACGGACAAGGCTGTGAAGCTCGTGCGCAGTCAATTGGTCGAGTTTCCGAAGTAGCCCCGCGCATGATGCACAAGAGAGTCTCTATCGCTATAAGCGCAATCCTATTTGCTCAGCTATTCTTGCCGGGTCGTGGAGCACGCAATGTCGAAAGCTGTTGCCGTCTTGGGCTCCGCCCTGTTCTTCGTTATTGCGCCATTGGGGCTGGCAGGCCTCGTCCCTTGGTGGGTCACCCAGTGGGAATTTCGGCCAGCTTTTTTAGGCGTCGGTCTAACCCGCATCCTCGGCGGCATTTTGATCATCGTCGGAGCGCCCGGAGTTGTGGATTCATTTGCTCGTTTTGCACTGGAGGGGGTGGGGACACCCGCCCCTATCGCGCCGACGCAACAGCTCGTCGTGACCGGCCTATATCGCTACGTGCGAAATCCGATCTACATCGCGGTCGTCACCGTCATTTTTGGTCAGGCGTTGTTGTTTGGTGACGGGCGTCTGCTCTGGTACGGCGCGCTACTCTGGCTTTTTTTTCATATTTGGGTGGTGGTGTTGGAAGAACCGACGCTCAAGCAAACGTTCGGCGCGGAGTACGAGAGTTTTCGAACCAATGTACCGCGCTGGATCCCGCGGTTGACGCCATGGCGAGCCGCGTAACGGAATCGCCGCAAACGGCTCGATACCGACTGCAACACACCGTGCGAGCCGACGAGGCTCGGCATGCGCGCCGAGCGGCCTTACCCCAAAGAGTTCACTACCTTAGCCGCCAGGCCGAAATGCCGCATGGGCCGGGCAACTGCTCCGCGCCGTGGCATGACGGTCGCGCGCGACGCGAAGCAGCTCGCCTGTGCACTGACCTTCAAGACGCTGGTTGCGCACCTGGATTAGAAGCGGCCAAGCGAAAACATCGCATCAGCCGCCGCGACGCGGCCTTCGATGGCCCGCATGACGACCTGAGCCGCCAGGGGCGCGAGCAACCAGCCGTTGCGGCGCGCGCCGGCAGCCAGATAGACCCCGTTCCGTGACCGCCCCAACAACGGCAAGCCATCGGGCGTCGCCGCCCGCACGCCCGCATGGCCATTGGACCGGGCAAGACCCAGGCCCGGAGACAACCAGCCGGCCTCAACCTTCAGCCGGTCGAGGGCGTCACGGTTGAGGGCGAGGTCATCCCTCCCCTCCTCCATCGTGGCCCCGGCGACGGCTCCGTCACGGCTTGGAACCACATAGCCCACCAAGCTGCGCAGGATCGGCCCCTCGACGACCTGAGCGTCGGGAAAGCGCAGGAGCTGGCCCTTGATGGGGGTCAGGGTGGAAAGTTCCGGCGCGAGGCCAAGGCCGCCGTACCCACAGGCCAGAATGACGGCGTCACCTCCGAGCACCGTTCCGTCCGCAAGGGTCGCCGAGCGGGCCGTCACCGCCGCCACGCGGCCCTCCTGGGCGCTACAGCCCTCCCGCCGCAGGAGGGCGTGGCGCAGGGCCGCCAGGGCCAGCCTGGGCTCCAGGCGCCAGTCCTCGGGGGTGAACAGGGCCTCGCCCACCCGCTCGCACCGCGCGCCGGCTTCCTGCAGCGAGGCCGTGATCCCGGCGAGCTCGGCCTGCGGCGCCTTGAGAAGCGCCCCGCATCGTTCAAGCCCCGTGGGTCCCAAGGCCTCAGCGAAGGCCGGCCAGAGGTCGCGGGCGGCGCACAGCAGGGGAAAATGTCCGATGGAGGCAGGGTCAAGAGCCGACTCCAGAGCCGGGGCCAGCATGCCGGCGGCGATGCCCGAAGCGTTATGGGCCAGCGGCCGCTCGTCCACCACGGTCACCCGCGCGCCGCCCCGCGCCAGTTCAAAGGCGATCGCCGAACCGAACGCACCCGCGCCGACCACAATCGCCTTCAAGTCGGTGAACTCAGTCATCTGCGCTCATAAGAACCTGTCCCCCCAAGGCTCTTTCGGAGCGAAGGGGGATGGTACCACCTCTCGGGCTCGAACCGAGGACCTCTAGATCCACAATCTAGCGCTCTAACCAACTGAGCTAAGGCGGC
>DGYN01000098.1:0-10659 GCA_002398405.1 Caulobacteraceae bacterium UBA5005
AAGTTCACGATCACCAGGATGATGAAGATGATCACCCCGATGATAAACGATCCGCCCGTCATCAGCTGGCCGAAGGCGTCGATGATCTTGCCTGCCCCGTGCGTGCCCTCGTGGCCGTGGGAGAGGATCAGGCGCGTGGTCGCTATGTTCAACGCCAGCCGGAACAGGGTCGCGACCAGCAGCACCGTCGGGAAGGCCGTGAATTCCAGCGGCCTCTTGATCATCAGCGAAGTCATCAGGATCAGGACCGAGCTGGTGATGGCCACCGACAGCAGAAGATCCAGAAGGAAGGCCGGGATCGGCAGGATCAGAAGGACGATGACCCCGATCACGCCCAGGGACAGCAAGACCTCGCCGCGCGCCACCCAGCCCCAGACATCGCGGCCTGAGGGCCGGTTGGTGGACGAATAGGGAAGGCTGGTTGCGTCTGCCACTTGATGCCTAGGCCGCGCTCGCCGAGCCCTGCGGGGCCGGCACATGGACGCCGGCTTCCGAATATTCCTTCAGCTTGTTGCGCAGGGTGCGGATCGAGATGCCCAGGATATTCGAGGCATGGGTCCGGTTGCCCAAGCAATGGCTCAAGGTGTCCAGGATCAATTGCTGCTCCATGGCCGCCACCGTGCTGCCCACAAGGGCGCGGCTGGCGGTCTCGGCGGCCACAGAAGCCGTGCGGACCACCGCATCCGTCGCCGCGACGAGCGGCTGGCCGTCCGGCAGGCGGATGGCGAATTCCTCGATCTCGGCGCCCGGCGACAGCAGCACCGCGCGGTGCATGGCGTTTTCCAGCTCGCGGACATTGCCCGGCCAGTGGTGGGTCAGCAGCCGTTGGCGCGCGCTCGCCGCCAGGGGCTTTTCGGCGACGCCGTTGGCCGCGGAGTATTTCTTGATGAAGAACTCGGCCAGGGCCTGAATGTCGGCTGGCCGCTCCCGCAGGCTGGGCAGGCGCAGGTTCACGACGTTGAGGCGATAGAGCAGGTCCTCGCGGAACGTCCCGTCCTTCACCGCCTTGGCGAGGTCGCGGTTGGAGGTCGCCAGGATGCGGATATCCACCTTCACCGGCTTTGCGCCGCCGACCCGGTCAATTTCCCGCTCCTGGATGGCGCGCAGCAGCTTGGCCTGCAGGCGCGCGTCCATCTCGCTGATTTCGTCGAGCAAGAGGGTTCCGCCGTCGGCCTCCTCGAACTTGCCGATGCGGCGCGCGACGGCGCCGGTGAAGGCCCCCTTCTCGTGGCCGAAGAGTTCGCTTTCCAACAGGTTGTCAGGGATGGCGGCGCAGTTGACGGAAATGAACGGACGCTGGGCGCGGCGCGACTTCTGATGGACGTAGCGCGCCATCACTTCCTTGCCGACGCCGCTCTCGCCGGTGATCAGGATCGAGGCGTCGGAGGCGGCGATCTGGTCGGCCATGCCGATGACCTGCTGCATGGCTGGGTCGCGGGTGACCAGCGGGCGCTCGTCGTCGGAAACCGCCGCCAGCACCGCGGCGATCAGCTCGGCGTCGGGCGGCAGCGGGATGAATTCCTTGGCCCCGGCGCGGATCGCGTCGGCCGCCTGTTTGGGAGACACATCCACCCCGCAGGCCACCACCGGCACGCGGATGCGCTCGGCCTCGTTGGCGGCGATCAGGGCGGCGATATCCAGCTCGCAATCGACCATCAGAAGGTCGGCGCCCTGCCCGGCGCGAAGCGCGTGGGTCCCTGCCTCGATGGTCTCCACGTGAGCCACCTTCGCCCCCGTCGACATCGCCATCTTGACCGCCACGGAAAGCTGTCCGCTCAGTCTGCCGATCACCAAAAGCCGCATGGTCTAAACTCCTCCGAAACGTGGGCGATTAAGCCGCCACGTCTCCGTCCTTGATGATTTCCGTCATGGTCACGCCCAGGCGCTCGTCGACGATCACGACCTCGCCGCGCGCCACCAGGCGATTGTTCACATAGATGTCGATCGCCTCGCCGACCTTGCGGTCCAGCTCCAGCACCGATCCCGAATTGAGCTGCAGGAGCTGCGCCACCGACATGCTGGCGCGGCCCAGCACCGCCGAGATGTTCACCGGCACGTCGAACACGGGCGAAAGGTCCGTCGCCGACTTGTCGTCGGCGTTTTCATCGGCCCCCATCTCGCCGCCCGGCTCGAACTCATTCAGCTCCAGGCCTGCGGGGGGAGCCGCCTCGGCGGGCGCGCCCGCGTCTTCGTTCTCGTCATCCATTGTCGGCCTCGTGGGGTGGGATTACGGGTTCGGCATGCAGGCCTTCGGCGGCCAGAGCCTCTTCAAGGGCGGCGGCGATTCGCATCGCCGCCTGTTCGGGATCGAACGCCCCGCGCCCCTCGCCCCAGTCCAGGGCGAAGGCGGCGTTCGGCAGAGACGGATCAGCGTGGGCGACGATCGCCCCGGAAAAACCGATCGCCTGGGCGGTGCGCTCAAGCGAGGCCTGCACCTTTTCGACCAGATCCGGGGCCACCTTGACCATCAGCTTGGGCGCCGCCTCGATTTCGCGAGCCAGGTCCACCATGGCGGCGTTGACCGGCGCCTCGGGGAAACGCTCCAGCGCCGAGCCGGCGATTTTGCGGGCCACGGCCAGGGCGAGGTCCGCAGAAGCCACCCGGTGGTCGTGCGCCACCTTGGCGAGCGCTTCGAGCGCCGCGCCGGCATGGACCGCGATCTCGGCGAGCGCCGCGGCCGCGTGGCTCTCGGCCACGGCGACCACCGAGCGCTCACCTTCCGCGAAAGCGGCGGCCTTGATGGCCTCGACCTCGGGGGCCGTGAACATCCGCTTGGGCCTGGGCGCGGACGAGACCACGTGGCCGGTATCCCCAAACACGGTCTCGAAGCCAAATCTCTGATGAGGAGCCTGGGTCATCAGTAGATCAGCTCATCGTCGCCGCCGGCCCCGGCCAGCATGATCTCGCCCTTGGCCGCGAGGTCCTTGGCCGCCTGGACCATGGACATCTGGGCGGCGTCGACGTCCTTCAGACGCACCGGGCCCATGCTCTCCATGTCCTCGCGCATGATCTTGGCGGCGCGCTCGGACATGTTGGAGAAGAACATCTCGCGCAGCGCATCGGACGAGCCCTTGAGCGCCAGGCCCAGCTGATCCTTCTCCACGGCGCGCAGCAGGGTCTGCACCCCGCCCGGATCGAGCTTGGAGAGGTCTTCGAACACGAACATCAGGGCCCGGATGCGCTCGGCGCTTTCGCGGTTGCGTTCTTCCAGGGCGGCGATGAACCGGCTCTCGGTCTGGCGGTCGAAGTTGTTGAAGATCTCGGCCATCATCTCGTGGCTGTCGCGCTTCGACGTCCTGGCCAGGTTCGACATGAATTCGGTGCGCAGCGTCTGCTCGATCTTGTCGAGGATTTCCCGCTGCACCGGCTCCATGCGCAGCATCCGCGTCACGCACTCCAGTGCGAAGTCTTCCGGCAGGGCGCCCAGCACCCGGGCCGCGTGCTCGGACTTGATCTTGGACAGCACCACCGCGACGGTCTGCGGATATTCGTTCTTCAGATAGTTGGCGAGCACCGCCTCGTTCACGTTGCCCAGCTTGTCCCACATGGTCCGGCCAGCGGGGCCGCGGATTTCCTCCATCAGCCCGTCGACTTTTTCCTCGGGCATGAAGTTGGCGAGGAGACGCTGGGTCTGTTCGAAGGACCCCATGATCGCGCCGGAGCCCGACAGGCCCGAGACGAACTCGATCAGCAGTTCCTCGACCACCGCGGAAGAGACCGTGCCCAGGCCCGCCATGGCGGAGCTGAGTTCCTTGATCTCCTCCTCGTCCAGGGCCTGCCACAGATGCATGTGGTCTTCGCCGAGCGACAGGAGCACGACGGCGGCCTTCTCAGGACCGGAGAGCCTAGACGCATCGACAACGGCCTTCTTTCCCGCCAACTTACTCACGCCTCATGGAGCCAGCTGCGCAGGATCGAGACACTCTCGTCCGGATGGCGCTCAACAAATTCAGAGACCTGCTTGACGGCCGAGGCCTTCACCTGGCCCTCGATCTTGGCGATGTCGATTCCGCTGTCATAGGCCTGCGGGCCGGAGATTTGCGGCTGGCCGCTCGCCGGATCGTAGGCGATCTGACCGCCGCCAGCCCCGGCCGCGCCCAGGTTTCCACCGCCCGCGATCGGCATGGGCAGGATGCCGCCACCGCCGGCGGAGCCGCCTGAAAGCCCTTTCAGCATCGGCCGCCCGATAAAGAAGATGGTCAGCAGGGCCACGATCAGCAGCACGAAAAGCTCACCGCCGCGCATGATGTCGCTCTTGCCGAACCCGTCCAGCAGCCCGCCCTTGGCCTCGGTGCCGCCGGTGGCGAAGGGGTCGCCTTCGAAGCGGACATTGGTCACCTTCACCTGGTCGCCGCGCTCGGTGTCGTAGCCGATCGCCGCCTGGACCAGTTGCTCGATCTTCTGCATGTCGGCGGCGGCGCGGGGGGTGAAGGTCGGCGGCTTGCCGGCCGCGCCGGGGGTCATGGCGTGGTTCACCGCCACCGACACCGACAGCTTCTTCACAGCCCCCGGCTCGATGATGGTCGAGGTGACGGTCTTGGAGATCTCGTAGGCGTTGGTTTCAGTGGTCTTGGTGCTGCCCGCCGCGGCGGCGGCCGTGTTGGTGGCCGCATCGCCGCCCGGCAGGTTGGCGTCCGCCGTGACCTCGCCGCCGACCCCGCCGCCGCCTTCGGTGGTGGTTTCTTCCTCGGCCGTATTGGACCGCAGCACCTGGCCATCGGGGTTGTAATTTTCCTCCTGGCGCGAGACCCGGGTCAGATCCAGATCAGCGCTGACTGTGACGCGGGCGTTGCCCGCCCCGACGATGCCTTCGACCAGGGACTTCACCTTGCGCTCGATGGCGCTCTCCGCCTCCAGCCGGCGCGAGGCCGCCTGTTGCCCGCCGGCGTTGTCCGGATCGCCGCCGGCCAGGGTCTTGCCGGTCTTCTGGTCGGCGACCACCACCTGCTCGGGCTTGAGGCCTGGCACGGAGCCGGCAAGCAGGTTCTGAACCGTCTCCACCTGATCGGGGCTAGGCGTGCGGGTAAAGCCGACCAGCACCGAGGCGGTCGGCGGGGCCGGGTCTTCGTCGAAGAGTTGGCGTTTGGGCAAAACCAGCTGCACCCGGGCGTAGCTGACGCCGCTCATGGCCCGGATGGTGCGGCCAAGCTCGCCTTCCTTGGCGCGCTGCCAGTTCACCTGCTGTGAAAAATCGGTCTGGCCCAGGGTGTTGCCTGTGTCGAACAGCTCATAGCCCTGGTCGCCGGAAGAGGTCGGCAGGCCCTGGCCCGCCAGCAGAAGCCGGGCTTCCTGGACCTTGCCGCGCTCGACCTTGATGGCCGAACCATCGCCGATCTGTTCGTATTTGATGCCAGCCCCGTCCAGGGCGGTGGCGATCTCGCCGGATTCCTTCAGGTCGAGATTGGAATAGAGCAGGTCCTTGGGGGCCGAGCCGACGTTGAAGACCACCATCGCCAGGGTCATGGCGACGCCGATCGCAACGCCCAGCAGCATCATCATCCGGCCCACGCCGAAAGCCCGAAACTGATCTAGGAACCGATTCACCCGGCAATTCCCTCTCGTCGGAGGAAACTTTTGCGCCCCCGCTAGGCAGGATTTACCGGGTGCTTGGTAAACGGCGCTTTAAGGGCCGGTGCGACGTGGCGTCACCATGGAGGGTTAATTGGCGAGACTTTGGCCCTCTCAAATCCTCCACCGCAGGGGGAGGGGGACCATGCGAAGCATGGTGGAGGGGGTTCTCCGCGCCTGAGGCGTTGGTAAGCCGGTACCGTATGACCGTTGGCCGGGCGCTCTCCAGCTTAGGACCCCCTCCACCGCTGCGCGGTCCCCCTCCCCCTACGGGGGAGGATTTAAAGAACGCCCCCGCTAATCTTCCCGCTTGTGCCCTTCCAGCTCCCGCCGGGCCTTTTCCAGCTCGATCTGCAGGCGTGACTTGAAGACTTTAGTCTGGCCCTTGGCGGCCCGGTTCTCGGCGGCCTTCTTCTTGGCGTCGGCCTTGGCCTTCTCCTTGCGCGCCTTGTTCAGGTTGACGATCTCAGCCATCGGTTTTCGCGTCCTTGGCCATCGCCTTGGCAAGCGCCGGGCGGTGGCTGATCCGTTCCAGGTATTCGTCATACACCGGATAGTCCGGCATGGCGGTCCGGTACCATTGCAGCAAACTGCCGAACAAAATGTCGATGGCGGTGAATTGCTCGCCCATCAGATAGGGCCCCTCCCCCAGCGCCCCCCGCCAGCGGCGGTCGAGTTCGGCATAGGCGTCGGCCTGCACCGGGCTTAAGGGCCCCTTGAACTTGGCCTGCACCACCGGCTCCAGAATCCCGTTGTAGAGGCCAAGCCACGACAGATATTCCGCCCGCTTGGGATCGCCCACCGTCGGGGCCAAGCCCTCGTAGCGGTCGGTCAGATAGAGCATCAGCATGATCGACTCGACCAGCACCACCCCATCCACCGCTATGGCCGGGACCTGCTTCAAGGGATGGGGGTTGCGCGGGTCCGGCGCTCCGCCCGGAACCACGGTGCGGACGATGTCGACATATTCGATGTGATAGTCGGCGCCCAGCTCCTCCAGGAGCCACAGCATCCGTGTCGAGCGGCTCTGGGGGGCGTGATAGAGGGTCAGCATGGGGGAAACCTCGGCAGGCGCTCGGCGTTGTTCACCTAAGGACAATCAACGAGGAGAGCACAATGATCAACGTCAGCGACATCAAGGAACATATGGAAGTGGTCGGGTCCGACGGCGAGCACGTCGGCAAGGTCGACCATGTGCTGGGCGGCGAGATCGAACTTTCCAAGCTCGACCTGGGCGCCGGTTTCAAGCACCACCTGATCCCGGTCACCTGGGTCGATCACGTGGACAAGCACGTCCACCTCAACGTCACCAAGGAAGCCGCCAAGGCCCAGTGGCGCGAGAAGCACTAGCCTCGATCTGGGAAAACCGGGCCGGCCAGCGTCCAGGCATAGTCGCGGACGTCGGCCGGCCAGCCTTGGGTGAACTGCTGGAACCGCCCCTCGTCGGCGGCGAAGAGGGCGCGGTTGGCCTCTTCGTAGCCCGGCAGATTGCCCGCCATGGCCGTCATGAACCGGTAGGCCGCCGTCTGCGCCGCCTTCACCGCGGCTGCGGGCGAGCGCGCCGCCTCCTCCACCAGTTTCCTTAAACTGACCGACGCGCCGCCCGGCTGGGCGGCCAGCCATTCCCAGTGCCGCGGCAGGAGAGTGACCTCCCGCGCAACCACGCCAAGCCTGGGCCGCCCCGCCGCCTTGGCCGGCGCGGCAGGTTCAGCAGTGGCCTCGTCGCGCAAATCGACATCGACCTGTCCGCCAGTGGCGTCATTGAACATCAGGATGCGGAAGCCCGCCTTGGCGTGGGGCCGCACCGTCCGGGACACGATGCTCAGCGGCCCGGCCGCAACCCGCTTAGCGCCCTCAAAGGCGGTGACATTTATCTCGCTCATCCGGATATTTACCCGGATAGAATATCAGAGGTCAATATTACCCGGATAAATTAGTCGCAGAACTTGTCGAGCGCCTTCATCGGCCACCCCGCCGGCTGCCCGGCCGCGAGCGCCGGACCGGTCAGCGCCGCTGTCGCCCCGGCCGGCAAACGGTAGAGCGCCAGGTCCTTGCCGAACTGCAGCGTCGCATCCTCGCTGGCCTCGAACCCGAACTGGTATTCGCACTTGGTCCCCGCCGCCCAGACCCGGAAATCCCCGTCCTCGGCCTGATAGAGGAAGGACTTCGCCTCCCCATCGGCAAGGGTCACCGTCCCCTTGCGCACGGCGCGCAGCTCAACCGCCCCGCCGGAACTGTTGAACAGGGTGATCTGGCCGGCCAGGGCCAGGCTGGGCAGCATCAGCGCGATCAAGGCGACGGCGGCGGTCCTCATCCCCATCACCCCGGCGAGATCATCTTCTCGGGCCGCACCACCTCATCGAACTCGGCGTCGGTCAGATAGCCGCCGCCGACCGCTTCCTCGCGCAGTGTCGTGCCGTTCTTGTGGGCCGTCTTGGCGATCTTGGCGCAGGCGTCATAGCCGAGCCGTCCGTTCAGCGCGGTGACCAGCATCAGGCTGTTGTTCAGCCCCTTGGTGATGTTGTCGATGCGCGGCTCGATCCCCACCACGCAGTTGTCGGTGAAGCTGATCGCCGCATCCGCCAGCAGGCGCACGGACTGCAGGAAATTATAGGCCATCACCGGGTTGAAGACATTGAGTTCGAAGTGGCCGGAGGCGCCCGCCACCGTCATGGTCGTCTGATTGCCCATCACCTGGGCGCAGACCATGGTCAGGGCCTCGCACTGGGTCGGATTGACCTTGCCCGGCATGATCGAACTGCCCGGCTCATTTTCCGGCAGGGCGAGTTCCCCAAGGCCCGAGCGGGGGCCGGACCCTAAGAACCGGATGTCGTTGGCGATCTTGAACAGGCTGGCGGCCACGGTGTTCATCGCCCCGTGGGTGAAGACCATGGCGTCATGCGCCGCCAGGGCCTCGAACTTGTTCGGCGCGGTGGTGAAGGCAAGGCCGGTGATCGAGGCGATCTTCTTGGCCACCATCTCGGCGAACCCTTTGGGCGCATTGAGCCCCGTGCCGACCGCCGTGCCGCCCTGGGCCAGTTCCATCAGGGCCGGCAGCGTCATTTCGATCCGCTTGATGCCGTTCGCCACCTGCATGGCGTAGCCGGAAAACTCCTGGCCGAGCGTCAGGGGCGTGGCGTCCTGGGTGTGGGTGCGGCCGATCTTGATGATGTCCGCCCAGGCCTTGGCCTTGGCGTCGAGCGCGGCGTGCAGGTGTTTCAGGGCCGGAATGAGGTCATGCACCACCTGTTCGGCGGCCGCCACGTGCATGGCCGTCGGATAGGTGTCGTTCGACGACTGGCTCATATTGACGTGGTCGTTGGGGTGGACCGGTTTCTTCGACCCCATCTCCCCGCCCAGCATCTCGATCGCCCGGTTCGAGATCACCTCATTGGCGTTCATGTTCGACTGGGTGCCTGAACCCGTCTGCCAGACCACCAGGGGGAAGTGGTCGTTGAGCTTGCCCTCGATCACCTCATTGGCCGCCGCGACGATGGCGTCACAGAGCTTGGGATCCAGCCCCGAAAGCTCGCGGTTGGTCTCGGCGGCGGCGCGCTTGACGATCCCCAGCGCCCGAATCACCGGCAGCGGCTGCTTCTCCCAGCCGATCTTGAAATTCCCCAGACTGCGCTGCGACTGCGCGCCCCAATAGCGGGAGGCGTCGACCTCCAGGGGCCCAAAGGTGTCGGTCTCAGTGCGCGTCTTGGTCATGGCTCAGCCCCGTCGTTAGGTGGCGCTGGTTTACCGCCGGGGCCGCAAAAAGAAAGGGGACATGTACCTGCGGTACGTGTCCCCTAACCCCTCCGTGGGCCGTTGCCGCTGGGGCGGACGTCCCTAAGTCTGTGAGGGGACACGTACCGAAGGTACATGTCCCCGCGTCTTACGCGACCTTGAAGCCCTGCTTCTCGATCGGCAGCGAGCGCACGCGCTTGCCGCTGGCCTTGAAGATCGCCGCCGCCAGGGCCGGGGCCAAGGTCGGGACCGGAGGTTCGCCCGAGCCGCCGACGCTTTCGCTCGGGCTGTCGAGCAGGATCACCTCGACCTTGGGCGCCTGGCTGTTGCGCAGGACGTGATAGGTGTCGAAGTTGCTCTTCTCGGCCTTGCCGTTGGCGAAGGTCTGGCATTCCGAAAGCGCCGTTCCCAGAGCCATCAGGGTGCCGCCCTCGAACTGGGCGCGGACCTGGTTCGGCGCCACGGCCACGCCGAGGTCGCCGGCCACCGCGATGCGCAGCACCTTGACGGTGTTGTTCTTCACCTCGACCTCGACCGCGTGGGCCGCGATGGAGTTGAAGCCCGTGCCGACGGCGATGCCGACGCCGACGTTGGCCGGGCGCTTCTTGCTGTATTCGATCTTGTCGGCCACGGCCTGCAGCACGCGCTTGGCCCGGGCGTTGTCGCCCAGAAGCTTCATGCGATAGGCGAGCGGGTCCTGACCGGCGGCGTGGGCGCATTCGTCGATGAAGCTCTCACGGCCCCAGGTCGAGATGCCTTCGTCCACCGAGCGCCAGGGACCCTGGGTGATGCCGGTCCGGACGTTGCCGGCCTGGGTGATCACGGCGGGCTTCAGGCCGCTGTAGGGCGCCTGACCCATGCCGCCGCTGACATTGCTGTCAGTGGCGCAGGGCAGGACTTCGTAGGCGTCGATCGTCCCGTCTTCCTTCAGGCCCGCGCGATAGGTCTGGCGCACGGCGCGGCGATAGGTGTCGTGGGTGAAGTCTTCCTCGCGGGTCCAGACCATCTGCACCGGGCCTTGGACCTGGGCGGCGATACGGACCGCCTGCTCCACATAGTCGGTGGCCAGACGCCGGCCAAAGCCGCCGCCGAGCATGGTGGTTTCCAGCACCACTTCGGCGTTGGGCTTGCCCGCCCAGCCCGCCGCGGCGCGCTTGACGTTGGACGGCACCTGGGTCGGCGCCCAGACGAACACCTTGTCCGCGGTGACGTGCACCGTGGCGTTCTGGGGCTCCATGGTCACGTGGGCGACGTGCTCGAGTTCATAGCTCTGCTCGACCTTCTTGGCCGCCGAGTCATAGGCGGCGCGAAGGGGCGCGGCGTTGGCGGCGGGCGCCTCGGCGAGCTTGGCCTTGATCT
>DGYN01000098.1:10828-11389 GCA_002398405.1 Caulobacteraceae bacterium UBA5005
CTCGGCGAGCTTGGCCTTGATCTGGTCTTCCATCGCCTTGCGGAACTGGGCGTTGGAGGCGGTCGAGCCGCCCGTCCAGGTCGGCTTCAGGGCCTGGGCGCCCTTGAAGGCGGTCCAGGTGTCCTTGGCGACCACGGCCACCGCGTTCGGCAGCTTGATCACCTTGGTGACGCCGGGGATGGCCAGGGCCGGAGCTTCGTCGACCGAAGCCAGCGTCGCGCCAAAGGCCGGGGCCTGGACGACGGCGGCGCGCTGCATGTTCGGGACGCGCGCATCGATTCCGTAGGTTTCCTTGCCCGTGACCCGCTCTTCCAGACGCTTGGTCGGCAGATCCTTGCCGATGCACTGGTTGGTCGGACGGTCGAGGAACGAGACGTTGGTCGGCTTGATCTCGGCCGCGGCGGTGGTCAGTTCGCCGTAGCTGAGGGCCTGGCGGGTGGTCTTGTTGACGACCTTGCCGCCGGCGGTTTCCACCTGGCTGACCGGAACGTTCCACTGTTTGGCGGCCGCTTCCAGGAACTGGGTGCGGGCCGTGGAGCCGGCGAGGCGCGCGCGGGTGTA
>DGYN01000098.1:11656-11902 GCA_002398405.1 Caulobacteraceae bacterium UBA5005
CCGTTCTGGCCGCCGGCGCCGCCGATCGAGCGCGAGCCGCCGGTGAACACCTGGTTGGCGTAGGCCTGGATGTCGACCATCTTCACGTCGACCATTTCCCACGGCACGTCCAGCTCATGGGCGATCATCGCCGCGTGGCCGGTGTGCGAGCCCTGGCCCATTTCCACGGCGGGGGACAGAACCGTCAGACGGCCATCCTTGCCCACCGAGAACCACGGCGACTGCGGCGGCGCAGCGGCTCCGCCG